>CAIUKQ010000282.1 GCA_903899705.1 uncultured beta proteobacterium
AGAAATTCCGCCTTGCGTGTGGCTCTACCATGCACCTCAAATCCTTTCGCCGCCGCCAGTGTCATTTGCTTCACAATTCAACCCTCCCGTTTGCGCACCCTACTTTGACAACGCAATCGGGAACTTGTTCAGTGTTTCCTTAGCTGTTATGAAGACCAACTCGCCCGAAGGTTACAGCTACGCTCACCCGTTGTTCTGGGCCCCCTTCTCGCTAGTAGGAGACGGCGGACGCTAACCAGAGGTGGGACGGGTACACTGGGACCTGGAGTTTCAGAAAGTGAAGGGTCGTTCGAGCCAAACCCAGTGAACGGGTGAGCCGGATGGAACCAATCTAAAAAGCGGGGGGACGGGCTACCGGGATTTGGTTCTGGGGTTGGCTTGGCCGGGTTCGATCGGGGCCGTCATGCCGCCTTCTTCCTTCGTCCCAGCACTGCGCGCAGGTATTCGCCCGTAACGCTGGCCGGATTGTCGGCAACGTCTTCCGGACTGCCTTCCGCGACAATGCGTCCCCCGCCGTCGCCGCCTGCCGGCCCGAGATCAATGATCCAGTCGGCGGTCTTGATCACATCAAGGTTATGCTCGATGACGAGCACGGTGTTGCCATGGTCCCGCAGGGCGTGAAGCACGTGCAGCAGGAGGTCGATGTCCTTGAAATGTAAGCCTGTCGTCGGTTCATCCAGGATGTAGAGCGTGCGGCCGGTATCGCGCTTGGAGAGTTCCTGTGAGAGTTTCACGCGTTGCGCCTCGCCGCCGGACAGCGTGGTGGCCGATTGGCCCAACCGGATGTAGCCCAGCCCCACTTCGATCAGAGTGTGCAGCTTTCGTTCGACAACAGGAACCGCGGCAAAGAACTCGCGCGCCTGCTCCACCGTCATCTCGAGCACTTCGGTGATCGACTTGCCCTTGTAATGGATGTCCAGGGTTTCGCGGTTGTAGCGCTTGCCATGGCAGGTGTCGCAGGGAACGTAGACATCCGGCAGGAAGTGCATTTCAACCTTCAGCACACCGTCGCCCTGGCAGGCCTCGCACCGCCCGCCCTTCACGTTGAATGAAAAGCGGCCGGGGCCATAGCCACGCTCTCGCGCCTGCGGTACGCCCGCGAAGAGATCGCGGATGGGCGTGAAAAGGCCGGTATAGGTTGCGGGGTTGGACCTTGGCGTGCGCCCGATCGGGCTCTGGTCAACGCTGATTACTTTGTCGAAGTGCTCAAGGCCCAGGATATTGTGATGTGGCGCTGGTTCGGCGCTGGAGTGATACAGGTGCTGGGCGAGCGCGCAGTACAGGGTGTCATTGATCAGGGTGGACTTCCCCGAGCCGGACACGCCCGTGACGCAGACAAACAGGCCGACCGGCAACGCCATGTCGACATTCTTGAGATTGTTGCCGCTTGCGCCTTCGAGGCGAAGCATGCGGTGCTTGTCAGGTTGGCGGCGTTTGCGCGGCACCGCTATTTCGAGCTTGCGGGCGAGGTATTTCCCCGTCAGGGAGGCCGGATTGCGGAGCACCTCCTCAGGTGTTCCCTGAGCGACGATCTCCCCGCCATGCACGCCCGCGCCGGGCCCCATGTCCAGAAGATGGTCGGCGGCGAACATGGCCTCCTCGTCGTGCTCCACGACGATCACGGTGTTGCCCAGGTCGCGAAGGTGCTTGAGCGTCTCGAGCAGCCGCGCGTTGTCGCGCTGATGCAGGCCGATGGAAGGCTCATCGAGCACATACATCACGCCGGTGAGTCCGGAGCCGATTTGCGAGGCAAGCCTTATTCGTTGCGACTCGCCGCCGGAGAGAGTGTCGGCGGACCGGTCGAGCGTCAGGTAATCCAGGCCGACATTGACCAGGAACTTCAGGCGCGATCCGATCTCGCCAATGATGCGCTCGGCGATCGAATGCTTCGCGCCGGTGAGTTTCAGATTGCTGAAAAATGCGAGCGAGTCTCGTAGCGGGATGCCGCTCACCTCGAAGATCGCACGTTCCGCGCCGGGCGGGCCGACCTTGACATTGCGAGCCTGCTCGCGAAGCCGGGTGCCCTTGCACTCCGGGCAGGCGCAGGTGTTGAGGTACTTCGACAGTTCCTCGCGCACGGCGATATTGTCGGTTTCCTTGTAGCGGCGCTCGAGGTTGGGCACGATGCCCTCGAAGGGATGCTCCTTCATCACCGTGCGGCCGCGTTCATTCATGTAGGCGAAGGGCAGCTTTTCCTTCGTGCCAAAAAGGACGATTTGCTGGACGTCCTCGGGGAGTTTCTCGAACGGCGTTTCGACGCCGAATTTGAAGTGGTTGCCCAGGCTGGTGAGCATCTGGAAGTAGAACTGGTTGCGCCGGTCCCAGCCTTTGATGGCGCCACCCGCGAGCGACAGCCCCGGGTGCATGACGATGCGCTTCGGATCGAAGAAGGTGATGCTGCCAAGGCCGTCGCATTTGACGCAGGCGCCCATGGGATTGTTGAAGGAAAACAGCCGCGGTTCCAGTTCCTCTATGGAATAGCCGCACACCGGACAGGCGAATTTCGCCGAGAAAAGGTGTTCTTGTCCGCCATCCATTTCAACCGCGATGGCGCGCCCTTCGGCGTGGCGCAGGGCGGTTTCAAAGGATTCGGCCATGCGCTGCCTCGCGTCGGCGCGCACCTTGAGCCGGTCAACCACGACTTCAATGCTGTGTTTGTGGGTTTTTGCAAGCTTGGGCAGGGCATCGACCTCGAATACCTTGCCGTCGATGCGAAGGCGCATGAAACCCTGGGCGCGCAATTCTGCGAACAGGTCGGCCTGTTCGCCCTTGCGCTCTGACACCACGGGCGACAGGATCATCAGGCGGGTGTCCTCCGGCAGGGCGAGGACGTGATCCACCATCTGGCTGATGGACTGGGCCTGCAGCGGCAGGCTGTGCTGCGGACAGTAGGGCGTGCCCACGCGCGCGAACAGCAGGCGCAGGTAATCATGGATTTCCGTGACCGTGCCGACGGTGGAGCGGGGGTTGTGGCTGGCGGCCTTCTGCTCGATGGAAATGGCCGGTGACAGGCCCTCGATCATGTCCACGTCGGGCTTTTCCATCAGCTGCAGGAATTGCCGAGCGTAGGCGGACAGGGATTCCACATATCGTCGCTGACCCTCGGCATAGAGGGTGTCGAATGCGAGCGAACTTTTCCCCGATCCGGACAGGCCGGTAATCACGATGAGCTTGTGACGAGGAAGATCGAGGCTGATGTTCTTCAAATTGTGGGTTCTGGCCCCACGTATCCTGATCTGATCCATGCTTCGGAAGCGGTCCTCGCGGATAAACTTGCTACTATACGAAATTCCCTCTGCCTTGCGCCACTTTTCTCCGTAATAACAGGTATTTCCCACTCTTTCCAATGGACGATCCCGTCAAAGACCGAATGTCCGCCTTGGAAATCAGGGCGGCATTGTCCCTTTCAGCGCTATTTGCGCTTCGCATGCTCGGGCTTTTCCTGATCCTGCCGGTGTTTGCCGTGCATGCAGGTACCCTGCCCGGCGGCCAGGATCTCCTGCTTGTGGGAATCGCCCTGGGAATCTATGGATTGACGCAGGGGGTGCTGCAAATCCCCTTTGGGATGGCCTCTGACCGCTACGGGCGCAAGCGGGTCATCGTTTTCGGCCTGGTGCTGTTCACCATCGGCAGTCTGGTGGCGGCGTTTGCCGGCGACATATGGACCATCATCCTCGGGCGCGCAATCCAGGGTACGGGGGCGATTTCGGCCGCCGTGGTGGCCTTTGCCGCGGATCTCACACGCGACCAGCACCGCACCAAGACCATGGCCCTGATCGGCGGGTCGATTGCCCTGATGTTCGCCCTTTCCCTGGTGGCTGCGCCGGCGATGTACCGGGTCATCGGCATGAACGGGATATTCCTGTTCATCGGGGCGCTCTCCACAGCGGCCATCCTGTGGACGATCTATGTCGTGCCGCCCGAGACCGCCGAATTTCGCGACCAGTCGCGGCGGGTGAAGGCGAGTGCGCTGGGGGAGGTGGTGCGCAATCCGGAACTTCTGCGCCTCAACTTCGGGATATTCGTCCTGCATATGGCGCAGATGTCGCTGTTTCTGGTTCTGCCGCGCGCGCTGGTGGAACATTCAGGCATGCCGGTGGGGGAGCACTGGCAGATCTATCTGCCAGTGGTGCTGATTTCATTTGTATTGATGGTGCCGCCGATCATGGCCGCGGAACGACGCGGACACATGAAGATGATGTTCATCGGCGCAATTGTGCTGATGCTGGGCGTTCATGTCGGATTTGCATTGGCCTACCGAGATTTCTGGATGGTTGTGGTGTTCCTGACACTGTTCTTCACGGCATTCAATGTCCTTGAAGCTTCGCTTCCCTCCCTGATCACCCGACTCGCGCCAGTCCATGCAAGGGGCACCGCCATCGGTGTCTACAACACCACGCAGGCATTGGGGTTGTTTGTCGGGCCGTGGATTGGCGGCTGGATTGCAAAAAATTACGGGGTTGCGCCGGTTTTTGTATTCGGAATCGTTTTATTCGCGTTATGGGTCATAGTGGCCTGGCCAATGCGCGCGCCCGGAGACCTCGAGCAGCGCAATTTTTCACTGGGCAAGGCCGCTGATCCGCTTGCCTTGCGGGAGGGGCTCTCGCGGCTGCGCGGGGTGAAGGATGTGACTGTTTCGATGGAGGAGGGTATTGCACGCCTCACCTTTTATCGCGGTATGCTGGATGAACAAGCGGTGATGAAACTGATCTCGGGCGAAAATCCGTTTTTGCCCGAAAACGCATAGCAGAACAGAAAGGGACAAGGGGCTCGCCCCTTGCGGATCCCCTTAAGTCCGGGGGCTCAATGGCACACATTCAAGGAGAATATTCATGGCATCAGTCAACAAAGTCACTCTGATAGGCAATCTCGGGCGCGATCCGGAGACGCGCTACATGACCAGCGGCGAAGCCGTCACCAACATCACCATCGCGACCACGGAATCCTGGAAGGACAAGGCTTCCGGCGAGAAGCAGGAAAAAACGGAATGGCACCGTGTCACTTTCTACCGGAGGCTGGCCGAAATTGCCGCCGAGTACCTGAAGAAGGGCTCGCAGGTCTATGTCGAAGGCCGGCTTGAGACACGCAAGTGGCAGGACAAGGAGGGCAAGGATCGCTACACGACGGAGATCATTGCCAATGAAATGAAGATGCTGGGCAGCCGTCAGGGTGCAGGCGAGCGCATGCCGGCCGATGATCGCGAGCCTGCCATGGCCAGCGAGCCGCGGCCGTCGGGTGCCGGCGGTGCGAAGAAGCCCCCCAACAAATTCGAGGAAATGGATGACGACATTCCATTCTAGGCGGTGAAATAATCCGGGCTTTGCTGGCGTGGTCATATGGCCGGGACATCTTTGAATGAACCGTTTTTGCATGAACAGTCTTTCGCGCTTTTCAGGAGGGAAACATGAACACCTCGCGACGTGAAGTTCTCAAAGCCGGCGGTGGCATGACCGTCATGGCGCTCGCCGCAGGCGCGGGCTTGCTGCGCCCCGAACAGGCATTTGCCCAGGTCGCGTGGAACAAGACGGCCTTTGATACCAAAAGTTTTGCCGATACGGTGAAGGCACTTGGTGGCGCATCTGCATCGGAGAATCAAGGCGTGCGATTTGCAAGTCCCACGCCGGACATCGCCGAAAATGGTGCGCTGGTGCCGGTCACAGTGACGAGTTCGATACCCAATACCGAATCGATTGCCATCCTCGTCGATAAGAACCCCAATACGCTGGCGGCAAATTTCACGATTCTTCCCGGCATGGATCCGTTCATCTCCACGCGGGTCAAGATGGGCCAGACCTCCGATGTCTACGCCCTGGTCAAGGCGGATGGCCGCTATTACTACGCCAAGAAGGAAATCAAGGTGACCATAGGGGGATGCGGCGGCTGACAGGCCTTCGCGGTCACTCAATCAAAGCCCAACCCCAAGGACAAAGGAACAGTCATGGCAGATCCGATGCGCATACGTGCCCAGATTGCGGGCGACAAGGTGGAAGTCAGGGTGCTGATGAGCCACGAGATGGAAACGGGCCAGCGCCGCGACAACAACGGCAACATTGTGCCGGCCTGGTTCATCCAGAACGTTACTGTGAATCATGGCGGACGAACGGTCATGTCGGCCCAGTGGGGGCCGGCGGTGGCGAAGAACCCGTTCGTGCATTTTCGATTTTCAGGCGGCAAGGTGGGTGAACGGGTCAGCGTGACCTGGACCGACAACCGCGGCGACAAACGCACCGACGAAGCGGCGATCATCGCAGGCTAGGCTGTTCGGGGCAGCCCCGGATTCCCGGCACTTAGGTGCCGGACAGACAATAAAGGCGGAGACAGACATGAGAATCGGTACTTGCGTGGCCGCGATGGCCATTGCATTGTGGGGCGGTGGCGCGTTCGCGCAGGACAGCACGGCAAAGGCCATCCAGGAATACCGGGATGCGCTGCAGGATGGCAATCCTGCCGAGTTGTGGGAAATCAAGGGCGAGGACCTCTGGAAGCAGCCGCGCGGACCCAACAAGGTTTCTCTTGAAAAATGTGACATCGGCCTCGGACCGGGCGTGGTCAAGGGCGCCTATGCGCGCCTGCCGAAGTATTTCAAGGACACCGATCGCGTCGATGACCTGGAGTCCCGCCTGGTGCATTGCATGGTGAGCCTCCAGGGCATGTCGCGCGCGGATGCGACACGGCGGGTGTTCGGCGGCCCGGGCGCGGCGGCGGACATGGAGGCGCTGGTGGCCTATGTCACCTCGCAATCCAAAGGCGTGAAAATGAATGTGGCCGTCGGCCATCCCAAGGAGCGTGAAGCGTTCGAGATGGGGCAGAAGGTGTTCTATTACCGGGGTGGCCCGCATGATTTCGCCTGCGCCACCTGCCACGGCGAAGACAACAAGCGCATCCGCCTGCAGGATCTTCCCAACCTGACCAATCAGAAAGACGCGCAGCGCGCCTACACGACCTGGCCTGCCTACCGGGTTTCGCAGGGTGAATTGCGCTCTTTCCAGTGGCGACTGTACGACTGCTTCCGGCAGCAGCGCTTTCCGGAACTGTTATACGGATCGGATTTGTCGGTGGCACTGACGATGTTCCTCGCACGCAACGCCAATGGCGCGGCGTACGCAGGTCCGGCGATCAAGCGATAGGGGCAGACCATGAAGAAAATTCTGATTCCGGCTTTCATGGCGTTGATGGTTTTTGCCTCATTCGGCGCGCAGGCGCAAACACGTTCTCCGGTGGGCGCGCAGGTTGGTGACATCGAGGCCATGCGCGAGCTGATGCGCGGCTTCAAGCCAAACGGCCAGGCGGGGCTTTCGAGGCTGGTGCAGGATGAGGCGCAACAGTTTTGTTCCGACCCGGGCTGGACTCGCGACAAGGCGCGCATCTCCGCCATCGAAAAGCAGCAACTGGCTGACGTGAAATTTCCCGCCGATGGCAAGTTCCTGGGCAACTGGCAGGCGGGCGAACGGGTGGCGCAATCGGGCGTGGGCAAGCAGTTCAGTGACAACCCCGGCCAGCCCTCGGGCGCGAATTGCTATGCCTGCCACCAACTCACGCCGCAGGAGCTTTCCTTCGGGACCATCGGGCCAAGCCTGCGAAATTACGGCAAGACGCGCGGCAATACCGAGGCCATTCAACGCTATACCTATGCCAAGATCTACAACTCTCGCGCCTACAGTGTGTGCTCCAACATGCCTCGTTTCGGACACAGCGACATCCTCACCGAGCAGCAGATCAAGGATGTGGTGGCCTTGTTGCTGGATCCCGAGTCGCCGGTCAACAAGTAGCCGTTTGGACGGCGCCAGACGGATGTTGCGCGGTTAATGTCACTGTCCCGCCGGGAGTTTCTGCAGGTATTGGCTGCCGCGTCGGCGGCGGGTTTGCCCATCGAGGCGGGAGCGCAGGCCGCTTCTCGCGCCGACTCGCATTTCTATGATCTGCCGGCATTCGGCAATCTGCGCCTGCTTCATTTCACTGATTGCCATGCGCAGCTCATCCCCAGTTACTTCCGGGAGCCGAGTGTCAATCTGGGCGTCGGGGAAGGCGTCAATCGTCCACCGAATCTGGTCGGAGAACATCTGCTCAGGGCCTTCGGCATTCATCCGGGAACGCGCAATGCGCATGCCTTCACGCATCTGAATTTCGCGCAGGCCGCCCGGCGTTACGGAAAAATCGGCGGGTTCGCGCACCTGGCTTCGTTGGTGAAAAAGCTGCGCGCCGAGGGCCCGCCCAGCATGTTGCTGGATGGCGGGGACAGCTGGCAGGGTTCCGCCACGTCGTTGTGGACCGAAGGCCGCGACATGATTGCGGCAAGCAGGCTCCTGGGCGTCGAGGCGATGACCGCGCACTGGGAATTCACCTATGGCCAGGCCCGCGTGACCCAGGCCGTGGAAAAGGAACTCGCGGGGCAGATCGAATTTCTCGCGCAGAACGTCAAGACCACGGATTTCAACGATCCGGTGTTCAAGCCCTATGTGATCCGCGAGTTGGGCGGCATACCGGTGGCCGTCATCGGTCAGGCCTTTCCCTATACGCCGATCGCCAATCCCCGCCATCTGATTCCCGACTGGAGTTTCGGCATCGACGAGGACCGCCTGCAGCAACTGGTTGACGAGGTCCGGGCAGGCAAGGGCGGCAAGGCCGGCGTGCAGGTGGTGGTGCTCTTGTCGCACAACGGCATGAGCGTGGATCTGAAGCTTGCGTCGCGTGTCACGGGCATCGATGCGATTCTGGGCGGCCACACGCATGACGGTGTGCCCGCTCCGACCCTGGTGTCCAATGCGCGGGGCCGAACACTCGTGACCAATGCCGGTTCGAACGGCAAATTCCTTGCGACGCTCGATCTTGAAGTCAAGGGCGGGCGGGTCACGGACTTCCGTTACCGCTTGTTGCCGGTGTTTGCCAATCTGCTGCCGGCGGATGTTGAAATGTCTCAATTAATCAACAAGATACGGGGCTCCCTATCGCGACCGGCTGGCGGAGAAGCTGGCGGTGAGTGAGGGGCTTTTATATCGCCGCGGGAATTTCAACGGGACATTCGATCAGGTCATTCTCGATGCGATGATGAAGGAAAAGAATGCGGAGATCGCCTTTTCGCCGGGGTTCCGCTGGGGCACCACGCTGCTGCCTGGCGACGCGATCACCTATGAAGATCTCATGGCACAGACGGCAATCACCTATCCATTCTCCACGCTGACAGAAATGACGGGCCAGACCATCAAGACCATCCTCGAGGATGTCTGCGACAACTTCGTCAATCCCGACCCTTACTATCGTCAGGGCGGCGACATGGTGCGTGTGGGCGGCATGACCTACCGCTGCGAACCCGGCGCGAAAATGGGTGCGCGCATCCAGGATATGCGTCTCGGCGGCAAGCTGATCGATGCAGCCAAGACTTACAAGGTTGCCGGCTGGGCGCCGGTCGCCGAGGGCGCCACGGGTGAGCCGATCTGGGATCTGGTGAGCCGCCACCTGCGCGCGACCAAAATCATCCGTACGCCCAAGCCCAATCAACCAACGCTCGTCGGCACGACCGGAAATCACGGCTTGATGTAAGGTTGCGCCTCGCCGTTTTTCAGGACTCGGGGCTTTCAATGCAAGTTATTTCCGCTGTATCTCCTTCATTGCCGTGGGCCGGTGCATGGCCCTGCAATTGCTGCCTGCCCGGCGGCCGCACCGCGGCGTTGTTTGCCGCATCGCGGGCTTCCGGATCGAAATCAAAATCAGGTGCCGCGAAAAAGTCGAAGGCAAAAGCAAAGCCCCAGGGACCGCGCCGCATTGATGTGCACCACCACTTTGCGCCGAGAAAATATGTGGCGGATCTGGGTGCCGAGCACCTGTTCAACGGGTCGCCGGGCTCGCGCGCGGCCACCTACGACTGGACACCCTCCATGTCGCTCGACGACATGGACGCGGGCGGCACGCAAACCGCGATTCTCAGCGTCTACTCCGCCTCGCATCTGGCCGGCCACCGCCATGCGCGCCGTATCGCGCGCGAAACCAATGAATATGCCGCGCAACTCGGACGGGATCACCCGGGGCGCTTCGGCAGCTTTGCGGTGCTGCCTCTGCCGGATGTGGATGGCAGCCTGAAGGAAATCGAATACGCGCTGGATGTGCTCAAGGCCGATGGCGTCTTCATGATGACGAGCTACGGCAACCAGTGGCTGGGCGATGCGGCGTTAAAGCCGATATACGAAGAGCTCAACCGCCGCAAGGTGATGGTCTATACGCATCCGCACGGACCGGCTGCCACCGAGGGCATCATGCCCGGCATTCCGCCCTCGGTGATCGAATTTGCCACGGACACCACCCGCACCATTGCCAGCGTTCTTTTTTCGGGTAACGCCACCCGTTATCCGAATGTGAATTTTATTTTTTCCCATGCGGGCGGCGTGATGCCCTTCATTCTTGAGCGTTTCACCCGGGTGGGCGCTCTGCCGCATCACAAGGCCAAGTTCCCGCGCGGCGTGCTGCAGGAGATCAAGCGTTTCTATTATGAAATCGCCCAGGCCTCGCATCCGTATGCGATGTCATCCCTCAAAAGCTTCATGCCAATTTCGCACATCCTCTTCGGCACCGATTTTCCCTACCGCTCCGCTGCGGACATGGGCAAGGGCCTCGTTAGAAGCGGATTCACCCCGCGGGAAATCGCCGCGATCAACCACGGCAACGCGGCGAAGCTCTTCCCGCAATTTGCCTGATCCGGATACGAAAAAAATGATGAACTCAAACCAAACAATCATCGCGCCGACCGCGGGTAATGTTTTGCTACCGCCCGGTGTATTCAATTTTCTCGATGACAGCAATTGCTCCTGCTGCCCGCCGTTTTTACTGGCTGGCGGCCAATACGCGGCTGCAGTCCGTGGTGCTGCGTCGGCTAAGAAATCGTCCACAAAATCCCGCGCAAAAGCCAAACCGAAGAAGCCCAGCGGCCCGCGCCGTATCGACACGCATCACCATTACTACCCGCCAAAATATCTTGCAGAGTCCTCCAAGTTTCACGATGGCACTGTCTCTTACGCGCCGCCATGGTCTCCCGCACTGTCGCTCTCGGACATGGACAAAGGCGGGGTGGAAACCTCGATCCTTTCGATTTCGGCTCCGGGTGTCTGGTTTGGCGACAACGCGCAGGCACGTGTCTGGGCCCGCGAATGCAACGAATATGGCGCACAGATGGTGCAGGATTATCCCGGCCGCTTCGGTCTGTTTGCCTCGCTGCCGTTGCCTGATGTCAAAGGGGCGCTCAAGGAAATTGAATACGCCTTCGACGTCTTGAAGGCCGACGGCGTGGTGATGATGACCAATTTCGATGACAAGTGGCTGGGCGATCCGCTCTTTGCGCCGGTGTTCGAGGAGCTCAACCGCCGCAAGGCGGTGGTCTACACCCACCCGACGGTGGCCACCTGCTGCCGCAACCTCGTCCCGGGCGTACCGGGATCAATGATCGAATTCGGCACCGACACCACGCGCACCATGGCGAGCCTCCTGTTCAGCGGCACCGCCTCGCGCTGCCCGAACATCCGGTTTCTGTTTTCGCACGCCGGCGGCACCATGCCCTTCATCACCGAACGATTCACGCGCCTGGCCGTGCGCAAAGATTTCGCGGCAAAGCTGCCCAAGGGCGTGATGCACGAGCTCAAGCGTTTCTACTACGACACCGCCCAGGCGGCGCATCCCATGGCGCTGAATTCCCTGCGGGAAATGGTGTCGGTGTCACAGATCCTGTTCGGAACTGACTACCCCTATCGCACCGCAAAAGAAACGGCAAAGGGCCTCGCCGGGTGCGGATTCTCGGCGAAGGAAATGCAAGGGGTTGATCGTGGCAACGCCTTGCGGCTTTTCCCAAGATTCAGGGCGTAAAATAACGGCTGCTTGATTCTTGGGAGCGGACAGGATGAAATTCTCGCGTATTTCCGTTGATCCCCGGCAAATGGGAGGCGTGCCCTGCATTCGCTCCCTGCGTATCCCGGTCGCCACGGTGATTGGCATGGTTGCCGATGGCATGTCGGAGGCGCAAATCATCGCTTTTTATCCTGACCTTGCCATTGCAGATATTCATGAGTCCCTGCGCTACGTCGCGGAGGCGGTGCTTGTGCCCGTGACGAATTTCGCCGCGAAATCCGGGCAGCGGCCGCTCGGGCTTCTCCGGGGCAAGAGCAGTTTTTTTCTCGCCAAGGACTTCGCCGTTCGCGATCAGGATCTGCTCGCCGGATAAACTTTCTGTTGGATATCTCCGGGTTCTGGCCCCTGAACCTGTTCCCGAAATTCGAAGCCTGAATAGTATGATGTAGGCGTCTATGTGTGACTCCTGGGGAGGTTTCATGCCATACCGAATCCGTGGAATATCGTCTGCTCTGACCGGACTGTTTGTACTGCTGATCGCGCTAACATCGGGCGCCTTGTTTGCGCAATCAAATGGCGCTTCAGGCAATGTCCAGCGCGTCGCCTTGGTCATCGGCAATTCAGCGTACCAAGGAGCGCCGCTGGCCAATCCGGTGAACGACGCCCGCGCGATGGCTGTCAGGCTGCGCAGTTTCGGTTTTGATGTCATGTTGCGTGAGAATCTGAAGGCGCGCGAGATCGGCGGCACATACAGGGAATTCCGCTCGAAGATCAAACCGGGCGCCGTGGCGCTGGTGTTCTACGCCGGGCACGGCATTCAGGTGAAAGGGCAGAACTACTTTCCTGCGGTCGATTCGGACATCGCCAGCGAAGAAGACGTCCCGCTGCAAAGCCTGAACCTCGGCACCCTGCTCGACAACATGGAAGAAGCCAGGGCCGGTGTCAGCCTCGTGTTCCTTGATGCCTGCCGCGACAATCCTTTTGCACGCCGATTTCGCAGTGCCTCGCGAGGCCTCGCAAAGGTTGAGGCCGCTTCTGGCACCTTGATTCACTACGCCACCAAGCCGGGAAGCGTTGCGGCGGACGGTGAGGGCAAGAACGGCACCTACACCGAGGCGCTGCTCGCGCAGATGAGCTCTCCGTTGCCGGTGGAGTTGATGTTGAAGCAGGTGACCAACGCGGTTGTGACAAAAACCAAAGGCCGCCAGGAGCCCTGGGTAGAGGGTAGCCTCCGAGGCGACTTTTACTTTAATTTTCAAACAGTTACCGCCACGCAGAGCCAAACTGGCGCCGCCGCCGACCCCTCTGCCAACGACCGGGCATTGTGGGAGGCGGTGAGGGATTCCAAAGATATGAACGAAATCCGTGCCTACTTGGACCAGTTTCCTAAAGGCTTGTTTGCGGGTGTCGCGAATGCGAGGTTAAAAGCTTTATCAGCGCCAGTAGCCCCGCCGGTTCAGGTGGCCTCGGTGGTGCCCAACATCGCGGCAACGCGGCCGCAGGCCGCACAGGGGTCGATTGCGTCAATGACACGCGGCACGGTGTTTCGCGATTGCGCCGATTGTCCGGAGATGGTGGTGATTCCGGCGGGGAGTTTCACGATGGGGTCGCCGCAATCCGAGGCGTCTCGTGATAACGATGAAGGCCCGCAACATTCCGTCAGAATTCCGCGTTCAATCGCCATGGGCAAATTCGAAGTCACTCGCGGCCAGTTTGCCCGCTTTGTGCAGGAATCGGGTTACTCCGCGGGCAGCGGTTGTTATGTCTGGGACGGGAAGCAATGGAACAACGACGCTTCAAAGGACTGGCGCAATACAGGCTTTGCTCAAAACGATGAAGACCCGGTGGCCTGCGTGAACTGGAATGACGCCAAGGCATACGTGGAGTGGCTCGCGCGCAAGAGCGGCCAGCGTTACAGGCTGCCCAGCGAGGCGGAGTGGGAATATGGCGCTCGGGCCGGGACAACGACGGCCTTCTCCTTCGGTGATCGCATCACCCCGCAGCTGGCGAACTATGGGACCACGGCTTCCTATGCCGGCAGCCCGGTGGCTACCACGCCGAGAAAGACGGTCCCGGTTGGCAGCTATGCACCCAACGCGTTTGGGCTCTACGATGTTCACGGAAACGTCTTTGAGTGGACGGAGGATTGTTACAACGCCAACTACAACGGCGCCCCGTCGGACGGCGCAGCATGGACTTCGGGTGATTGTGGCCGGCGCGTGTTGCGTGGCGGCGCGTGGGGCATCGATCCTCAGGCTCTGCGTTCCGCGGACCGCGGCAACACCTTCCCGGCTGTCCGGTACAACGGCGGCGGTTTTCGCCTCGCCAGGACCGATTAAATCATGAATCTTCACCCCTTTACCTCTTGGGGATTCCAAAGGGGCGAAGCCCCTTTGGTTGATTGATATGAGCACACCAGCCGATAACGCACGTCGTACCGGTCCCGCGCTTGAAGCCATAAACTAATTTAAGCGCACGCCAAATGGGCTGATTCGGGATTGCGACCCGTACGTTGATTCGACGTACAATACAAGTTCATCTCCTGGGAGTCATCATGGCAGCATCCGCCGTCACAAATTCCTGCCGAATCAACCTGCGTGCCACGCCCGATGCCAAGGCGCTTATCGAAAAGGCCGCAGAGCTGATGGGCACGACGTTGAGCGCGTACATGCTTCAGAACTCCTATGAGGCCGCCAAGCGCGTGATTTCAGAACACCAGATGCTGATGCTTTCCAACCGCGACCGTGACGCCTTTCTTGCCGCGATCAGCAAGGCACCCAAACCGAATGCTGCGCTGAGAAAACTGATGCGCAAATGAAATGGCGCATCGAGCCGCTGCAGGCGCGGCACGAGCGCGACGGCTTCGATTGCGGTGATGAGGCGCTTAATCAGTTTTTGCGCCGCTATGCGCGCCAGCAACAGTCCCGCAATCTGAATCGCACGTATGTCGCGCTTGGGGAGGGTGAAAACAGGGTTTGCGGTTTCTATACGGTAAGCGCTGGCAGTGTGGGATTTCTCGATTTGGATCCGACATTGAAGTTGCCGCGTTACCCGGTGCCGGTGATGCGGATCGGCCGCCTGGGAGTCGACCTTGGCGTCCAGGGGCGGGGGCTTGGGCAGCAATTGCTGGCGGACGCGCTGGGCCTTGCCGTTGCGTCATCTGAAAAGGTCGGAATATTTGCCGTGGTTGTGGACGCAAAGCACGATCAAGCGGCGAGCTTCTACCGCAAGCTCGGGTTCATTGCGTGCCAGGATCTGGCGTTAACGTTGTACCTACCCATTGAAACACTATCGAACTCATTGAAACATTGAAACATTGAGAATATCCGGTTGTGACTGGCGGTGCGGAATTCGCATCAATTTGCAGTGGCGCGTTTGTTTTACCTGGATGAACCTTCAAGGGCAATTCGATCTGGAAATTGCGAAACGGGAGCTGAAAAAACGCCTGGATCGGGAAGTGATGCCGATCGAACGGGCGGCCTGATCTGCGTCATTCAATCGGCCCCTTGTTTGCCGTGTCATTTGCTACAATTGTTGCACTTTGTCACAAATCGAGGCAAGTCCATGAGTACCGCCATCCGCATCAACGACGATATTTATCTGGCGGCGCAATCGGTGGCGGGCGCCGAGCGGCGGTCGATACCGCAGCAGATCGAATTCTGGGCGCTGGTGGGCAAGGCGGCCCTGGAGAATCCCGATCTGCCGATTGATTTTGTGCGCGAGCTGTTGATCAGCAAACGCTCCGACCGTTCGCTTGCCGAACCATTCGAGTTGAAACCGGCGAGGAAGGTGGCCGGCAAAGGGCGTTCCAAGCGCAGTAATGCCTGAAGTTGTCGTTCGCCAGATGCCTGCATTCAAGCGGGTATTCAAAAGGTTTTCTGCCATTCAGCAGGATGTGGTGATGAATGCCGTGCGGGAGGTTGTCGCCAACCCGGAGATCGGCGAGCAGAAAAAGGGCGATCTTTCCGGCGTATTTGTCTACAAGTTCCTGCTCAATCGGCAGCAGATGCTGCTTGCGTACGAATGGGATCCGCGAACCCGCGTGCTGCTTTTGCTGGGCAGCCACGAAAACTTCTATCGTGATCTCAGGCGCAGGTAAGGAGGCGCCAAGGCTTGTCATCACCGGCACCTTCCCGAATGGGCGTCTCCAAACCGGTTTTGAGGTCAAATGTGTGGATTCAACCGTATTCCCCCAACTCCTTGAGTTTGCGGCCCTGAGCCCCTATCTGGCAGGGCGCTTGTCTTCAAACCAGTATAATCATTGGTCTTACGGAGATTGCCATGCCGATTTACGAATATCGTTGCAGTGATTGCGGGTTCCAAAAGGAATTCCTGCAGAAAATCAGCGACCCCTTGCTCACCAAGTGCACCAGCTGCGGCAAGGAGACGTTTCAGAAAATGCTGACCGCCGCCGGGTTCCAGTTGAAGGGGTCGGGCTGGTATGCCACTGACTTCAAGAACAGCGGCTCCAAGCCTGCTGAGAAGGCTGATGGCGCGGTAAAAGGCAAGCCGGTAACCGCGGATGCGGCGAAATCCGATTCGGCAAAGTCCGAGGGCGGTGGCGATTCCGGATCGAAATCGACGGAAACGGCTGCGGCGCCGGTTGCGGCCGCAAAAACCGATTCCGGTTCCACGACCAGTTCAAGCACCAGTTCGGGCACCAGTTCCGGTTCCACGACGGCCACCTGAGGGATTGCCGGCGGGCTGCGCGTCCTGTCATGGGACCGGACGCAGCCCCGTCATAATTCTGGTGTTAAGTAGTCGGCCCCACTTATTGCAAGACTTCCCGACATGAAGAACGAAGGGCGTTTCGCCCACATGAAGAAGTATCTGATCACCGGACTCCTCATCTGGATTCCGGTGGTGATCACCATATGGGTGCTCGATCTGGTCGTCAGCACGATGGACCAGACCCTGACGCTGATACCGGATGACTTCAAGCCGCGAACCAATATTCCGGGCTTGGGCCTCCTTCTAACTTTAGTGGTGGTGTACATCACCGGCCTGTTCGCCTCCAATTTTCTGGGCAGGCGGGTGGTGCAGGTTTGGGAGGGGACTCTGCGGCGCATCCCCGTGGTCAATTCGATTTACGGCGGGGTCAAGCAGGTCAGCGACACGCTGTTCACGCCGGGCGGGCAGGCGTTTCGCAAGGCGTTGCTGGTGCAGTATCCCCGCTCGGGCAGCTGGACCATTGCCTTTCTGACCGGGCAGCCGGGTGGCGATGTCGCCACGCACCTGGGGGACGATTACGTCAGCGTCTATGTCCCCACCACGCCCAACCCGACTTCCGGATTCTTTCTGATGATGCCCCGCTCGGAAGTTGTCGAACTGGACATGAGCGTGGATGACGCGTTGAAATACGTCATTTCGATGGGCGTGGTTCCACCACGTGCGAATGGCAAAAAGCCGGCTTTGCCGGGTGCAAACTCCTAAATTCTTCAGGCTGAACATGCGAACTCATTACTGCGGCGTCGTCGATGCCACACTGCTTGACCAGACCGTGATCCTGTGCGGCTGGGCCCATCGCCGCCGTGACCACGGTGGCGTGATCTTTATCGATCTGCGCGATCGCGAGGGGCTGGTGCAGGTGGTCTGCGATCCGGACCGCGCGGAAACCTTTGCCAATGCCGAGCGCGTGCGCAATGAGTTTTGCCTGAAGATCACCGGAAAGGTGCGCCGCCGCCCCGAAGGAACCACGAACGCCAACATGCGCAGCGGCCAAATCGAAGTGCTGGCGCATGACATGGAAATTCTCAACCCCTCCGTCACGCCGCCCTTCCAGATCGATGAGGTCGGCCTCTCGGAAAACGTGCGCCTGACCCACCGCGTGATTGATCTTCGCCGCGAGCAGATGCAGAAGAACCTCATCCTGCGTTACCGCGTTTCCATGGCGGTGCGGCGATACCTGGATGACGCGGGCTTCCTCGACATTGAAACGCCCATGCTCACCAAGTCCACACCGGAGGGCGCGCGCGATTATCTGGTGCCTTCGCGCGTGCATGCCGGTGAATTCTTTGCCCTGCCGCAATCGCCGCAATTGTTCAAGCAGTTGCTGATGGTTGCGGGCTATGACCGCTATTACCAGATCACCAAATGCTTTCGCGACGAGGACCTGCGCGCCGACCGGCAGCCCGAGTTCACCCAGATCGACTGCGAGACCTCGTTCATGGGCGAAGAGGATATTCGCAAGATCTTCGAGGAAATGATCCGCAAGGTGTTCCAGCAGACGATGGCTGTCACGATGCCCGCGACATTTCCCGTGATGAGCTGGGCCGAGGCGATGCTTCTCTACGGCTCTGACAAGCCCGATCTGCGTGTCCCGCTCAAATTTACTGAGCTCACGGATGTAATGAAGTCCGTTGATTTTAAAGTGTTTTCCGCCTCAGCCAATGCGGTGGGCGGGCGTGTCGCAGGCCTGCTTGTGCCGCGCGGCGGTGAATTGACCCGCGGCGAGATTGACGCCTACACCGAGTTTGTCGGCATCTATGGCGCCAAGGGTCTCGCATGGATCAAGTTCAATGAAATCGCCAAGGGTCGCGAGGGCATGCAGTCGCCGATCGTGAAGAACCTTTCCGATGCGGCGCTGAAGGAAATTGTGGAGCGCTCCGGTGCCAAGGACGGCGACCTGATGTTCTTCGGCGCGGGCAAGGCCAAGGTTGTGAACGACGCCCTGGGCGCGCTGCGGGTGAAGGTGGGCCACGAGAAAGGCCACATGGAACCCGGATGGCGGCCGTTGTGGATCGTTGACTTTCCGATGTTTGAGTACGACGAAGAGGAAAAGCGCTGGGTCGCACTCCATCATCCCTTTACATCGCCGAAGGACGGCCACGAAGCCTTCATCGACACCGACCCGGCCAAGGCCATTGCCAAGGCCTACGACATGGTTTTGAATGGCTGGGAAATCGGCGGCGGTTCGGTGCGTATCCATCGCGAGGAAGTGCAGTCCAAGGTATTCCGGGCGCTGGCCATTGGCGAGGAAGAAGCCCAGCTCAAGTTCGGTTTTCTCCTGGACGCACTGAAATACGGCGCCCCCCCGCATGGCGGCATCGCCTTCGGACTGGATCGCGTCGTAACGCTGATGACCGGCGCCGAATCGATCCGCGACGTCATTGCCTTCCCCAAGACGCAGCGCGCGCAGTGTCTTCTGACGCGCGCACCGTCACCGGTGGACGAGAAGCAATTGCGCGAGTTGCACATCCGCCTGCGCAGTCCGACTGTGGCGGCGGCCTGATAGCTCGGTCAACAGCATGAGGCGATTCGCAGCGCTGATTGTTTTTGCGCTGCTGTTGGCGGTTCCGGCATGGGCCATGGGCGCGTCGCCCGCGAAGACGATCGCTCAGTCGGATTTGCCCGTCGAGGCAAGGCAGACACTGGAACTGATCGCCAGGGGCGGACCTTTTTCCAACCGGCAGGATGGCGTGGTTTTCGGCAACCGCGAAAAGCTGCTGCCCGCGCAGACCCGCGGCTATTACCGCGAGTACACCGTAAGGACACCGGGCGCGCGCGATCGCGGCGCGCGGCGCATCGTTGCCGGATCCGGAGGAACCGGAGATGTCCGGACTTCCGGCGAGTACTGGTACACCGATGATCATTACGCGAGCTTTGCGCGCGTGATCGACGCGAAAGGGAAATGACATGGATGCCGTCGCAACGTTGCTGTCCAGACAAGACCTTTCGGGTGTCTACCAGTTCAACGATGACGCGCGACAGCTTGCCGAGGCTGCGACGCAAGCCGGCCTTTGCATCTGGCGCGTTGACATAGGACACGCGCACGACAAGAAGGATTTTCTGCGTCTGGTGTCCACGGCCATGAATTTTCCGAAGACCTTCGGGGGCAACTGGGATGCATTTGCCGACTGCCTTCGCGACCTTTCCTGGATCGAAGCAAGGGGATATCTGCTGATCCTGGAGAAAAGCAAACACTTCTGCGGCGCGCACCGGCAGGAGTTCGACGAAGCCGTTGAGATATTGGGAGAAGCCGCGGAATTCTGGAAGGGGCAGGGCACACCCTTCTGGGCGCTCATCTGCGGGCCACAGGGGTGGGATTCCGGCTGCCCGGCACTGCCGAGCGCCTAGCGGATTCAGCGTTTCGGTCAGCCCTGCGAGAAAGACATCAATTCCCAGCGCTGGGACTGCGTGACGCGTGACTGGGCCCTGTCGATGCGCCTGCGTTTGCCATCGCTGCGGACATCCCGCGAGGTTTCGCGGGTCTCCTCCATCGCAACTTCGCGTCGCAGGCGGTCCGGTGCGACCCACTTTCTCAGTGTCGTGATTTCCACGCGACCGGATTCCTGCTGGAAAATGCCGCGGCCCTCGATTCGGAACGCATTGAATGTGCCGGCGGGAACCGTGATGGTTTCACGCGCGGCGATACGCAGATCCATCTCGGTTCGGCCGGAATTGCCGTCAAGCGTGGTGATGCGGTACTGCGTCGACCATTGCTTGCCCACGACATATTCCAGCGGTTCGCTCTGGTTGGCGGTGTATTCCCGGCCGCCCTGGCGCCGCAGCACGTTGCCCAGCAGGTCAGTGACGATGCCATTGTTGTAACGAACCTCCGTGCCGGTGATTTCGTCGACCCGTTGAGTGAGTGTCCGTGGGGGCGCGGTTGCAAGCAGATTGGTGAGGCGATAGGTATAGCGATCTCCGGTCTGCCATTTGAGGTTCGCTTCGGCGGAACCCTTGGTAAAAGGATTGCCCTCCTGGGACGCGATGCGCACGCGCCGCTCGCCCCTGGCAGCGAGCGCCCGTTCCAGATGCAGCTGCGCGAGTTCGGAGAAAGGGCCGCTGGGGTAACGCCGGAGAAATTCCTCGAGAGGGACCGGGTCGACGGACGCCTTTATTTTTTCCCATTGCGCAAGTTCGTCGGAGAACTGCCGGTCGCGGTCGGCCTCGGAGATTTCCTTCAAATCCTTTGGCGGGAAAAAATAGAAATCTTCCTCAAGCGAAGTGCTCTCCCAGGGGATCTGCTGCCCGTTGGAGCGGCGCCTCACGCCCAGGCGAACGCGCTTGAATACATCCTCGATCTTGGTCTCCGGGACCTTGAGTTCGCGCAGCAGATTCTCCGTGTAGAGCCCGTTCGCGCCGTCGCCGTCGCTGGCCACGTTGCCGGGCGATGTGGCGTAGGCGAGCAATGTTTCCGGTGGTGCATCGAGCTGGCTCAACCCCTTTTGATCAATCTGTTTTTCGCTTCCAAATGGATTGTCGCGGCAGGCATCGAGGATGACCACGTTCATCGCGTTGGCCGCTTTGGTGATGCCGGCCACCAGCGTGCCCACGTCCACGCATTGCCTGGGAATGTCCGCAACCCCGTCGATGGCGGCATCCACGGGAAGCAGGTAGTTTCTCCACGCGAGTTGCACGCCGTGGCCGGCGAAGTAAAACAACCCGATGGCCTTGGTCTTAGCGAGCAATGCGGCATATGCCTCAATCGCCCTCTCCATGGGTTCGCGCGCCACATCGGTCTGCAGGGTGACTTCGAATCCGGACAGTTTCAATTGGGCGGCGATGGCCCGCGCATCATTTGCCGGATTTGCCAGCGGTGCGTAGCGGTATTTGCTGTTACCGATGACAAGCGCTGTCCTGGGCAGTTTCAGTAGCCGGTTGCCGACTTCCTGCTGAGTCTGGGCATTTGCGTATTCCGGGGGTAGCAGCAACCCGACTGCCCCGGCCTGGATGAACCTGCGGCGGAAAAGATCGGGTGGCAATGTCGTCATTGGAAAGCTCTCTCCCAATTGGTCGTCGTGGTCGTGGTCCGGTTTTCCGTCAGGAATCGCCGATCACCGCCTTGATGCCGGTATAAACCGATACGGCTCCACTGACCGCCGGTGCCGCCGCGCCCGCTATGCGGGAGATTTTTGCCGCAAGCTTTTGCAGGCCCAGTTCGCCCTCGTCGTCTTTCGCAAACAACTGCGCCACCATTACCATCAGGCGGCCCGGCCGGGCGGGCTTCTGCGACTGGTGGTAGCGGATTTTCCCCAGGAAGAGCCCGGTGACAAAACTGAAGGTGATGCTCGCTGAATATTCGATGAATTCACGCCATTCCCGCAGATTGTCGGGAAGGACCGGGACTTTGTCGACGTAACCGGTTACCGCGCTCATGCCGATCACTGCGAGGCATGCAACCACCAGCGCGACCAGGCTTGATTTCCAGAAGTTCCGCGGGTGCCAGACATAGAGCGCAAAGCCGAAGGGCAGCGGCAGCAGCAGGGATGCAATCCGCAGGTACAGCGTTTTGAGGTCATAGATGATGACGATGAGTCCGTGTGCGGCAAGCAGCAGCGCCAGCGACACGACTCCCACAAACAGGATGCTCACCAGGAAGTTGCGCTTCTTTGCGGGTTCCGCTTCGATGGCCGGCGGCTCCGGCGCAACCGGCCTCGCTTCAAGCTCGGCAATGCGCGCCTCGAGCAGGGCGTGGCGCGAGGTATCGATGTCCTTCAGCTTTTGCTCAAGTTCCGCTATTTTTTCCTGCAGCGGCCTGAACAAATACAGGTCACGCCGGCAGACCGGACAGACCACGGCCGCGTCATTGATATCGGAAATGCAGTACGCGCATTTCATGCACGCTCCCCCGGCAATTTGTGTTTCGCGTTCCTGGTCTTTCTGCGGCCCGCCTGAAAACAGCCCGGGATCTGCCAGGTAACTATTTGATTATTAAAATCAATTACTTATGCTGAGACTCATGATCGAGCTGGTTTGCCGACCCTCATCGTCCTTCACCGATACGCGGATCTGGTGGTTACCCGGCGGTACGACGGCTTTGCTGACGTCAATGCCATCGGCCTTGATGCCCCCTTTGATGCGGTCGGTCAGGTCAACCTCGGGAGTTTTCATGTAAGTCAGACGCACTGATGAAGGGTCGATCTTGGAACCACCGCGCGGTTCAAATGCGATTTTAAGATCGATCGGACCCTTGTGCTCCTTGGTGGAGGGATCGGGCGACATGATCTTCACGCCAGGGCCGCGAGTCACGCCCCTGCTGGCAATCTGACCGGGTGCATTGGGAAGCTTCGCTTCGTCATTGCTGATGAGTTGCAGGGTTTGCGCTTGTACGCTCGTCGCGAACATTGCCGCGGCGATGAGGATGCGAATATTCATGAAGCCTCCTTGGCCCAAATCCAGTCTGGATGATAACCCTCCGACGGATTTTGTGACGGATATCACAGGGTCCCGGAGACTTGGGCCCTTCCATAACGCTTCTGGCGTCAATGGGTTGACGTCAGGTGATGCGCGGTCCGGGTACTATTGCGTCAGGCCCTCCAGGCGCTGCCGCGCGGCCCGGACACCCGGTTCGTCGTAGGCGGCTGCGGATACTGCCGCTGCGCGCTCATAGAAGTGCCTGGCGCCGGCTTTTTCGTTTCGACGCATTTCATTGTCTCCGGCATACAGGAGGTCAAGGGCTATGCGTGCGGTCAATCCAAGGCGGCGGTCAATTACCAGCGCGCTGGTGAGTGATTGTGCTGAATCAACGAACCGGTTGGCGCGGGTGAATGCCCGTCCCAGCAGGCGCTGTGCATTTGCGAGCTCAGCCTCCATGGCGGGGGCGGTCGAAAGCCCCGCGGCCCGGGATGCATGGGCGATGGCCTTGTCCGTCTGGCCGTGCTCCAGCGCGATATGCGCGCGCAGATTTTCCAGCGCGGCCAATGGCGAGCAGGGGGGGGCGCAGTCGCGCTCGGCGGCATCCGCCCAGCGCAACGCGGCCGTTGCATCTCCCTGATCAAGATGCACAAACGCCTTTCTTGCGGCAGCGCCAGTGACGGTCTGCGATCCATACAGGAGGGGTGCCGAAAGGATTTTGTCCGCGGCGGCATGGGACTCGTTCCATTGTCCGAGTCGTTCGTGGACGACGGCGATGTTCAGGAGATTTGCGCCAGCCAGTTCAAAATTCTCAACGGATTCCGCGACCGCCAGCGAGGACCGGTACTGTGCCAGCGCTCCCGTCAAG
Source organism: uncultured beta proteobacterium (assembly GCA_903899705.1). Lineage (GTDB taxonomy): Bacteria > Pseudomonadota > Gammaproteobacteria > Burkholderiales > SG8-39 > 2-02-FULL-62-17. The sequence goes on from CAIUKQ010000282.1 coordinate 23,774, forward strand.
TTGCCCGATGCGAGTGACCGCGTGCCCGCCTGGTTTTGCGCGCGGGCCGTCTCGTCGGCGGGGCTGGGTCCACGTCCCGTCGGAGAGCCGCACGCTGCGAGCAGAAAGCAGGCAAAGCCGGCGGCCGCGAAACTACCGAGCGGCGGGGTCACGCAGGGCCTTTGCATCGTGGCTGTCTATCGAAAGCGCCGCAGGCGGCGGTTGTGGCAGGAAATCCCGGATCGGCCAGGCGCGCGTCATGCCACGCACGATTTCGCGGGCATCCTCGGCGGCCGGCTGCACATTGCGCAATGTGCCGGGCAGTGTTTCTGCCGCGGCTTGGGAAATCACGCGTGCGTCCCGTGCCACGCCTTGCAGGCTCCCCAGCGTCGCGTGGGCCTCGCCCACCAGTTGCGGCAAGCTGCCGTTGATCGTGGCCACACTTTTTTGCGTTTCCGCGATCACGCCGTTCAGGCGAACCACCGTCTGGTTGGTTTCAGTGAGCGCCGTCACCGACTGGTTGCCGATGATCCCGACCTGTTTTCGCGTGTCCACGCTCAAGGTATTGATTTCCTTCGCGGCGCCGGCAAGTTCCCGCGTTGCATTGGCCGCCGATTCCATGATCTCGGCGAGTTTCGCCTGATGTTCAGTCACGGTGCCGGTGATTTTTTTGACATCGTCCAGTATCGGCATGATGCGGCTTTTGAGGTCTCCCGCCATGTCGGCGAAGGTCTCCGGCCGCTCGAACGGAATCTGCGCCGCCTTGAGTTTGACGCTGTTTTTCCCCCTGTCAATCGCAATCACCGCCGGCTTCAGGAGATCTTCCTTGACGAGTTCCGCCTTTGCGTCGTCGCGAAATTCGTTGAGGTGTTCCGTGCGAATGCTCATGGTCACCTTGACCTGAGCATTCGGGAGGAGGGCGACCCCGGTTACTTCGCCGATGCGAAATCCGCTCAATGTGACGGCCGTGCCCTTCTGCAATCCGCTTGCAGAGTCTGTCTCGAACTGGATGTCGGTTGTCGGGGCAAAAGCGTCGTGGCGATAGGCGATTGACAGCGTCAGGATCGCGGCTAGCAGCACCCCCACGAGCAGCAGTGCGAGAATCCTGCCCCGCGCACCGCCTGCGCGAAAGTCCTCCAGCGAGTTGATATCAGTCTTCATGTGCGCTCAGCATTTGTGTCTCCGGCTTTTCAGGCCAGAAGAAGCAGCACGGCGAAAATCTCCACCGCGCATACCCAGGTAAGGCTGCCGATGCAGGCGGCCATGACAGCCTTCGGAACGTCCCGGACATCGGCGTTGACGCACAGGCCGTGATAGCAGGATATGACGCCAATGCCCGCCCCGAACACTGTCCCCTTGATCAGTGTAAACGGAATGTGCCACCACTGCGCCGCGCCGAGGAAATTGGCCAGTTCCGTCGCAAGCGGCGTGCGAAGGGTAAAGGACGCCGCCAGTATCGCGGACAAAAAGGCTATGCACTGGAAATACGCGACCAGCATGGTGGCGGAGAGCGCAAGGCCCAGTACCCGCGGCAGCACCGGGTGGGCCTCTTGAACCGCGTTGTTCCAGACGCTGTCATGGATGCCGCTGCGCAGGCGCATGAGGGACAATTCGGCGCCGATGGCCACGCTGCTGCGCGCCACGATGATCATTGCCGCGGCAAGCGGCGCGAGCTCGCGAAGCCCGTCCCATACCACCGCCTTGAGGGCCAGTTCGTTGTCCGCCCCGAGGCTGGTGAGCGCGCTTGTCACCACCACGGCGCCGAACAGAAGGGCAAACAGGGAGATCAGCGGCAGCGCGCGCACCCCGGTGAAGTAGATTTGCCGTGCAAGCGAGGAACGAACCTCCTCATCGTCAAGGAGGCCGAACTGGTGCAAGGCCAGCGAAAACGTGTCCAGGTAGCCCAGTGCGATGCGTTGTGTGGCGCCTATCATTTGAGTTTCCCGTTGGAGCGAAAGATTGTAACGCGACGGTTTGGCAGACATCAATTTTGTTCAGGCGTTGCTCGCTGGAACCGCGGGAAAACTACTTCCTGCGGGTAGAATTCGTGCGCCATGATTTCCAATGCCCATGCAGCCTACAAGATACCGGTTTCGGTCCTGGTGGTGATTCATACCCCCGAACTCCAGGTCCTGATGATTGAGCGCGCGGACTGGCCGGGCTTCTGGCAATCGGTGACCGGCAGCGTCGATCATGGTGAGGATGACCTTTCGGTGACGGCGCTGCGCGAGGTCATGGAGGAGACCGGCATCGATGCGCGACGCGATCAGCTCACCGACTGGGAAATCGAGAACCGTTTCGAGATTTACGGCAACCGGCGCAAGCGGTATCCGCCGGGCACCACGCACAATACCGAGAGTGTTTTCGGATTGCAGGTGCCCGCCCCGATGCCGGTAAAACTCGCGCCTGCCGAGCACACCCGATTCGAGTGGTTGCCCTGGCGTGAAGCAGCCGCGAAGTGTTTTTCCTGGAGCAATCGCGACGCCATTCTCATGCTGCCGGAATTCAGTTCTCGTACTTTGTAAATCGCGGCCCCGCGTAGACGACTTTCCCGCCGACCATGGTGAGCACCGATTCCAGTTCCGAAATCTGGTCCACGGGCACGGTGAAGAAGTCGCGATTGAGCACCGCGAGGTCGGCAAGCTTGCCGGGAACCAGCGAGCCGCGGCGGGCGTCATCCTGAACAAACCAGGCGCTGCCCAGGGTATACAGGCGCAGCGCCTCCTGGCGGCTGAGCAACTGATCGGGACCGCGAGTCGGCATTCCCCAGACCGATTTGCCATCGACAAGCCATCGCAATGCGACCATGGGGTTGTAGGAAGCCACTCGATGCGCATCCGTTCCCATGCCGACATTGACGCCGATGTTCAGTGCGGTTTTCACAGGCGGCGTGCGGCGCAGGCCCTCCGGCCCCTCGGCCTTCAGGTAGCGCTCGGCGCTGTAATAGGTGGCGTCCTGCACCGCCCAGCCGATGCCCAGGTCCTTCATGCGTCGCAAGGAGGGCTCGGAGGCGTTGTTCAGGTGGGCAATGAACCAGCGCAGGCCGGTGATGGGGATTTCCCTGTTAAGCCGCTCGAAGACCGACAGTGCTTCGCCGACGGAACTGTCGTTCTCCCAGTGGATCTGCAGCGACATGCGCTTTTCGGCCGCCCATTTTGCCGCCCGGTAAAACTCTTCCTTGTCCTTTTCCGTGGGTTTGTCGTTGTTGTACATGCCGATGGTGACGGCTTCGCCGATGCCGATGAAACGCAGCATGTCATCGCCCATGCCCATGGGCAGCATCTGCGTGAGCGACTGCATTTCCTCGAGTTCGCGGCCCGCATTCTGCGAAAAAATGCTGTAGGCGATTCGCACGGTCAGTTTCTTGTCCTGCCAGACGCGGTAGAGGGCCTGATAGTCCTTGGGATAGAGATTGCGCCCGCCGGGGTCGGCGAATCCGGTGAGGCCAAGGCGGTTGAGTTCGCGGAAGAATTTGCGCGACCCCTCGGTCTGCTGATCCGGCGTGGGTTGCGGCAGCCGGTCGAAGAGCGCGGAAATTGCGAAAGCACTGCCGGTGATGCCTCCGGTGGGATTGCCTGTGCTGTCGCGTTCCAGTTTTGCGCCCAGCGTGAGGTCGGCATCGCTTGAAATGTTCAGGGCCTTGAGGCCGGCCGGGGTGAGTAACGCCCATTGGTAGAACAGCTGGATGTAGACGGGGTGCTCGAGCGAGGCGGCGATCAGTTCGGCCTGCGTGGGACGGCGCTTTTCCCGGAACTGCTGTTCAGTCCAGCCGCCGGCGACGATGATCCATTCCCCGGCTGGTCTGCTGCGCGCCGCGCCGCGGACGCGCCCCAGCGCCTCATCGATGCTGGCAGCGCCTATCCAGTTGACCTCGGTCCCGAACGTCTGTCCGGCACGTATGCCGTGAAGGTGCGAGTCAATCATCCCGGGAATGACCGTGCGTCCTCCCAGGTCAATGATGCGCGTGCCACGCCCCGCGAACTTCCGGACTTCATTGTTGCTGCCGACGGCCGCGATCTTTCCGTCGCGAACCGCAAGCGCCTGCCGGATGCTGTTCTTGGCATCCTGCGTCACGATTTTGCCACTCAAGAGGACGGTATCCGCCCACTGGGCGAAGGCGAGGACAGGAAACAACAGCAGCAGTGATGTGGCAATCCGGACGGACATCCTTGGCTTCATGTTGTCTCCTTGAGTTGTTCGCGAACCTTACTCGTGGTCCACCTGAATCGCCACCAGGAACCGGGATACCAGGTTGTAGGCGGCGATCGTGGCAACCAGTTCCATGGCTTCCCGGTCCGCGAAGTGCTCGCGCACCGCGGCGAATACCGCATCGGGAACCTGGATGTGGCGTGTCATTGCATCGGTGCATTCAAGGACGGCTCGATCGGCGTCGGTGAAACCCGCGGGTACACGATCGGCGCGCATGTCATCCAGCTGCGCCTGGGTGACGCCTTCCTTCTTCGCGAAAGGGACATGCGCGTTGAATTCATAGTCGGCGTGGTTGAGGACCGCAACGCGCAGGATGGCCAGTTCGCGGGCGCGACCGGAAAGCAGGCATTGCTGCCTGATCGCGGTGAGAAACGCGCGCCAGCCGTCTGCCACGGGAGGGCTGTGCAGCAGCATGTGATAAAGATTCAGCATTTTGCCGCCGCGTTCGGCTTTGATCCGCTCGGCGATGGGGGCGATGTCCGGGCGGGACAGATCGGGATAGGGAAGTCTTGCCATTGGTTTTTCCTTTCTTGTTTTCAGGCGGGTATCACCGGCAGCAACAGGTGGGAAGGATGCTCCGGCGTGTGATAAATGGTGTGGCGCGTGTCGCGGATGGGAGGCACATGATACGAGATCTTGTAGATATAGCTTGTTCCCTCCCAAGGAGCATCCTGGGCCTTGACCACGAGCTGCATGCGGTTGCCGGCCCTGAATACGTGCGAAATCTCCCGGATTTCAATGGAGTAACGGATCACCTTGCCGGGTTCAACGGGGTCGGATCGCGTGTGCGGGTGCACCGGCTGCCAGGGCTTGGACTGCTCGGCATCGATCTCACGGTGGGATGCGCGCAACCATCCGATCGACACGCGAGTCTCGGCACCGGTTGTGCCGACTTCGGTGAGTTCGACGATCCAGTTGGTGTCGGGCCCGTCGATCGCGGCATGCAGCTCCAGCGCGATCGGACCGGTGATTTCCAGATCCTGCGCGAGCGGCGCCGTGGCGTAGCGAAGAGCCGGTACTTTTTCGCCGGGCATCAGCAGTGAATTGCTCGTAAAACGATCGGGCTTTTCGTTCCAGCCCGGCTGCCCCGTTTTCAGGCCGCCCTGAAGGCCAAGGTGATACTTTGTCCATTGCGTGCGCGCCAAGGGCCATTCGTTCTCGTGGCGGTACTCATTGCGACCTTCGATATAGAGATGAATCGGCGCCTCTTTCATCACGCCGGTGTCGTTTCCCTTCAGCCAATGGTCATACCAGCGCAGTACGATGTCATGATTTTCGTGCCAGGGGCGATTGAAGCCCACGCCGGATTCCGGATTGGTGATCATCAGTTTTTTTGGCGCCTGAATATGGGCGAATGCGCTGAACGATCCCGGCAGATGGATGTAGGCCGAGGTCCAGCGGCCGATAAGACAGGTGGGGACGCGGATCCGGTCGAATTTTTCGGACGCGGAGCGTTCCTTGTACCAGGGGCCGTTCAGCGGATGTGCAAGGATGTCGAACAGGTGAGGATTGGTTTCAGGCCAGCGTGCCGCCTTCCACAGCCTGGGGTAGGCGCGAATCTCCGGATCGTTCATGAGATTTTCGCGGATTGATTCGGTCTGGGCGGCCTCAAGGTCGGAGGGGCCAACATTGTTCACAACCAGGCTGCCATCCCACCAGGTCGATACAAACGAGACATTGAGCATGCCGCCGTGATACCCCCAGTGGCGGTAAAAGTCGGTCGCTGAATCCACGGGGCAAATGGCCTTGAGGTGGGGCGGCTGCTGGGCGGCAACCAGGAGCTGGATCATGGCGAAGTAGGAGCTTCCCAGCATGCCCACGTTTCCATTGCACCAGGGCTGTGCCGCTATCCATTCGATCAGGTCGTAGCCGTCCTGCTGCTCTTTTTCCGAAAATACCCTGTAGCCCCCTTCGGACACGCCGGTGCCGCGGGCGTCGGCAATGACATGCACATACCCTCGCGAGACGAAATAGTCGGTATCGCCGCATTCGATTCCGCCGTTGCCCAGATCACGGTCTGTCGGATACTCGCGCACCGGCAGCTTCTGAACGTCCTTGCTGTAGGGAGACACCGACAGCAGAGCGGGAAATTTGCCATCCCCATCGGGACGATAGACGTCTGCAGCCAGACGCACGCCATCGCGCATGGTGACGAAGATGTCTTTCTCGGTTCGCGTCCCGTATTCCGGCCGCGACAGCAGTTCGTGCCAATCCTGGATCAATTTGTGGTCTCCATGTAATTCCGGCGCGTGCGCCGGTTTCAGGTCAGCAATTGGGCCAGGGACTGCCGGCCTTCAGGCGTTGCCATAACGACCAGGGTGTTGCCATGCCTCAACACGAACTGGCTTTCCGGATTGAATCGCCAGTGTTCGCCGTCGCGCACGGCAATGACGACATAGTCATGACTGCGAAGGGACAGATCGCCTATCTTCGTGCCCGCATGAGTCGCCGAGACATGGACTTCCTCGACGCGCAGGCGATTGTCCGTGCGCAGCATTTCGTCGAGAAAGCTCACCACCTGGGGCCGGATCATGCTGGAGGCAATGCGCATCCCGCCGGTGAAGTCCGGCGATACGATCGCGTCGGCGCCAACCTTTTTCATCTTTTCCGTGTAATTGATTTCATGGCAACGCGCGACGACCCGTGCCGCCGGATTCAATTGCTTGGCGGTGAGCGTGATCACGAGGTTCCTGCTGTCGTCGCCGGTGACGGCAAAAACGCCGGCGGCCTTGCGAATGCCGGCGGCAATCAGCATGTCATCCTCGCTGGCGTCACCATGCAGGTAGGCGATGCCGGGATACTTCTCCAGATAGGCATCAATCTGCTTTTGTTCGGGCTCGACGACAACAAACGGCCGGTTGGTGACGATCAGTTCATGCGCGACATTCGTTCCCACGCGACCGATGCCGCAGAGAATGAAGTGACCTTCCATTTCCTCGATTTGAATCATCATGCGCCGCCTCCGAAATTGGGTGTTCAAATCGCCCGCAATGATAAAGGCGGTCATGACCGACATGACATACCCCATGTTGGCTATTCCCGCAAATGCCAATGCCATTGTGAACGCACGGCCCGCCGGGCTGTTGCTCAGATCGACAATTTCTCCATAGCCGATGGTCGCGATGGTAATGAAGGTCATATACAAGGCGTCCAGCGGCGTGGTGTGCGCGCCGCCTATCACCATGTATCCGATGGTTCCAATCACGTGCAGGCCCAGCAGTATCGCGACCGGCTTTGCGAGGCGATCGCGAACCTGCTCGAAAACCAGCAGGGACAGGGCGAACCGGGATCGCCTGATTTTCAGGCTCAGATGCGGAGCATTCATCATGCGGATGTTACACGGTGGCCGCGCAGGGCCCATGGGTTCTCGAAACAGAAATGGAAATCCGGCCCAATTCGCCGCTTAGCCATCTTCATGCATCAACATACGATTTATTCTTACATGGAATTCTCCCGGGCGCCGACTGTCCTCAATCATCGCAGCGCCGTAACCTCTGCCTCATCGAATTCGCTCAAGCCGAGGAACCCCGTCCATGAAAACCGCCCAAGCATTGTCCTCACGCTACGCCCTGATTCTCGATCCGGCCGAGATCCGCAAGGTTTTGCGCAAAGTCGAGGCGCTCAACTTGCCGCGCAGGGAATGCCATCCGCTGGATCGCTACAAGGGGAAAAAGGTCAGCGCGGACCTCGCCCGTTATGATGCCGCGGTCGATCGGGGATTTGTCGATGATGAACCGGTGCATGTCGAAGAGCATCTGGAATCACCCCGCTCCCGCGCCTGTGTCGAAGAGGACGACGATCTGGACGAGTGGGACTCGTAAGCCAATTGCACTATTGAACAAGCCAGCAACCTCCTTTTGGGGCCTTGGGCGCCATTTTTTTTGGGGCAATCTGCATCGGGCGTTACACTGGAAAAATCCCGCGTAAAAGCGATGGCAGCTGTCGTACTGTCCGGTGCGGGTGTTTCACGGGGCCCGGTGCAGAATGTGGGGATGTGATGGATGACATGGTCGCGAGCGCGATGCAGAAGTGGCCGAACGTGCCGAACGTATATGGCTGGCTGCGCCTTGATCAGCGCGGCAGGTGGCGCATCAGGTCGAATTACGGTGAATTCGAGCGGATCGGTAATCCTGCAGTCTGCGAATTCATCGGGCGCAATTATGCGGCCGACGCGGAAGGTCGCTGGTTCTTCCAGAACGGTCCCCAGCGCGTGTTCGTCGCGCTCGAGTACACACCCTGGGTGTTCCGCTTTGCCGACGACGCCGAATCGCTGGTCGC
>CAIUKQ010000283.1 GCA_903899705.1 uncultured beta proteobacterium
CTTTTCGTCGCCGGAAACAAAAGTAATGGGGTAATCGCGCGCCGCCGATACGAATTCGGCCGCGCTCAGTGCCAGGCTGTTCGCGGTACGGCAGAATTCAGGAGTCAGACCGCCGGGCAGCAGCACCTTGTCGGTTTTTTTCAGCGGTACAATTTCACGGTATCCGTACGGCGGCGTGATTGTCAGTCCGTCATCTGCGGCCATGCAGTTTCCTTTGTGGTATCTTGAAGCAGGCTTCCGAGCAAGACATGGCTCTCATCTCCCTGATCGTCGCATTGCTGCTGGAACAGTGGCGGCCGCTCTCCGACCGCCGTTACATCCATTCAGCGGTTTCCCAGTATGCCGGCTATTTTGAACACCAGTTCAATGCGGGCGAGCACCAGCACGGCATCATTGCCTGGGCGCTGGCGGTATTGCCCGTGGTATTCGGCGTCTGGCTGCTCTATGTCCTGCTGGCCTGGGCCAATCCGCTGCTGGCTCTTGCGCTCAATGTGGCTGCGTTGTACCTGACCATGGGTTTCCGGCAGTTCAGCCATCATTTTACCGACATCCAGACAGCCCTTCGGGAAGACGACCTGCCAAGGGCCCGCACCGTGCTTGCAGAATGGCGCGGCCACGATTGCTCGGACCTGTCATTGGAGGACGTCATCCGCCTGACCATCGAACAGGCGCTGATGGCGTCCTATCGCAACGTGTTTTCCGTGATCTTCTGGTTTGTCCTGCTGCCGGGTCCCGCGGGCGCGGTTCTTTATCGTCTGAGTCACTACCTCGAACAGCGCTGGGGTCACGGGGCGTCGCCGGAATTGCTGGCTTTCGGTGCATTTTCGGCGCGGGCCTTTGCGCTGATCGACTGGTTCCCGGCACGCCTGACAGCGCTGACCTTCGCCATAGTCGGGGATTTCGAGGACGCCATATTCTGCTGGCGCGGCCAGGCCATGCGCTGGATGGAACCGACCATGGGTGTCGTCCTGGCCGCAGGGGCAGGCGCCCTTGGCGTTCGCCTTGGAAATCCCTACCCGCAGGGCGGGGGGCTTGTCGAGAGGCCTGAACTGGGATTGGGCGACGAACCGGACACGGCGCACCTTGACAGCACGGTCGGTCTGGTCTGGAGGACGCTGGTGCTATGGCTTGCCATGCTGTTTTTACTGGGCATCGCAAGCGTCCTGCGCTGAGTCGGGCAGACGACCGCGAATTCACGCGGCGACGGGTGGCCTGTCGATGGTTTTATCCGCCGGAATTACCTTGGTGCACCGGCCACTATCCGCAAAAACAATTCGAACCGGCGCGCATCGATGTGTCCCTGTTCCACCGCAAGGCGCAATGCGCAGCCTGGTTCCGGCCCGTGCCGGCAATCCTGGAAGCGGCATTGCCCCTGATAAGGGCGAAATTCAGGCATGGATTCCTCGACAGCCTTCCGATTAAGGTGGGCCAGGCCGAATTCCTGCATGCCCGGTGAATCGATGATCGAAGTTTCCGGATTGATGCGATAAAGACGCGACGCGCTGGTGGTGTGGCGACCCGAAGCAAGGAAATGCGAAATCGACTGGGTTGCCGCGTTTTCGCCCGGGCACAGTGCGTTGATCAACGTCGATTTTCCCATTCCCGACTGCCCGGCCAGTATGGTCTTCTCGCCCTGCAGCAGCGCAAGCAACGCGTGGAGATTGCCGTTCACCGCCGATATTTCGATCACCCGGTAACCCGCTCCCGCAAAGCTCTTCAACCGCCCACGTGCGGGTTCGAGTTTGTCGGCGAGGTCCGATTTGTTCAGAATGACCAGCGTCTTCAGCCCGGCATACTCCGCGGCTGCGATCGCGCGCATCACCAGTTCATCGCTGAAACTGGGCTCCGTGGCCACCACCAGGGCCAGTTGCGTCGCATTGGCGGCGATCAGTTTTTCGCGGTGGGCGGCTGCCCGCAGAAACAGGGTTTTTCGCGGGATGACGGATTCAATAACCGAGACTCCGTCCCCCGATGGGGCGGTGAGCACCAGGTCACCGCAGGCAATCGCGGCGTTCCGGCCCCGGGTCATGCAGTGGATCAATGCGCCGTCGCCTGATTCCACGAGGAAATTGCGGCCGTGCGCGGCAACCACCTCGCCTTCGCGCTGTATCGAAGGCGTGCCCCCCCCCTCGGTGGTTTTTGCGACTGGCGGCTTACGCAAACAACCCCTCGATTCTTGCTGCGCTGATGAAGTCGTTTTCGGAAATGCCGCCGACGGAATGCGTCACGTATGAAACACGGCAACGGTCGAACTGGACCAGCAGGTCGGGGTGATGGTCCTGTCGCGTTGCGATCCAGGCCACGGCGTTGACGAAGGCAAGAGTCTGTTGATAGTCCGGGAAGGAAAACGTCTTGGTGATCGCGCCATTGTCCAGATTCCAGCCTTCGAATTCGCGAAGCATGGCGGTGACATCGGCGGCCGCAAGCGCAGGGTTTCCCTTTGGCAGGGGGCGGCAATTCTTCGAGGCGAGTGCGTGCATCAGGCTTGGCTCGCGTGCAGGCGCGCAATGCGCGTCATCGCCGGTGGGTGGGAATCGTAAAAGGCCGAGTGGACCGGGTCCGGTGTGAGCGTCGCGGCATTGTCCCGGTAAAGCTTCACCAGGGCCTGCACCAGTTCCTCTGCATTGGAATGCGATGCGGCATAGGCATCGGCTTCGAACTCCTGAACCCGTGAAAAATGGCTTGCGATGGGCTGGATCAGGAAAATGAAGGAAGGCAGCGCCATGAAGAACAGTAGCAGCGCCATGGCCGTGCTTCGGCTTTCCACCCCGAGAGAAGTATAAAACCAAGAAAAATCAATGAGTTGCCCAAGAATCCAGAGCATTGCAAGGCTGGATGCAAAAAGCACGATGATCCGCTTCCAGACATGGCGATGGGAAAAGTGTCCCAGTTCATGCGCGAGTACCGCCTCAATTTCCGTTGCCGACAGGCGCTGTATCAACGTGTCAAATAGCACGATCCGTTTTGCGCGTCCGAACCCGGTGAAATAGGCATTGCCGTGGCTCGACCGACACGAACTGTCCATCACAAACAGGCCCTCGGCGCGAAAGCCGCATTTCAGGAGAAGGGCCTCGATGCGATCGCGCAGGCTCGTGTCCTCGAGCGGGCTGAACTTGTTGAACAGCGGCGCGATCAGGGTTGGGTACAACGTGAGAATGAGCAGGTTGAAACAGGCCCAGAGCATCCACACGTACAACCACCAGTACGCGCCCATTTGCGCCATCAGCCACAGCACGCAAAACAGGAGCGGAAGGCCAATGGCCGCACCCACAGCAGCGTTCTTCAGGAGGTCAATGACGAACAGCGACGGTGTCATCCGGTTGAAATTGAAGCGCTCCTCGATCACGAAGCTGCGATAGATGCTGAAGGGAAGGTCAATGGCCGCACCGATCGCCACCACGGAAAATATCAGCGTCATGCCGTGCGCATAGCCGCCGAATTCGAACAGGCGTGCAATCTGCAAACTCAGGTCCTGGAGTCCGCCCCCGAGCGTGAAGGCAAGCACCACCAGCGTACCCGACACGGTTTCAATCATCGACAGATTTGTCTTTGCGACCGTGTAGTCGGCCGCCTTGCGATGCGCGGCGAGCGTGATGCTCCCTTCGAATTCACGCGGAAGGAGTTCGCGATTGCCGGCAATGTGCCGCACATGCCGCATCGCGAGCCAGAGCTTGACCCCGGTGGCAAGAGCGAGTGCGAGTAGAAAAGCAATGGTGAAGGGTTGCATTGGGATTTCTATGGTTATTGGCAAGCCGCCGCCGGGGGGTATGCAATCTGCGACGGTTTCCCGCAGGAAGCGCCGCACGCCGCGCGTTTCCCAACAAGCGTTATGCGACAATCCGATTTTACACACCCCGGGGTCCGCAGCATGGCGCAAGACCAGAACAACCTGGTTTGGATCGATATGGAGATGACCGGATTGCTCCCGGATTCGGACCGGATCATCGAAATCGCGATCATTGTCACCGATTCATCACTGCAGACGGTGGCGGAGGCCCCGGTCCTGGTCGTGCATCAGAGCGACGCGGTGCTGGATGCGATGGACGCATGGAACAAAGGCACCCATGGCCGCAGCGGCCTCATTGACAAGGTCAAGGCCTCGACCATGGACGAAGCGGCGGCCGAGCAGGCGCTGATCGATTTTCTGAAGGAATACGTGCCTTCGGGCGTGTCGCCCATGTGCGGGAATTCGGTCTGTCAGGACCGCCGGTTCATGGCCCGGTACATGCCCCGGCTGGAGGCGGCCTTTCACTATCGCAATCTTGACGTCTCGACCCTAAAAGAGCTGGTTAAGAGATGGCGCCCCGAACTGGCCAAGGGCATGACCAAGCACGGCAAGCACGAGGCCCTGGCCGACATCCAGGAGTCCATCGAGGAGCTGAAATATTATCGCGAGCATTTTCTGCGGCTTGCGTAGCGGCCCCGCCAGGCGGCGCAGCGACCCGGGCTGCCTGCCGGGTCCGGGCGGCGGAAATCGCCGGAACATGCAACCCACTCACCTCATCGGCACGGCATGATCAACAAGATTGCGGAGTCTCTGGAAGTAGCGCTCTCGGGTGTTGAGGACGGCGCAACCATTCTCATCGGCGGTTTCGGCGATGCCGGCATGCCCAATGAGCTGATCGACGCCCTGATTGCGCAGGGGGCGAAGGGTCTTGTCGTGGTCAACAACAATGCGGGCCAGGGAGAAACAGGTGTCGCCGCGCTGCTCAAAACGGGACGTGTGCGCAAGATCATCTGTTCCTTTCCCCGCAATGCGGACTCGCAGGTGTTTGACAACCTGTACCGCGCGGGCAGACTGGAGCTGGAGCTCGTCCCGCAGGGCACGCTGGTGGAGCGGCTGCGCGCAGCGGGTGCCGGCATCGGCGCCTTCTACACGCCGACCGCATTTGGCACCGAACTGGCCAGAGGCAAGGAATCACGGCGCATCGACGGCCGGGATTTCATTCTCGAATATCCGATTCATGCGGACTATGCGCTTATCAAGGCGGAGGCTGCAGACCGCTGGGGCAATCTGGTCTATCGCAAGGCGGCGCGCAATTTCGGGCCTGTCATGGCGGCAGCCGCAAAGTGCTCGATCGCGCAGGTGAACCGTATTGCGGAACTGGGAGATCTTGATCCGGAGGCGATCGTCACGCCGGGGATATTTGTATCACGTGTCGTCCGGGTTGCGCGCCCCGTGCCGGGTGTCGCCGTGAACGCCGGGGAGGGCCGACCATGACTTACGCGCGTTGCAGCAGGGCGGAGATCGCTCGTCGCGTCGCCGCGGATATTCCGGAGGGCGCCTACGTCAATCTGGGTATCGGCCTGCCCACCATGGTCGCCGACCATCTGCCCCCTGACCGCGAGATTCTTCTTCACAGCGAAAACGGCATTCTCGGCATGGGTCCGGCGCCCGCGAAAGAAGACATCGATCCGGACCTCATGAACGCCGGCAAGCAGCCGGTGACGCTTCTGACCGGGGGCGCCTTCTTCCATCATGCGGATTCCTTTGCCATGATCCGGGGCGGGCACCTGGATATTTGCGTGCTCGGCGCATTCCAGGTTTCCGCAAGCGGAGACCTCGCCAACTGGAGCACCGGCGAACCCGACGCGATCCCCGCTGTCGGCGGGGCGATGGATCTCGCCGTCGGCGCGAAGAGCGTCTGGGTGATGATGGAACTTCTGACGCGCAAGGGCGAATCGAAGATTGTCCCCCGATGCACCTACCCTTTGACCGGTGTGGGTGTTGTCAGCCGTGTCTATACCGATCTCGCGGTGATTGATATCACGCCCGACGGGCTGTCGGCATATGATCTTGTGCCCGGCCTCGACATGGCCGAGTTGCAGAGGCTGACTGGTGTGCCCCTGGGAGCAAGAGTCGCTGCGCTGAAATAGTCGCGGCCGTAACCATCATTTGATTTATTCCGGAGGTTCGAGTGGCGATATACCTGGACGATAAAACCGTGGCGGGCCTGCTGGACATGCCATCCTGCATTTCAGCGCTTGAGGAAATGTTTCGCGAAAAGGCCGAAGGTCACGCCTCGAACGAACCGCGCCGTCGCGTGCCTTTCCAGGGGCGCCGTTTCATGATGATGTTTGGCGCCATGGACCGAAAGGGTTATCTCGCCTACAAGGCCTACGGTGCCGGCAAGGGGCAGGACGTGGTCCTGTACAAGGGCGGGGAGGGCATCGTCGCCTTCATCCGCTCGGGCAACCTGGGGCAGATTCGCACCGGCGCGGCCTCCGGCGTTGCAACCAAGTACATGGCCAGGCCTGACGCCTCGCGCTTAGGGTGCTTCGGCACCGGCCACCAGGCCGAAACCCAGATACAGGCCATCGCGCATGTCAGGAAACTCACCTCGATCCATGTCTACGGGCGCGACGCGCAAAAACGCAAGGCCTTTGCCGAGAAGATGACGAAGATGATCGGCCAGGAAGTCAGGCCCGTGGAGACACCGGAGGAGGCGGTGAAGGGGCGCGACATCATCGTGACGATCACCAACTCCGCGACACCGCTGTTCGATGGCAAACTGGTGGAACCCGGCACCCACATCAACGCGGCGGGCGGCAACACCCGCACCAACCGCGAGATTGACGAAACCACCGTGACGCGCTGCGGCATGATCGCCACCGACGACGTGCAGGGTGCGCGCATCGAATGCGGCGACCTGTGCTGGCCCGTTGATCGCGGCCTGATCGCCTGGGAAAAGGTGTACGAACTGGCTCCCATCGTTGCCGGCATGATGCAGGGGCGACGCTCCGCCGATGAAATCACGCTGTTCGAATCGCAGGGCATAGCGCTTGAGGACGCGGCTGCCGGCGCGCTGATCTACGAGCGGGCGCTGGAGAAAAAGCTGGGCGTCCCGCTTCCGTTTTAGATTATCAGGCGTCAAGCAAGTCAAATTCGATCCAGACCGAACGCGAAGGGTTTCATCTGCGCGGGGAATTTACGGGCGGCGCAACGAGTGAGTAAAATTGCGGGCAGCAAGCAATACAGTCCCCGAGCAGTCTGCTTTTTGTACCCGGGCACAATCAACGGTAATCACCAGGCTATAGAAAAAACGGAGGAATAACAGCATGTCGCAGATCATCGTCCCCACCCAACCTATAGAGACTTCCGCCAACTGGAAGAGCGCCGACATCGCGAAGCGGAGTGCCGAGTGGTTCCTGCAACTCTCACACGAAGACATCGCCGAGATCGACGGCGCGCAAAAAGCGTGGAAGGCGCGCAATGTGCCGCTCGAGACCATGCAGAAATCCGATTTTCCGCTGCCGGGTTTCTCGAAGGTCGCAGCACGGGCGCTTGACATGCTTGAGAACGGGCCCGGGTTTTTCCTCATGCGCGGTTTTCCCGTTGAGCGCTATTCCAAGGACGATGCGCGCATGGTGTACTGGGGCCTGGGCAAGCACATCGGAACCGCGATGTCGCAAAGTGACGAGGGTGATTACCTGGGCGATGTGCGCGACATCAAGATTCCGGACGGCAGCCCGCGTTTTCGCGGCTACAAGACGTCCGGCAAGCTGAGCTTCCATTGCGACACCGCCGATGTCACCGGTCTTTTCGTGTTGCGCGCGGCAAAAAGCGGCGGGCGCTCGCTGGTGGCCAGTTCAATCGCCGTTCACAATGAAATCCTGCGGACCCGTCCCGATCTGCTGCATGAGTTGTATCACCCCTACGCCTGGAGCATGCAGGGGCAGGAACGGCCCGGGGAAAGCAACTGGTACCTGCAGCCGCTGTTCGCCATGCAGGACGGCTTTTTCTCCTGCCGTTACGTTCGCGGTCATATCAAGAACGGCCAGACCTTTCCTGACGCACCGCGCATCACCGCGAAGCAGATCGAAGCCCTGGATTATTTCGACAAGCTTGCCGCCGATCCGGCGTTCTGTTTCGCCACCGACTTCCAGCCGGGGGATTTTCAGCTGATCAACAATCACATCGGCATGCACGCCCGCACGGCCTTTGAGGATTGGCCCGAGGACGACCGCATGCGCCACCTGCTGCGCATGTGGATTGCGGTTCCCAACAGCCGTCCGCTGTCGCCCCTGCTTTCCCGCATCTACCGGGATCAGAAGGCGGGCGCCGTTCGCGGTGGTTTCCCGTCCAAGATTCCCGGCAAGATCGTGTTCGAGACCAGCGAGAAGTGGGAAAACGAAATGACGGCAACGCATTGAGAGGCATATCGATGGCGATCCTCCGTCGAGCCTGTGCCGCGGCGGCATTGGGGCTGGCGGTACAGTTGGCCGGCGCGCAGTCCTGGCCGGACAAACCCATACGCCTGATCTCCGCCTATCCCCCCGGAGGCGCGGCGGATCTCGTTGCAAGGGCGATTCAGCCGCGGATGCGCGATGTGCTCGGACAGCCTGCGGTGATCGAGCATCGCGCAGGCGCCGGCGGGCAGATCGGCGCGCAGACTGTGGCGACGGCGCCGCCGGATGGCCACACGTTTCTGGTCACCGTCGGTCCGGCCCACCTTCTTGCGAAATTCACCTCCAAAGCGCTGCCATATGATCCGGTGAAGGACTTCACGCCGATCAGTGCGGCCACGACCACCATCCTGTGCATCGCCGCGTATCCGGGGTTTGCCCCCAACAACGTGGGCGAGTTGATTGAATTTGGCAAGCGCAATCCAGGCAAGGTCCTGTTCGGGACCACGGCCATCGGCGGGGAGGCGCATCTGGCGATGGAATACATCGCATCGCTGGGCGGTATCACGGCTACGCACGTGCCCTACAAGGGTGGTGGCCCTGCGACCACGGATCTGATCGGCGGCCATATCCCGATGCTCGTACTGCCGATCTCGACGGTGATCGAACAGGTGAAGAAGGGCTCGGTGAAGGTGTTGGGCGTGCTCTACACACAGCGCTTTCAAGGCCTGCCCCAGGTGGCCACGGTCAGCGAGACGCTGCCTGCTTTCAACTCATCGGGGTCGTGGATCGCGGTGTATGCGCCACCCCGACTTCCTGCCGCGATTGCAAACCGGTTCCAGGCCTATATCTCGGACACCCTTAACCAGCCGGAAATGCGCGAAAAGATTTCGGCGGTGGGGCAGGTGGTGGTGGCCAATACGCCCCAGCAGTTCGCCGAACAGATCGACCGCTCCATGGATCTGTACGCCAAACTGGCGCGCCTGGCGAACCTGAAACCGGAGTAGTCGCGGCGCCGCTCAGGGAGCGGATCACGGGCGTTTGTCGTTGCGTCCCGCACCTGATTGCATGGATCGCCACGATTCAATTGCATCAGAAATTCCCGTCAGGTCGGAGATCATTTCGACGCCATCGAGCTTTCTGCGACTGCGTTCCCAGAGGCTGCCGCCGGCCCACAGATCAATCTCCGGCTGAACCTGGCGTCGAAGATCGGCAAGGGCGGCAAACGCCACGTGGGACTGTGTAGCCGGGCTGAATGAAATTCCCACGATATTCACGTCGTGCGCCTTCGCCGCCTGTGCGATCTCGCGTGCCGGCGTCTGGACGCCGAGCGAAATGCACTGTGCGCCGTCGACGACCATGCACGCATGCGCCATCAACAGTCCCAACTGATGTTCTTCGCCGGGAAGGGTGGTGAGCAGCACGCGCGGGCGCTGCGAAGCCTGGGGAAAGGAGCCAATCGCATGGCGCAGCAGATGCTGCACCTGCTCGGTGTACAAATGTTCCTCGAAAATGGCAATACGGCCCTGCGCCCATTCGGCCCCGATGACAACATTGAGAGGGGCGACCACGTCGGTCACGAACTGTTTGAGTCCCAGGCGCAACAGCATCAAGTCGAGGAATTCGCGCAGCTCATTGGCCCTGTGCTCCCTGATCAGCGAGAGAACTTCGCCGGCCTGTGCAAATCCCTGATGTGCCGGTTCATGCGCGTTGCGGGTACCTTCAAGGTGTGCAACCAGCACGTCCACCGGCGCAGAGACGATTTTGCCGGGTCGCATGCCCTGATCCATCAGGCGCCTTATCAGGCGCAGTTTGTCCACCTGATCCGAGGGGTAGGCACGCTCTCCATTGGCGTCACGCACGGGTTGGGGAAAGCCATAACGGCGCTCCCAGACGCGAAGGGTGTCTTTGGACAGGCCCGTTTCCCGCTCTACGGTACCGATATTCACTGCCAAATCAATTGCTTCTCCGGAAGGCACGTTTGTCCTAGACAAAATAGATTTTTACGGATAATATTTGCTAATTATATGTCACTAAGCATAGTTTGACTAGGACAAATAAGAGTAAGGTGCTCCGATCGAAGGGGCGAAGAAATCTCTGCAGTTCAATTATCCAAGGAACCCGCATGAACGCCCCAGACCGCCTGCCGTTGCCCGACATCCAGTCGCTGATTGATCTTCGCAATCAACCCATCAATCGTGTCGGTGTCACAGGACTGCGGTATCCGGTCCGTCTGAGCATGGCCGATGGCAGCATTCAATCCACCGTGGCGCAGATCAGCATGACAGTTGCACTCGGTGCCGAAGTCAAGGGAACCCACATGTCGCGTTTTATCGAGGTCCTCGACCGCGCTGACATCGTTCTTGACGCTGCGTCGCTTCGCGACCTCACGCATGAAATGCTCGCGAGGCTGGGTGCCGACGAAGGGCATATTGAATTTTCCTTTCCCTGTTTTCTGCGAAAGGCTGCACCGGTATCGGGCGTGCAGAGCCTGCTCGACTACGACGCAGTGCTTCGGGCGAGCGTAGTGCCGGAGGCGGGCTATTGCGCCGAGATCGAAGTGCGGGTCGCCGCAACCAGCCTATGCCCGTGTTCCAAGGAAATCTCCGATTACGGCGCTCACAACCAGCGCTCGCACATCACCATTGCGGCGACACTTTGCGGTGACTTGAGGCTTGAGGAACTGGTCCGGATTGCGGAAGAGGAGGCCTCCTGCGAAGTCTATGGCCTGCTCAAACGCCCCGACGAAAAATATGTCACGGAACGCGCCTACGATAATCCAAAGTTCGTCGAGGACCTTGTGCGCGATGTGGCCGCCCGACTGAATTCGGACGATAGAGTCAGCCGATACAGCGTTTCCGCGGAAAATTTCGAGTCGATCCACAACCATTCGGCGTTTGCCGTGATCGAGAGCGACAAGCGTCTCACCCGGGGGCGCAAAACAGGTGCCAGGGCCTGACCGTGAGACTCATGCCGGGATCGAAAATTACCGCGGTGTCGAATACCGTTTCGCAGCGGGAGTACATCCTCTCCGAGGTTGCGCGAAACAACCTGGACAACGTCACGGTCATCACGGCCGACATTGACAGCCTCGACATTGATTCGCGTTTTGATCGCGTGGTCTCGGTTGAAATGTTCGAGTGCATTCGCAACTGGTGCCTGCTCTTTGAAAAGGTGTCCGGCTGGCTGAAGCCGGAGGGCAAATTCTTCATGCACGTGTTTGTCCACAGGTCTGTTCCCTATGTCTTGGAGGAACGTGGCGACAGCGACTGGATGAGGCGGCATTTTTTCTCCAGCGGCATGATGCCCGGTGACCCGCCGGCCGCCACGTTTCAACTCCCGGTTTGAAGCAACGCGCCGCCATGTCCCGTTTCCTCAACGCCGCCGTTTTTCAGGCCGGATGGTTCGCAAGTATTCTTTGCGCGGCGAACGGCATGCCCTGGATGGCGGTGCTGGCTGTGCTGGCGGTGGTGGCGCTCCACCTTGCCCTCGCGCCCGCGGTGGTCCCCGAGTTGAAGCTGGTTCTCTCCGCTTCTTTGATCGGAATCATCTGGGAGAACGCGCTGGCACTTGCAGGCCTGACGGCCTTCCAAGGCGGCGCATTGATCAATGGAACTGCGCCGTTGTGGATGGTCGCGCAATGGATGTTGTTTGCCACCACCCTGAACCTCAGCCTGTCATGGTTGAAGGGGAATCTGCCTGCAGCCGCCTTGTTTGGCGCCGTGGGAGCACCGTTTTCCTACATGGCCGGCGAACGCCTTGGCGCCTTGCAACTGGTGGACCGGGAATCCGCGTTGATGGCTCTCGCCGTGGGATGGGCGGTGCTGACGCCCCTATTGATGCTTTTGGCGCGCCATTGGGATGGCCGCATTGCTCCGGGCACGAAGCGACCTCCAGATGGAGTACAGCATGCCTGATCTGATGGTCATGATGCCTGCCGCTCTTGCCATGTTGAGCGTCGCAGCAGTCACCTGGGCCCTGAGCGTGGCGAAGAAAGATGTCGGTATCGTGGACAGCGTATGGGGGTTGCTCTTCCTGTCGGGCACGCTCGCTTACCTTTGGACTTTGCCACAGGCGGGTTCGCGAGCGACGCCCTTGCTGGTCATGGTGACACTGTGGGCGTTACGGCTGAGTATCCATATTACGGTTCGCAACTGGGGAGAGCCCGAAGATCGCCGATATCAGGCCATTCGCGCCCGCAATCAACCCGGTTTCCATCTGAAAAGCCTGTATCTCGTTTTTGGATTGCAGGCCGTGCTGGCGATGGTGATTGCCATGCCGATTTTCGCGAGCCTGGAATCAGGCGAATCGCTGAACGCGATCGACATGTTGGGTGTGGCCCTGTGGACAGCGGGCTTCCTGTTCGAGGCGGTTGGCGACTGGCAGTTGACGCGCTTCAGGCGGGATTCCTCCAATCGCGGAAAGGTGATGGACATGGGCCTGTGGCGGTACACGCGCCATCCCAACTATTTTGGCGAGGCGATGCTGTGGTGGGGGTTTTACGTGATCGCCGCGGGTTGCGGCGGATGGTGGACGGTGTTTTCCCCGCTCCTGATGACATTTCTGTTGCTTCGGGTATCCGGAGTGGCTTTGCTGGAAAAAGACATCGGGGAGCGGCGTCCCGGCTATCGGGAATATGTTGCGCGCACGCCGGCGTTTTTTCCGTGGATGCCGTCGCGATGAAATCATTACTCCTGATCTTCCTGATCGTCGCGGGCGTGCAATCCTCTTTGGCAGATGCGCAGTCTGCGCGTGTCTGGAATTTTCGCGCGTACCTTGATGATTCCGCAATTGGAACGCATCGCTTCAGCCTGCGCCAGTCGGGCAGCGAATCTGAACTTCTCAGCGAAGCGCGTTTTGACGTGAAGCTGCTTTTTTTCACCGCTTATCGTTATGCGCACCGTGCCAATGAGCGCTGGCGCGGCAACTGTCTGGTCTCACTGGACTCGAAAACTGATGATGACGGCAAGCCCTACTCGGTATCCGCCGAGCGCAACCCGAACGATGGATGCGTGATGAGCTTTGCCTACTGGAACCCTGAAGTACTGCGGCAATCCCGTCTTCTCAATGGGCAGACCGGTGAAATGGAGAAGGTCAGCGTGTCCGAACTGGGGGATGACAGCGTCAGGGTGCGCGGCTCCGTTGTTGCGGCGAAGCGCTATCGCATCAGCGGACCGAAAAATCCGATAGACCTCTGGTATTCGCCGGCAGGAGAGTGGTTGGCACTGGATGCAGCGCTCGATGGCGGGCGCCGCCTGCGCTACCGGATTGAACAGGAGAATCCCCGATGAGCGCGCAGGCAGGCGGATCGCCGATCTCAAAAAGCTTCGGGCGATGGTTCGACAACGAGGCGGTCGACCACACGTTGGGCGACACGGACAGAGTGGATTGGCTGAGCGTCGTGCCCTTTGTGGCGCTTCACCTGGCATGTCTTGCGGTCTGGTGGGTGGGGTTCAGCCCCGTCGCGGCGCAGGTTGCGTTACTGCTGTATCTGGTCAGGATGTTCGCCATAACCGGTTTCTACCATCGCTATTTTGCGCATCGCGCATTTCACGCTTCCCGTGCGGTCCAGTTTGTGTTTGCGGTGGTGGGCGCCTCGGCGGTACAGCGCGGACCGTTGTGGTGGGCGTCGCATCACCGGCATCACCATGTGCATGCGGATGACGAGGAGGATGCTCATTCCCCCCATCGCCACGGATTTCTCCATGCGCATGCGTTGTGGTTTCTCAAGGGAAAAAACTTTGCGACCCGCCACGAGCTTGTGGCGGACTTCGCGCGCTATCCCGAGCTTCGTTTCCTCGACCGTTTCGATTCGGTGGTGCCACTCCTGCTTGCCGCGGGCCTGTATGGGCTCGGTGCCTGGCTGGCCGTGGCGTATCCCGGCCTTGGCACGAGTGGCTGGCAGATGCTGGTGTGGGGGTTCTGCATCTCCACCGTCGTGCTCTACCACGCAACCTTCACGGTCAATTCGCTGGCCCACAGCGTGGGGCGGCGCCGCTATGCAACGCGCGACCGCTCGCGCAACAATTGGTGGCTCGCGATCCTGACGCTGGGCGAGGGGTGGCACAACAACCACCACCATTTTCCCGGTGCCGCACGGCAGGGATTTTTCTGGTGGGAAATCGATTTGACCTACTACGGGCTCAGGCTGCTCTCGGTACTGGGCCTTGTGCGGGATCTGCGCCAAGTCCCCGAATCCATGCTGTACGCCCGAGCAGCTTTGCCGGAGGAAAAGCCATGAGAATCGCCATTGTGGGTTCCGGCATTGCGGGCAATGTGGCCGCGTACCATCTCTCCCGCGAGCACGACATCACGGTGTTCGAAGCAGGAGGCCATGTGGGCGGCCATACCCACACCCACGATATCGAGCAGGGTGGGCGCCGCTATGCCGTTGACACCGGCTTTATCGTTTTCAACAGCTGGACTTATCCCAATTTCATTGCACTCCTTAATCAGCTGGGCGTGGCTTCGCAGTCGAGCGCCATGAGTTTCTCGGTGAGCGACGAGGGCTCGGGCATCGAGTACAACGGTACTTCCCTCAATACCCTGTTCGCGCAACGATCCAACCTGTTCCGTCCCGCGTTCTGGCGCATGTTGCGCGACATCGCGCGCTTCAATCGTGAGGCGCCGGCGTTGCTCGGGGAGGAGGGCGATTCACTCAGCCTTGGCGAGTACCTCGATCGCAATCGCTACTCGCGAGAATTCGTTGACCGATATGTCATTCCCATGGGCGCGGCGATCTGGTCCACCGACCCGCAGAGCATGCGTTCGTTCCCCGCACGTTTTTTTGTGCGCTTCTTTCACAACCACGGCATGCTGTCGGTGAACCAGCGGCCGCAATGGCGCGTGATTCGCGGCGGATCGGCGTGCTACGTAGAGAAGCTGACCGCCCCTTTTCGCGACCGCATCCGCCTCAATACGCCGGTGCAGTCCATCCGCCGGATCGCAGGCGGTGCCGTGGTGAAGGCCACGGGATGCGAAGCCGAACGTTTCGATGCGGTGTTCCTTGCCTGCCACAGCAATCAGGCGCTTGCGATGCTCGCCGATGCGAGCGCGCCTGAGCGCGAGGTACTCGGCGCCATTCCCTACCAGGAGAACGAGGCGGTGTTGCACACCGACATCCGGATGCTCCCGAAACGCCGTCTGGCGTGGGCGGCCTGGAATTATCATGTTCCCGATGGTCGTCATAAAGTCGATAATAATCAAAAGGTTGCATTGACATACCACATGGGTATTCTGCAGTCGCTTGATTCTGTGGAACCCTTCCTCGTGACGCTCAACCGTTCGCAGGACATCGATCCGGCGAAAGTCATCCGGACCATTCGCTACGAGCATCCGTTGTTCACGCCAGCTGCCGTTGCGGCGCAGGCGCGGCAGGCGGAGATCAACGGGCCGCTGTCCACCTATTTCTGCGGCGCCTACTGGCGCAATGGCTTTCACGAGGACGGTGTGGTCAGCGCGCTTTCCGCATTGAAACATTTCAGTGAAAGGCGGGGGCATGCACAGCGCACTCTACATCGGGCGGCTTAGGCACCGCCGCCTGGTTCCTCGGCCGCATGAGTTCACCTATTCGCTTTTCATGGTCTATCTGGACCTTGGCGAACTCGATACTGTTTTCAAGGGGAGATGGTTGTGGTCGCATTGCAGGCCTGCATTGGCCTGGATGAAGCGCGCCGATTTTCTCGGCGATAAGGCCGTCTCGCTGGATGAGGCGGTTCGCGCGCGCGTGGAAATCGAGACCGGAAAACGACCCGTCGGTCCCATCCGCCTGCTCACCCACCTTCGCTATTTCGGCCTCGCGTTCAATCCGGTGAGTTTGTATTACTGTTTTGATGAATCCGGCACCCGGGTCGAGACCATTGTTGCCGAGATCACCAATACGCCGTGGAATGAGCGGCATGCCTATGTGCTGTCGCAGCCGCTTGACGAAAGTTCCTCGGGAATTCGCCGCCACCGGTTTGCCAAGGCCTTTCACGTGTCGCCATTCATGGGCATGGACATCGAATATGACTGGTGCTTTGGTGTTCCCCGCGACTCGCTTGGCGTGCACATGGTGAACATGAAGCAGGGCAGGCGGGTCTTTGATGCGACCCTCACGCTCGTGCGGGAAGAAATCGGTGCGGCGAGCCTTGCGCGCGTGCTCGGAATGTTTCCTTTCATGACGGCCAAGGTCTTGGCTGGCATTTATTGGCAGGCGTTCAGGCTGTGGCTGAAACGCACGCCTTTTCATCCTTATCCGGACAAGCCCGCCGCAACCGCCATCGCGGCCGCACATAAATCTGCCCTTAAAAATACATAGTTCCAGGAGTCGCACCATGAACACCGGCACACTGCCCCGAATAGCTCCAGCAAGCACTCCGAAGCCTCATTTCCTCGACGGCATCGCCGCACGCGCAGTGCACGCACGTCTTGCCGGCATCGAACACGGCGAACTGGTATTGCATGAGGCCGGCAGTGAATATCGCTATGGCGAGCGGACTGCGCGATGTTCGCTGACGGCGACACTACGCATACACGATGCGCGCTTTTATTCGGACATGGCATTCGGCGGCTCGATCGGCGCGGGCGAAGCCTACATGCAGGGTTGGTGGTCGGTGGATGACCTGACGGCGCTGGTGAGGATTCTGATTTGCAATCGCAGTGTGCTTGATGGCATGGAGGGCGGTCTTGCGCGCCTTACCGGCCCCCTGCAGAAGGCGCTGCACTGGTTCAATCGCAATACCCGCGAGGGATCCCGGCGCAATATTGCCGCCCACTATGACCTGGGCAACGACTTTTTCCGGCTGTTCCTCGACCCGACCATGATGTATTCGAGCGCGATCTTCGAGAGCGCCGGCATGACGCTGGAGGAGGCCCAACTGGCGCGACTCGAGCGCATCTGCCGCGCCCTGGAACTCCAGTCATCGGATCACCTGCTGGAAATCGGCACCGGCTGGGGTGGCATGGCGATGCATGCCGCAAGGCATTACGGCTGTCGCGTGACGAGCACCACCATATCCCGTGAGCAGTTCGACCTTGCCCGGGAGCGCATCGAGCAGGCGGGATTGTCGGACCGGATCACCGTGCTGCTGGAGGATTATCGCGACCTCACAGGCAGCTACGACAAGCTGGTGTCGATCGAAATGGTCGAGGCCGTCGGCCACCAGTTCTACGACGACTATTTCGGCCAGTGTGGGCGCCTGCTTAATGACGACGGCCTGATGTTGCTTCAGGCGATCACCATCGCCGACCAGCGCTACGAGCAGGCGCGCCGTTCGGTGGATTTCATTCAGAGGTATATCTTTCCGGGCAGCACCATACCCTCGGTCACTGCCATGCTCGATTCGGTCACCCGTTCCAGCGACATGCGACTTGTGAGTCTTCTGGACATCGGTCCCCATTACGCGACCACATTGCGGATGTGGCGCGAGAACTTCCATCGTGAGCGCGACGCGGTGCGTGCCCTGGGCTACCCGGAATCCTTCCTTCGCATGTGGGATTTCTACCTGTGTTATTGCGAGGGCGGCTTTGAGGAACGGGTGATCAGCGATGCGCAGCTGCTGTTTGCCAAACCGGGCAATCGCAGCCCGCGATGATTGTCCGCCCCCCAAAGACACCTGATGCTTTAAAGGCCGCAGCGGGGATGGAAGGCTGATGCCGGCTGAGTCGCCGCGCTTCGAACGCGCGATGGTCTGGTTCCGGCGGGATCTGCGTTTCGTCGACAATGCTGCGCTCTACCATGCGTTGAAATCGGCGCGGCAGGTCTGGTGCGTGTTTGTCTTCGACACTGATATTCTCGACAGGCTGCCCTCAAGGAGTGACCGTCGCGTCGAGTTCATCTGGCATTCGCTTCGCCAGTTGGATGACGTGCTCGTAGAGAATGGCGGCGGCCTGATGGTGCGGCATGGCAGTGCCGTGTCGGTGATCCCGGCGCTCGTGAAATCCCTGGGAGTGGACGCGGTGTTTGCCAATCGCGACTATGAGCCGCAGGCGATCCGGCGCGACCATGCGGTTGCAGAGGCACTCGCCTCGGGCGGGATCGCGTTTGAAACCTTCAAGGACCAGGTGATCTTCGAGACTGACGAAGTCATGACCGCGACGGGCACGCCGTATTCGGTTTTCACCCCCTACAAGAACAATTGGCTCAAAACGCTTGATGATTTTCATCTGAAGCCCTATCCCGTCGAAAAATACGCGGCGGCGCTGGCGGCACCGGATTCCGGAGGAATGCCGGGCCTCGAGGAACTGGGATTTGAAAAGACCAATCTTCTCGAAATTCCCATGCGGCCGGGATTGACTGGCGCGGCGGTCGCCCTTGACGATTTTCTGGATCGCATGGACGGCTATGACAGGGCCCGTGATTACCCGGCGGTGAAGGGGACCTCATATCTTTCCGTGCACCTGCGTTTTGGGACGATATCCATCCGGCGGCTGGCGGCCGAAGCGCGGGCACGCGGAGGGCGTGGCGCGGAGACCTGGCTGTCGGAGCTGGTCTGGCGTGATTTCTACTTTCAGATTCTGCACCACCATCCTCAAGTGGCGGAACGCGCCTTCAAGCCGGAATACGACGCAGTGCAGTTCGACAATGATCCCGCGCTGTATGCCGCATGGTGCGAGGGGCGCACAGGCTACCCGCTGGTGGATGCCGCCATGCGCCAGATCAACGCCACCGGGTTTATGCATAACCGCCTTCGCATGGTGGCGGCGTCGTTTCTGGTCAAGCACCTGAACGTGCACTGGAGCCTGGGGGAGAAATACTTCGCGCAGCACCTCAATGATTTTGATCTTTCGGCCAACAATGGCGGCTGGCAATGGGCATCTTCCAGCGGATGCGATGCGCAGCCGTATTTCCGGATATTTAATCCGGTGAGGCAGTCGGAAAAATTCGATGCGGACGGCAAATTCATACGCCGTTACGTGCCCGAGCTCGCGCAGGTGCCGGTGAAGCGCATCCACGCGCCGTGGGTCATGACACATCAGGAACAATTGGCTTCGGGCTGCGTGATCGGCAGCGATTACCCCTTGCCCGTGGTCGATCACGATGCCGCGCGCCGGCTGACGCTCGAGCGCTACGGCCGGATCCGTAAAGGCGGTGACACGAAACCGGAGGTGTGAAGCCAGATTCCATCGGGCCGGGGCGTTGATCTGTTGGATGGAACGTAGAATGCCGGGAATACGATCCATTGGAGTCGAACCATGCAGGAACTCAAGCATCGCGTCGGCGTCGTCACGCCGCCAGCCAATCCCACGGTTGAACCGGAAATGCGCGCCCTGTTGCCGTTGTCGGTGGGCATGTACACCACGCGGTTGCCGGTGTTGCCCGGCGATCTGCGTGATCGCAATGCCGTTTATCCGGACCACTATGAATCCTGTGTCAGGAGTTTCGGCTCGCTGGAGCTGGAAGCGTTCTATATCGGGCTGACCGGTGGCACCTATGCTCTGGGTCCCGTCAAAGACCGCGAGTTCTGCGATCGCTTGTCCGCGGCCGCCGGCAAGCCGGTGTTCACCGCGGGCGTGGCCATACTCGAAGTCCTGAAGGCGCTGGGTTCGCATCACCTGTGTCTCGTCTCCCCCTATCCGCAGTGGCTGACCGATTATTCCGTGGCCTACTGGGAGGCGGCAGGTTTCAAAGTGGAGCCGGTGGTCAAGATGGGGGAGGTGTTTCGCGCCTACGAGATGAATACCGGCGAAGTGCTGTCGGTTCTGGAACGCGCGAAACCGGCGGCAGGCAGTCCGGTATTGATCTCCGGCACGGGGCTGATCACGCTGCCTGCGATTCTCGGCGTGGGCTCCAATTTCAAAGCGCCACTCTTGTCCTCGAACCTTTGTGGCGCGTGGCACCTGCTTCGCACCATCGGCGGCGAATCCTCCGAGGCGCTGCGCTCGGCCCTGCCGCAGCTGCCGTTGCCTTCCATCCGCCCGTGAACGCAGGTTCGCAGGATGCGCTCGCCGCTATTCGCGACTCGCTGACGCGAGCCTCAAAGGGGGCGGTGCCAGACGCGGTGGCACAGAAGGCCCGGCTGATGCTCCTCGACACCGTTGCCTGCATGCTCGCCGCGCGCCCGAGGTGCGCGCCTGGGAGGAAACGTTGTCGCGGATGGATCCCGGAACATTCTGTTTTCCCGGCGGAAAGCCGCTAAGCCTTCTGGGCGCAGCGGCGGTGGGCGCCATGTCGGCCACCTGGGATGAGGCCTGCGAAGGACTGGCGATGGCGCATGGCCGTCCGGGCGTTCCGGTTGTTGCGGCCCTGTTGCCCTATGCGGTTACGCACGGGATGCCGCTGTCCGCGCTGATACGAAGCCTTGTGGCGGGCTATGAAGTCGGTGCCCGGGCCGGTGCATGGCTGCGCATTCGCCCCGGCATGCATGTCGACGGCAACTGGCCGGCGTTGGGCGTGGCGGCAGGCGTCGCCGACGCGATGGGCTTGTCCAATGATGAAAAATACACGGCGCTCGATATAGCCGCCTGCCAACTGCCCGCCAGCCTGTATCTGCCGGTGGCGCGTGGCGCGAATGGGCGCAATACCTACCTGCCGCACAGTGCCTGGCTGGGCGTTATGGCGGCCACGGCAGCAGCAGCGGGTGTCACCGCACCCGGCGATGCATTGCCGCATTACGCCGAGAAATTTTCCGCGGCGGGCGATGTGCCTGCCGTCGCGGCCGACCGATATCTGATCCTCGATGCCTACTTCAAGCCCCACGCGGCGGTTCGCCATGTGCATTACGGCGCGGAAGCGGCGCGGGTGCTGCGTGACCGCATTCCCGGCGGAACAAAAAGCATCACGGCGCTGCGTCTCCGGATCTACCAGGAAGCCATCACCTACTGCGGCAATCGCGCGCCCGCCCAGCCCATACAGGCGCAGTTCAGCCTGTCGTTTGGGCTGGCGGCGGCGCTGGTACACGGTGGTATTGAGGCTGATGTCTATCGCGAAGAACATTTCCGGAGTGGAGAACTTCGCCGTCTCGAAGCGCTGGTCTGCATTGATTCCGATGACGAACTGACGGCGGCCAGTGAACGCGGCGCGACGCTATTCATTGAAGCGGGTGGGGTCGTTATTGAGCAACGCGTCGGGGGCATCAAGGGGGATCCGGGGTTGCACATGTCCGATGCCGAGGTTCGGGAGAAATTCATGCGCTATTCGCGAGGTTGGGTGAACGCGGCGAGTGCCGATAAATTTTCCGGGATGCTGCTTTCGGGCGATGCGGCGACCGATGCGGCGGAACTCTGGGCTTTGCTGAAGGCGTATTGAACAGGCCAACCCGGATACTCCTGTGGCGGAATTGAGCTTATTTGAACTAATCTATATTTTGCGCAGTTTTGTCAGAAAAACAGGGTTATTTTTATATCAGAAAATTGTGGTTATATGAATATAACTAATTGATTTATATATAAATAATTGCATTATATTTTAGAGTAGGGTTCTATCAGGTTCCAATCGGAAAATAGAGTCAGTTTTGTCAGAAAAATATGCAATAATTTCTGACCAAATAGCCGTCTGGAGTAACTGACCGTGGGCAAGCACGCACGATCCATCGACACGCAAATATTCGAGCGCATCAAGCGCAATACCGTCGGGCGGGTTTTCAATGCGCGCGATTTTCTGGACCTGGGCAGCCGTCATGCCGTTGATCAGACGCTATCCCGGCACAGTCGCGCCGGTCGGCTGCGCAAGATCGCACGCGGTTTATATGACCTGCCGCGTATCGATCCTCAGTTGGGCCAGTTGTCGCCGAATTCGGACGCCATTGCCAATGCGCTCAAGAGCCGCGATGGGATTCGTCTGCAACCCACAGGCGCTCATGCCGCGAACATGCTTGGGCTTTCCGATCAGGTGCCGGTGAAAATCATTTACCTCACCGACGGCCCTAGCCGACACCTGACCTATGGTGGGCTGGATATTGTGTTGAAACACACCACCACGCGAAACATGGCCACCGCCGGACGTTTGAGCGGTTTGATTACTCAGGCATTTCGCTGGATGGGAAAGGATCGTGTTGACGATGGCGTCGTGGAGAAACTGCGCCGCAACCTCAAAACCAGCGACAGGGCTGCGCTGGTGCGCGATGCAGCGTACGCACCCGCATGGATCGCCCGGATATTTCATCAACTGGTGTCCGATAACCAGGAAAAATCCTCGGACGGTCAATAGCATGCAAGGTTTCCTGGACCTTTCCATGGCAAGGCGCCGTGCAGTATGCGAGGAGGCGCAGGCACGGTTGCGCCTTCGCGCCGCCAGCGTCGAAAAGGACTTCTGGGTGTGTTGGACCTTGCGCGAGCTGTTCAATCTTCCCGACATCGGGCCACGGCTGACCTTCAAGGGCGGTACCTCGCTAGCGAAAGCGTGGAAGCTGATCGAACGCTTCTCCGAGGATATCGACGTCGTCATCGACCGCGATTTCCTGGGTTACGGCGGAGATGCCTCACCCGAGGCGGCACCAAGCCGCAAGAAGCGCAGACAGTCTCTGGACGCACTGCGTGAGTCATGCCAGGCATGCATACGGGATTCGCTCGCACCAGCGTTGTCCGCTCGAATTGCGCAGGCTCTTGGCGCTCACGGTTGGCAGCTTGAATCTGATCCCGCCGATGCCGACGGACAAACGCTATTGTTCCGCTATCCGGCAGCCTTCGATGCCGGCGGCTATGTGGCCCCGGTGGTCAAGATCGAAATGGGCGCGCGTTCCGATATCGACCCGGCCGAAGCACCGGAGATTGAGCCCTACCTTGCACAGACGTTTCCTGATCTGCTCGGCCACAGCCGTTTTCCCCTGCGCACCCTGTCCGCAAGGCGCACCTTTTTGGAAAAGGCCATGCTATTGCATGAGGAAACCTATCGTCCTGCCGAAAAGCGGCGTGGGCTTTTTCTGTCGCGCCACTATTACGACCTCTGGTGCATGATCCGGCAGGGGGTTGCAGAGCAGGCGATTGCAAGCGAAGGTTTGTTCGAACGCATTGCCGTGCATCGCGAAGTATTTTTTCGCTACAACTGGCTGGACTACAAAACCTTGTGCCGAGGATCGCTTAGATTGATGCCGGCGCGCGAACAATTGCCGGAGTGGCAGCGTGACTACGATGCAATGAGGGAATCAATGTTCTTTGGTGCGACGCCCGAATTCCTTGAAGTTCTCACGCGGGTTGAGGAATTCCAGAATAGGATCAATCAAACCTGATCGACGTAAGCCATAGATTTGATTCGGCTTCTTCTGTCCACTTAGGAGAGCATCGCTTCCCCCTGTCTACAGCACTGCCGCCGCCTGCCTTAACCCGCTGATCATCGACGTATTGAGCATGTGCTTGTACAACTTGTCGCGATCCGCGCAGATTTCCTGAAGATTCTTCAACGACGCGCGGCGCTTCTCGGGATCCAGTTCTCGCATGCGCCGCCGGTTCGCATCCGACTGGGCGATGATGGCCTCGGCAACCACGGGACGGCGTTGGCGCTCGTAACGATCAAGCAGCGACTCCGGTTCGTCCTTGCGAATGACGGCGATGAGTTTCTCGGCGAGGTTGATGGCGTCGTGTACGCCGCCGTTCAGTCCCATGCCGCCCGTTGGGCTGGTGAGGTGGGCGGCATCGCCGGCCAGAAATATTCTGCCGACGCGGTATTTCGACACCATGCGCTGATGCGCGCGGTAGGCGCGCCGTGCGAGCACCGGGTAGGGGCGGGGTTGCGGCACGATGTGCTGCAGCGCCGCTTCAATGCTCTCGGGGGTCAACTGCTCCTCGATGGTCTTGTCGGCGAGCGGATAGATGGCGACGCGCCAGGTGTCCTCCACTTTCAGTAATGAAAAATTGCCGCCGTCGCGCCAGCAGTAGTTCACGCCCGACAGGCCTTCCAGATGGTCCTCGAACGGGAATTTCACCGTGACGATCAAATTGGTTTCCGGATAAATGCTGCCCTCGAACGCCAGGTCCAGGGATTTGCGCACCGCGCTGTGGGCGCCATCGGCGCCGATGACCCATGCGCCTTTTACGGTTTCATCGCGACCGTCGCGCTCGAAGGTGAGGCTCGCGCCCGACGCATACTGCGAGACCGATTTCACCGGCGCACCGAACTCCACGGTGACTTCGGGCATCCGGATCACCCGATCAAGCAGCGCCTGCGACAGCACGGTCTGGTCGCATTGCAACCGGTAGGGGTGGCCGGTGTCGTTGGCGAGAACAGTGACGTCGAACACCGCACGTTCCCCCGACGGATGCCAGCGGATCTGCCAGTGAGGGCAGATCACGCCCTTTTGCACCATGACGTCGCCCACGCCGTAGGCGTCCAGCATGTCGAGCGTCGGTGGGTGAAAGGTGGTGGCGCGCGGATCGACCAGCAACTCCTTCTCCGCTTCGAAAACGCGTACGCGGATGCCGGCGCTGGCGAGCGCGATTGCGGCGGACAATCCCACCGGCCCCGCCCCCGCGATCAATACTTCCTGATTGGTCATTGGTTGATGTCCACTATGTTGAAATTTGGCATATGAGCGGATGTTAGACTATCCCCATCCAATCCTCGCGACAGGGAGCAGTTCAATGCGTTTACGCAGCTTTCTTCATTCCGTTGTCGTTGCAGTTGCGTTGATGCAGGCGGGAACGGTCATTGCGCAGGCCGATTATCCGAGCAAGCCTATCCGCATGATCGTGCCGTTCGCGGCGGGCGGTTCCACCGACGTCATTGCGCGCCTGCTGTCGGAAAAACTCACCGAGGCAATTGGCAAGCCCGCGATCATCGAAAACCGGCCGGGTGCGGGGTCGACGGTCGGCGTGGATGTCGTGGCCAAGTCGGCACCCGACGGCTACACGCTTGCGATCACCGCCAATTCCGCCATCGCGCCCGGCCCGCTGATGCGCAGCAGCATGCCCTATGACCCGATCAACGACCTTGCTCACATTGCGTTGATCGGCACCTTCACGAATGGATTCGTGGTGCCTGCCGCATCACCTTACAAGACCATGCGCGAATTCATCGAGGCGGCGCGCGCCAATCCGGGAAAAATTTCCTATGCATCGGCCGGTATCGGCACCTCGGGATGGCTATCGGGTGAATTGCTCAAGCGGCGCGCCAACATCGACATGGTGCACGTGCCCTACAAGGGTTCGGGGCCGGCGGCCATCGACCTCGTCGCAGGGAGACTGGACGGCATGTTCGAGAGCCTGGTGAATGCGACGCCCAATGTGCGCGCCGGAAAATCCCGTCTCATCGCCGTGGGCTCGGCAAAGCGCTCGCGCTTTTATGCCGATGTCCCGACCATCGCCGAAATCGTACCCGGCGTCGTCGGCGCGCCCTGGTTCGGTTTCGCCGCGCCGGCAAAGACCCCGGTGCCGATATTGCAACGGCTGGAGCGCGACATCACCGGCGTGCTGCGGGCAAGCGACCTGCGCAGCAAACTGGAGGACATCGGCATGGAACCCAGCGGTGCCGGCTCGGTCGAGACACTAGCGCATATTCACGCGGAGAACGCGCTGTGGGGACCGATCATCAAGGCTTTGAACGTCAAGGTGGAATGAGCGACTTTCCCCGGCAATTTGTGACAGGCTGACACCATGCCCCAGACACTCGCGCAGAAACTGCTGGCCAGGGCCAGCGGCAAGGCCAGCGTCCATCCCGGCGAGATCGTCACCTGCAAGGTGGATCTGGCCATGATGCACGACTCGGGCGGACCGCGACGCATTGCGCCGCTGTTGGCGGAGCTGGGCGCAAAGCCCTGGGACCCCGACAAGATCGTGGTCATCACAGACCATTACCTGCCGGCCTATGACGATGAAAGCCGCAACATCATCCGCATCGCGCAGGACTGGGTGAAAACGGCGGGCGTTTCGCGCTTTCACGACAACATGGGCATCTGCCACGTGGTGCTCCCGGAGCAGGGACACCTGAAGCCGGGCATGTTCGTGGTGGGCGGCGACAGCCACTCCTGCACCGGAGGGGCATTCGGCGCCTATGTGCTGGGCGTGGGTTCCACGGAAATGTTCGGCGTTGTGGCCACCGGTGAGATCTGGGTACGCGTGCCGCAGACCATCCTCGTTGATTGGCAGGGCAGGTTCGGCGCGGCCGTATCGGCAAAAGATGCGATGCTGTTCCTGTGCGGCAAGCTCGGCCTTGATGGCGGCGATTACCAGGCGGTGGAATACACCGGTTCGGCCGTCTCCGCGCTGTCGATGCAGGAGCGCATGACGCTGTCCAACATGACCGCGGAAATCGGCGGGCAGGTGGGCCTTGTCGCGCCGGATGACACCACGCGCGCCTATCTGGCCGCAGCGGGAGCAGGCGAGATTGACACCGGGCAGTGGCATACCGACCCGGGTTCCGCTCTGGGCGCGCATCATCGATTCAACGCCGGTGACCTCCCGCCACAGGTGGCGGCACCGGGCAGCCCCACGAATACAAAAGGCGTGGGCGAATACGCCGGCGAGAAAATAGATATTGCCTATATCGGCGCCTGCACCGGGGCGAAGCTCGATGACCTGCGCATGGCCGCCAAAGTTTTCAAGGGCCGGCATGCCGCGCCGGGTGTGCGCCTGATGGTGGCGCCGGCTTCGCGCAAGGACCAGAAGCAGGCGGCCGACGAGGGCACGCTGGATATCCTGATCGCCGCCGGTGCGCAGATTCTTCCCAACACCTGCGGCGTGTGCGCGGGCTACGGCGAATACCGCTTTGCCGAGAACGAGGTGATCATTTCCTCGACCGCGCGCAATTTCAAGGGCCGCATGGGCGCGGATTCCGCGCAGGTCTGGCTCGGCTCGCCCTACACGGTGGCGGCATCCGCGATTGCGGGCCGCATCACGAACCCCATGGACATGATCGGCTGAGCATGACAGAAGACGGCAAACGCAATCCGCGCACCTGGGTGTATGGCGATAACGTCACCACGGATTCGCTCGCACCCGGCGCCTTCATGAAGCTGGGCATCGCGGAAATCGCGCGCCATTGCCTTGAATCGGTGGAACCCTCGTTTGCCTCGACCGTGGCGCGCGGCGATTTCGTGGTGGGTCTGCGCAATTTCGGCGCAGGATCCTCGCGGGAACAGGCGCCGGAGGCATTGCGGCACCTGGGTGTGGCAGCGGTGCTGGCGCAATCCTACGGCGGCATTTTCTACCGCAATGCCATCAACCTCGGGCTGCCCGTGCTGGTGTGCGCGGACACCGCGCGAATCAAAGCCAGTGACCATCTGGAAGTGGATCCTGTCGCCGGCAAGGTGCGCATCACCAACAGTGGCGTGGTACTCGATTGCGAACCGATTCCACCACATCTCATGGCCATGTTGAATGACGGGGGGCTCGTGCCGCACCTCAAGAAGCGCTTCGCGGCGCAACGCAGTGAGGCATGCGCGGGAGGCTCGGCGACATGAGCCTGCGCGCGCGCCTGAAGAAAAGTGCCATCGTGCTCGCCCCGGGCATCTATGATGCCCTCTCCGCATTGCTGGCCGAGCGCGCCGGGTTCGAGGCCGTGTACCTGTCTGGCGCCAGCATCGCCTACACCCGCCATGGCGGGCCCGACATCGGCCTTGTCACCATGACCGAGGTGGCGGACACGCTGGGTTCGATTCGCGAGCGCGTGAAACTGCCGCTTATCGTGGATGGTGATACCGGCTTTGGCAATGCGCTCAATGTCATGCGCACGGTGAGGCTGTTCGAGCGGGCAGGGGCTTCCGCCATCCAATTGGAGGACCAGACGCTGCCCAAGCGTTGCGGCCACCTCGATGGCAAGACCCTGGTCCCGGCCGCCGAAATGGCCGGCAAGATCAAGGCGGCGCTGGATGCGAGGAGCAGCGATGAAACACTGATCATCGCGCGCACCGACGCGGTCGCGGTCGAAGGCCTGGATGCCGCGCTTGCACGAGCCGAGCTTTATTTGGATGCTGGGGCCGACGTCCTGTTTGTCGAGGCGCTGCGCACCAAGGAACAGATGCAGCAGGGGCTGGCACGGATTGCCGGCCGGGCGCCGATGCTCGCCAACATGGTTGAGGGCGGCAAGACGCCGCTGATGAGCGCCGCCGAACTCGAGGCGCTGGGCTATGGCATCGTGATTTTTCCCGGCGGCCTGGTTCGCGCGCTCACACGCACGGCGACAGAATATTTCGCCAACCTGAAAAATACCGGTTCGACCAACGGCTTCCGCGACCGCATGCTCGATTTCGACGAACTAAACGGCGTGCTGGGTACGCAGGACTACCTGACGCTGGGCAGGCGCTACGATTCGGGGCAGGGCTAGAACAAACGCGGGTCGCGTCCCTGGCGGGTTAGAACCTGTCAGTCTCCATAATGCGTCCACATCCGAAGAATCTTGACGGCCTTTTCCTTGTTCAGGATCTGGTAGACCAGCCTGTGGGTAATGTTTATTCGCCGTGAATAGGCGCCATCCAGGTCGCCAACCAGCTTTTCGAAGGGCGGGGGTGTTTGAAGAGGATTTTTTTCGAGCACTTTGAGTAGTGCCTCGGCCTTTTCCCTCAGCCCTGACTTTGCAATCTTCCTGGCATCTTTCTGAGCCTGTTTCGTGAAAAGAACCTGCCAGGCCATCGCGGGTTCTACCAGCCAGGGGTCTTCGAGAGCTTCGCGAGCGGTGCCTTGAGTCCCTGGCGAATGGATTCACGCATGCCGGGAATCGAGAGCAGATACAGGGTCTCCTGGATGGCCCGCCAATCATCCTCTCCGACGAGTACGGCATTGTTTCGCTTGCCGGTGATTTGCACTGGCTCGTGGTGGTCTGCGGCCTCGTCTATGAGGCGATACAGGTTCGATCGGGCTTCGGAAGCTTTGAGTATGGTCATTATGGAGTTCCCGGATTACGTACGTGATAGCGTACCACATATGACTCAGGCAATTGCGCCTTGGTTATCGTCTGCCCTGGCGATCTCTGGCGCCTTCCCTCGGGCTAAATGGCTTCGGCCAGGCGTTTTTCGTTCTTCTCCCAGATGGCCGGAAACTGCGCGCTGAGAAACGCCTGGTGCTGCAACACTTTCTCCGGCGTGTAATCCAGCTCCGAATCTGCCATGGCGTGCGAGGTGTTCTGTACAGACATGCAACGCTCGAAACGACGCGCCATGAAACGCGACAGCCTTTCGGTGCCAGGCAGGTCCTGAGCCGCCAGTTCCGCCAACACCAGCGCGTCTTCGATGGCCATTGCGGCACCCTGAGCCATGTGCGGCAACGAGGCGTGCGCGGCATCGCCAATCAGAATGGCATTGCCGCGGTACCAGGGAGCCGGCTGCACCACTTCCTCAAGGGCGGCGTAGTACACCTCGCTTTGCGGATTGAGGCCGTCGCGTATGTCGCCGATGATGCCGCCGTAACCGGCCAGGCGCTCGCGCAGCAGCGCGTGCTGCTGTGCCGGGTCCATCCAGGGGTTGCCGGGCTCGGTGGTGACGAGGTACAGGTACATGGTTTTTTGCGTGAGCGGAATCAGGCCGGCTTTGGTTCCGTTCGCGCCCTGGTAAATGCCCGAGAAATTGATGTCCTCCGGACGCGGCAGGGTGACCCGCCAGCATCCGTATCCGGAATAGCGCGTATCAGGCGCGTCGGGAAAGAGCTGCTGGCGCAGGGGAGAGCGGATGCCATCCGCCGCTACCAGCAGGTCGCAGTGCATTTCCCGGCCGTCACTCAGCCTTGCCTCGACGCCGTTCGCGGTATCGGTGAATCCCGCAAGGGTGGTGCCCATCGAAACCTTCGCGCCGGCACGCTGGGTTGCGTCGAGCAGTATGCGGTGCAGCGCGACACGCGGCAGGGAGCTGATGGCGGGAACGTCCGGACCGGCAATTCGCCCGGCAAGCGATGCAACCAGTAAATTACCGTCGTTGTCGTGGAAGCGCCGCTCGTTGGCCTGATGTCCGGCGGCCAGGCATTCCTCAAGCACGCCAAGGGTTCTCAACGCGCGCAGCACGTTGCCGGGCTGGATGATGCCGACACCCAGCACCGAGTGCTGCTTTTTGATCTCCAGGATTTCGCAGGCGATGCCCCGCCGCCCCAATGCAATCCCGAGCGTCAGGCCGCCTACACCGCCCCCGACAATGAGTACCTTTTTGATCGCTGCCATTTCCAGTTCCGCTGCGGTAATCAAGTTCTGCGGATTCTATACGGGGTGGGGCAGCAGACGCGTAAC
Organism: uncultured beta proteobacterium; assembly: GCA_903899705.1. Taxonomy (GTDB): domain Bacteria; phylum Pseudomonadota; class Gammaproteobacteria; order Burkholderiales; family SG8-39; genus 2-02-FULL-62-17. The sequence continues at coordinate 30,185 of CAIUKQ010000283.1, forward strand.
CGTGCATGGCACAATCCCTCTCCCGATCCATTTTAAGAGCGGTCAATCATGAAAATCCTCCGCGGCGCCGCTATTGCATCGACAATTTTGCTATTCAATCAGGCTGCAGTTGCGCAATCCTGGCCGGTCAAACCGATTCGCATGATTGTGAGCAACGCCCCCGGCGGCGCGCCGGACACAATGGCTCGTCTTTACAGCGACCGGCTCGCAACCGCGCTGGGACAACCGATCATCGTTGAGAACCGGCCTGCGGCAGGTGGCATCGTCGCCGCCGAATTCGTCGCCAAATCGGCGGCCGATGGCTACAACCTTTTGGCCGGGGGCACCGCGGCGCTGGCGCCCGCCGTGGTGCCCAATCTGCCCTACGATCCCATCAATGACTTTGCCGGCATAGCGCCGCTTGCGGATATTTTTGCGGTGGTGATTTCAGGGCCTTCGCACAATTTCAAATCCCTTCAGGAACTGGTTGCCTACGGCAAGTCCAATCCGGGTGTTCTCAATTTCGGATCCAGCGGGGCCGGTTCGCCCACGCATCTGTCCGGCGAGCGACTGCGCTTTGCCGCAGGAATCGAGGCCGTGCATGTTCCGCAAAAAGGCGCCGCAGCCTCGGTCACCGAAGTAATGGCGGGCAGACTGGATTTTTACGTCCCGCCGCTGGTCGCGGCGCTCCAATTAATACGCGCCGGAAAAGTCCGGGCGCTGGCTTCCCCTTCGGCGCAGCGCCTGGCCCTGTTGCCGGATGTGCCGACCACGGCAGAGGCCGGTGTGGCGAACGCTGTCTTCCAGAGCGGAGTGGGGCTTTGGGCACAGCGCCGGACGCCACGTGAAATCATCAACCGGCTCAATCAGGAGGTGTTGCGCATCGCTGATTTGCGCGAAGTGAGGGACTCATTGTCCTCCAGCGGCGCGGCACCCTGGCCGCTGACGCCGGAGCAGTTTGACGCTCTCATCAGGACCGACAGCGTGCAACAGCAGGCACTCGTGAAGGCCGCGGGCATCAAGGCGGACTGAGCATGGAAAAGTCCATCCGGCTTCGCCCGGTAAATCTCGGCCCCCTCGGTACGACGGTCAGACAGGGCGCCAACGGCATCGTCTATCTTTCCTCGCCGCATCCGCTCGCCAGTTACCCGCGGGCGATCACCGAGCGCCTCGCGCATTGGGCCAATGTGGCGCCAGATCGCGTGCTGCTGGGGGAGCGTGGTCCCGACGGTGAGTGGCGTGAATTGCGTTTCGGAGAGGCCTGGCGGCGCGTTTGCCGCATCGCGCAGGGACTCCTTGATCGCGGGCTGTCCGTGGACCGGCCTGTGGTGATTCTCTCCGAGGGCGGCATTGAGCATGCGTTACTGGGTTTTGCTGCGATGCATGTGGGTATCCCATATGCGCCGATTTCGCCCGCCTATTCGCTGGTCTCCACAGACTTCGGCAAGTTGAAATTTGCTCTTGAGTTGCTCAATCCCGGTCTCGTGTTTGCCGCCGACGGAATGCGTTTCGCCAGGGCAATTGCCGAGGTGTTGCCACCTGAGACCGAACTGGTGGTCGCGCAGAATCCGCCCCGAGGGCGGGCGGCAACCGGATTTTCCGAACTGGAGCGTGATGTCACCACCCCGGTTGCTGCGAAGCACGCTGCCGTCGGGCCTGACACGATTGCAAAATTCCTGTTTACCTCCGGCTCCACCGGAATGCCCAAAGCCGTAATCACCACCCAGCGCATGCTGTGCAGCAACCAGCAGATGATATTGCAGACCCTGCCTTTTCTGGGTGACGCGCCGCCGAAGTTTGTCGAATGGGCGCCGTGGCATCACGTTGCTGCAGGCAATCAGCAATTCGGACTTGCGGTCTACAACGGCGGCTCCTACTACATCGATGACGGCAAGCCGATGCCAGGCCTGATCGAAAAGACCGTGCGCAATCTGCGCGACATTGCGCCGACTTTTTATTTCAATGTACCCAAGGGCTACGAGGAACTGCTGCCCTACCTGCGTCGTGACAGGGGCTTGCGTGAAAATTTCTTCAGCAATCTCAAGGCCATGCTGTATGCGGGTGCGGGCATGTCGCAGCACGTATGGCAGGGATTGGATGAAGTCGCCCGCGAAACCAGCGGCGAACGCATCCTCATCATGACCGGGTTGGGCTCGACCGAGACGGCGCCTTCGGCAACTTTCGGTCACTGGGAAACCGGCCAGTCCGGAGTGGTTGGCATTCCGGTTGCCGGTGTTGAGATCAAGCTGGTACCCAACGGTGGCAAGCTCGAAGCGCGTTTTCGCGGTCCGAGCATTACCCCCGGCTACTGGCGCCAGCAGGAAATCACGCGCGCTGCCTTCGACGAGGAGGGCTTCTACAAAATGGGTGACGCGCTGAAGTTTGCCGATCCCGCCGATCCCCAGAAAGGGCTGATTTTTGACGGTCGCGTCTCTGAGGATTTCAAAATGGCCACCGCAACCTGGGTGGATGTGGGCGGTTTGCGCATGCGGCTGATTTTAAAGGGGGCTCCGCTGGTGCAGGACGTGGTGATCACCGGCCATGACCGCGACTATGTCGGCGCGCTGATCTTTCCGGTGATGAGTGAGTGTCGGGAGCTATGCACGGGCCTTGCCAAGGATGCGCCGGCGGCACAGGTGCTGGGCCATCCCGCCGTTTGCCGGCACTTTCAAAAAGTGCTGGTGGATCTTGCCGCAGAGGAATCCGGAAGTTCCCGCCGTATTGCACGGGCGCTGCTGCTGGAGGCGCCGCCATCCATCGACGCCGGCGAAATCACCGACAAGGGGTCGATCAACCAGCGGGCGGTGCTCGGTTGTCGTGCCGCCCTTGTCGAGGAGCTTTACAGCGAATCGCCGGGATCCCGGGTGCTGATTGCGTTGCAAACCTCTCAGGCGCATTAAAATCGAGGTATGAACCCAAACTTTGATCTGATCGTAAAAAATGTCCGCGTGGTGCGGCCGCACAAATCCTCGGTCGACCTGCTCGACATCGGCATCAAGGACGGCAAATTCGCCCGTCTGGCGCCGGAGATACGCGCTGAGGAGGGGGCGAAGGTCATCGACGGAAAGAACCGGCTCGCCTTTCCCGGCTGCGTCGATGCGCACATGCATGTGGGCATCTACCAGGACCTTTCCAAGGACGCGGTGAGCGAAAGCAAGGCCGCGGCCATGGGCGGGGTGACCACCAGCCTAAACTACATGCGCACCGGCCAGTACTACCTCAACATGGGCGGATCGTGGCGGGCCTTCATGCCCGAGGTGCTGCGACGCGCCGAAGGAAATTTCTGGGTGGACTACGGCTTTCACCTGGCGCCCATTGAAGGGCAACACCTGGAAGAGATGGACGCCATGGTCACCGAGTTCGGTGTGCCCTCTTTCAAGATTTTCATGTTCTACGGTGGTTACGGCCTTCACGGCAAATCATCGGACCAGAACGAGTTTCTGATGATCGGGCCGGAGGAGCGCTACGACGTGGCCCACTTCGAATTCATCATGCGCTCCGCAAAGAAGATCATGACCGAACGGCCGGAACTGGCCGATTCCGTGAGCGTGAGCCTGCATTGCGAGTTTGCCGACATCCTCAACGCCTATACGAAGATCGTCGAACGCGACGGCAAACTCACCGGCCTTGCCGCCTACAGCGCCGCGCGACCGCCGCATTCGGAAGGGCTCGCGATCTGGATTGCCTCGTATCTCGCCTACGAGACCGAGTGCCTCAACATCAACCTCTTGCACCTGTCCTCGAAGAAGGCCATGGATGCGGCGCTGATGATGCAGGACACCTTTCCGCACATCAATTTCCGCCGGGAGGTGACGGTGGGCCACCTCTTGCTCGACACCGACTGCGCCTGTGGCGTGCATGCCAAGGTTAATCCGCCCATCCGTCCGCGACCCGATGTCGAGGCGCTCTGGGATGCGGTGCTCAACCGCGACGTGGACTGGATCGTCAGCGACCACGCCTGCTGCTCGGCTGAGCAGAAATGGTCGGCCTCGAACCCGAAGAACATCTGGCTTGCGAAATCCGGTTTCGGCGGAACCGAGTATCTGCTCTCGGCGGTACTGAGCGAAGGCTCGAAGCGCGGCATGTCCTACAACCACATGGCCGAGTTGCTCTCGTGGAATCCGGCGCAGCGCTTTGGCCTGCCACAGAAGGGCGACATTGCCCTCGGCCTCGATGCCGACCTTGTGCTCGTCGATCCCCATGAGACCTTCACGGTTCGCGCCGCGGAATCCGAATCCAAGCAGGGCTACACACCGTTCGAGGGCATGGAACTCACCGGCCGGGTAAAGAGTACTCTGCTGCGCGGGGAGCTTGTCTATCACGAGGGCAACATTAGCGGTCCGGCGCGCGGACGTTACTTGCGCCGGCCTGTTATTTTGTGAATCGTATAAGTATTTGATTTTATTAAAGGAAACGATATGGGATTGTACGGAATCGGCCAGTCGGTATTGCGTGAGGAAGATCCCCGTCTGCTCAAGGGCCGCGGACGCTATGTGGATGATGTGCAGCTGGCCGGGGAGACGCGCGCGTTTGTGCTGCGTTCGCCGCATGCCCATGCAAAGCTTGGAAACATCAATGCCGCGGCGGCCAAGGCCGCACCCGGTGTGCTTGCGGTACTCACCGGTGATGACCTCAAGGGCCGCGGACTGGGCGCGCCACGCCCGGTGGTGCCGCGAAAGAAAAGCGATGGTTCTCCCGCGTTCGTAACCCCGCAGCCGCTTCTGGCCCAGGGGTTCGTCCGCTATGTCGGTGAACCCGTGGTGTTCATCGTTGCCGAGACCTACAACCAGGCCAAGGATGCCGCCGAGCTGATCGAAGTCGAATACGACACGCTCCCCTCGGTGGTGACCCCCGAGGAATCGCTGGCGCCGGGCGCGCCGCAGCTCTGGGAAAAGAATCCCGGCAACGAAGCCTTCTTCCACGAGGCGGGCGACAAGGCGGCCACCGACGCGGCCTTCGCGAAGGCCGACAGAATCATCAAACACCGCATCGTGGTCAACCGCGTCACCACCAATTCCATGGAGCCGCGCGGCTGCCTTGCCGAATACGATCCCGAAGAAGGGCGCTATACGCTGCGCGCCACGATCCAGTCGGCGCACGGCACGCGCTCGGCCATCGCTGACCAGATTTTCATGATTCCGCAAAGCAAGCTGCGAGTGGTGTGCGACAACATGGGCGGCGGCTTCGGCATGAAGGGTGGGGCCTCGGCCGAGTATTCGCTGGCGATGTGGGCGGCGGAAATCACCGGCCGTCCGGTGAAATGGATTTCGGAGCGCGGCGAGGGGATTTTGTCAGATGAGCAGGCGCGCGACAGCGTCATCGAAACTGAACTCGCCATCGACAAGGATGCCAAGTTCCTCGGACTTCGCACGGTGCACAAATGCGCCATCGGCGCCTACAACACCTCCGACCGCAATGTGAATCCCACCATGGTGGCCATCGGCTGCCTCAACAACACCTATACTTTCCAAGGCGTGCATGCCAAGGTGATCGGCGTGCTCACCAACACCATGCGCATTGCGTTCTACCGTGGCGGCGGTCGTCCCGAACCCCTGTATGTGACGGAAACGATTGTCGATGTGGCCGCGAAGGAACTGGGCATGGATCCGGCTGAAATCCGCCGACGCAATGCCATTCCGCCCTCGGCCATGCCCTACACCACGCCCTTCAAGCAGAAATACGATTGCGGCGAGTTCGCGCGCACCATGGAGGAGTGCATGGTCCGCTACGGTTACTCGGAAATCGACAAGCGCCGCGCCGATGCGAAGAAGCGCGGCAAGATTCTCGGTGTCGGAGTCGGCCTGCTGGTGGAACCGGCGGCGGGACGTGACTACGAGCACGTTGAAGTGCGATTCGACCCGTCGGGCAATGCCACGCTCATCTGCGGCTCGATGGATCATGGCCAGGGCCATGGCACCACCTTCAAGCAGGTTCTCTCGGACCGCCTTGGCCTTGATTCGGACAACATCCGTTACGTCTATGGCGACACCGACGTGGTGACGCAGGGCGTGGGCACCTTCGGTTCGCGCTCGGCGGTGCTGGCCGGTTCGTCCGTGGTGATGGCCGCGGACCGCATCATCGAGAAGGGCAAGAAGATTGCTGCTCACCTGCTGGAGGCGGCCGATGCCGACATCGTCTTCGCCAAGGGCAAGTTCACCGTGGGCGGCACCGACCGCTCGGTGGGCCTGATGGAGGTGGCGAAAAAATCCTTCAACCAGGACACCATGCCCAAGGGCCTCGAGGCGGGTCTGTATTCACGCGCCGATTACGGCGGAGACACGGCCACTTTCCCCAACGGTACGCACATTTGCGAAGTCGAAGTCGACCAGGACACCGGCCATGTGGCGATGACCCGCTACTTCGCCGTCGATGACGTGGGCGTGATGATCAACCCGATGCTGTGCGAAGGCCAGATCTTCGGTGGCATTGTGCAGGGCGCGGGACAGGCTCTGCTCGAAGACCTCCTTTACGACCGCGAGAACGGCCAGCTGGTGACCGGTTCCTTCATGGATTACTGCATGCCGCGCGCCGACGACTTCTGCGAGTTCGACCTGCACAACATCGTCATTCCCACCAAGAAGAATCCGCTGGGCGTGAAGGGTGCGGGCGAGGCGGGCACCTGCGGTGCATTGCCGACCGTGATGAACGCGGTGAACGATGCCCTGTCGCAGATTGGCGCGAAAAGAATCGAAATGCCGGCCACGCAGGAACGGGTGTGGCGGGCGCTGCAGTCGGTGCGCGCCTAGGTCTGAAAGCCATGTCAATAAGCCCGGTGCCCGCGCGGTCACCGGGCAATTTCAGTCGGCCCTGATTCCCGCTTCCTTCACAAGCTTCGCGTAACGAGCGGAGTCGCTGACAATGGTTGCGGCCAGGGCCTCGGGTGTGCTGCTGGAAGCGGTGACGCCTGATGCGGCAAGAGACTGGATCACATCCGGTGAAGCGAGCGCACGCACGAATGCTTCGTTGAGCCTTCGGAGCACCACATCCGGCGTCTTCAAGGGCGCCACCAGACAGGCCCAGAAATCAACTTCCACCGATGGGTACCCTGCCTCGGACATGGTGGGGACGTCGGGCAGTTCCGAGGACCGCTTTTGCGAGGTGATGCCCAGAACCCGCAGCCTGCCGTCTTTGAGAAAGGGCTGCGCCGCGATCAGCGACGTGAAAAACAGGTCGCCCCGTTCGGCGACAAGGTCTGTCAATGCCTGCGGCACGCCTTTGTGGGCGATGTGTTCAAGCTTGAGTCCGGTGGCGAGCTTCAGCATTTCGCCGGCGAGATGTGATGCGGTGCCAATGCCTGGCGAGAGAAAGAACAGTCCACCCGGCCTGCCTTTGCCGATTGAAACGAGTTCCGCGACATTTCGGGCCGGACTCTTTCCGGGCACCGCAAGCAGCGTCGGGATCGAATACAGCATGGTGATGGGGCGGAAGTCGGCAATCGGGTCATAGGGCAGGTTGACGATCAGGCTCTTGTTCACGGCATGCGTGGATGCCGTACCCATGAACAGCGTGTAGCCGTCCGGCGCGGCATTTTTCACTTCCACCGCACCCACCGCGCCACCACCACCGCCACTGCGATTCTGTATGACCACCGGCTGACGGAGTTCCTCCGCCGCCTTTTGCGCAATGCGTCGCATGCCAAGGTCTGCGATGCCGCCGGGCAGTGCCGCGACAATGACATTGACTGCCTTTGCCGGATACGGCTGGGCCAGCGTTGAAAGCGGCGCGCAACACAATACTGAAATGGCAATAAAGGGGGGAGCGTAGTGCGTGGCGAATTTCATTTTCAATGTTCCAGTTTCAAGAGTTTTACCCGGGTTTGAAGTGCCGAGCATTCCGAGTCGCATGCTATAGTCAATTGAGAAGAAAACGCATTTTTGCAGGGAACGTGAAACTGCGCCATGCCCGAGAGGTCACACTTGGGAATGCGATTCTTGTTTCCTCTCCAACGAATAATTCCAATTATTTCCAGGAACAGCCAATGTCAGAAAGCAAAGTATTCGAAGCCCGATTCGGCGTGGGCCAGCGTGTGCCGCGCAAGGAAGACGCCCGCCTCTTGTCGGGGGGCGGTCGCTACACGGATGACATCAATCTGCCCGGCCAGGCCTTTGCCTGCCTTGCGCGGGCGTACATGGCCCATGGACTGATAAAAAGCATCGACGTTTCCGCCGCTCAGAAGGCACCCGGCGTGCTGGGCGTCTTCACCGCGAAGGATTTTGATGCCGAAGGGATTGCCGGCATACCCAATATCTTCCCGCTGAAAGGGCGCGACGGCACGCCGCTGAAGGTGCCTTTTGTATTTGGGCTGGCACGCGACCGCGTGCGCCATGTGGGACAGGCGATTGCCGTGGTGGTTGCAAAAACTTTTGCGCAGGCGAAGGACGCCACCGAACTGATCGAGGCGGACATTGAAACGCTGGAACCGCAGACCGACATGACCACGGCCGCGGAGGCCTCGCCGCTGTTTGGCGATGTGCCGACCAATGTGGTGCTCGACTGGTTTCAGGGAAACGACGAGGCGACGAACGAAGCTTTTGCGAAGGCTGCGCACGTCACGCGCATGCGACTGGACAACAACCGCCTTGTGGTTGCCGCTATGGAGCCGCGTGCGGTGGTTGCCTCCTGGGACAAGGCTGATGAAAAGTTCACCGTCTATTCGCCCAGCCAGGGTGCATTCGGGTTGCGTGGTGCGCTGTGCGCCGTGTTCAAGCTGCCGCCGCAGAAAATGCGTGTGATCTCCGGCGATGTCGGCGGTTCCTTCGGCATGAAGGGCCAGCCCTATGACGGCACCGTGGCCACCATGTTTGCTGCCCGCAAACTGGGCATTCCGGTGAAATGGTGCGCGGATCGCCAGGAGAGTTTTCTCTCCGACCATCAGGGCAGGGCAAGCCTTATCGACGCGGAATTGGCGCTGGACAAGGACGGGCATTTCCTCGCCATACGCCTCAAGGGCTGGGGCGACGTGGGCGCGCAGGTCACCATGATGGGCCCGGTGTCGCCGACGGCGGTGCTGTCATCGAACCTGCCCAGCGTCTACAAGTTCGGCGCCATGTCGGTGTCGGTGAAGGCGGTGCTGACCAATTCCGTGCCGACGGGCCCGTACCGTGGTGCCGGGCGGCCGGAATCAAAATACATCGTGGAGCGCCTGATCGATCAGGCCGCGCGCGAAACCGGACTTGATCGTGTCGAAATGCGCCGCCGCAACCTTGTGCAACCGGCCGACATGCCTTTCAAGACCGTCAATGGACCCGTTCTCGATTCCGGCGATTTTCCGGGTTGCCTCGAAGATGCATTGAAGCGCGCAGACTGGTCGGGATTCGCCATGCGCAAAGCCGCTTCCGCACAACGCGGCAAGCTTCGCGGTATTGCCGTGAGCACCTATCTTGAACACACCGCCGGCCCGGGCAAGGAACTGGCGGACGTGCGCTTCAATGACGACGGCAGCGTCACGCTCATCACTGCCGGCAAGGATTTCGGCATGGGGCATGCGACGCCATTTGCGCAGATCCTCGCGCAGCAACTCGGTCTGCCCTTTGATCGCATTCGCCTCGATCAATCCGACAGTGATCAATTGTCCGGCCCCGGCGGCTCCGGTGGTTCGCGTTCGGCGGTGGCGTCTTCGGGTGCCATTCTCAATGTGTCGCAGAAGATCATCGAGAAGGGTACGCAGTTCGCGGCGCAGGTTCTCGAAGCCGCGGCCGGCGATATCGAATTCAGGGAAGGCAATTTCCGTGTCGTTGGCACGGATCGGCAGGTCAACATCATGGATCTCGCGGCACGAGCGAAGACGCTCAAGGGTGAGGATGGCGCGCCGCTCAAACTGGATGCCTGGGTGAGCCACGACACGGCGCCTGCAACTTATCCCAACGGCGCGCATGTGGGCGAAGTGGAGGTTGATCCGGAAACCGGCGTCGTCGAAATCGTCAATTATGTGGTCGTGGATGACTTCGGCACCATGATCAATCCGATGATTGTCGAGGGGCAGGTGCAGGGCGGCATCGTTCAGGGCATCGGGCAGGCGCTGATGGAGCGCACCGTATACGACGACCAGGGCCAGCTCATCACCGGGTCCTTCATGGACTACTGCCTGCCTCGCGCAGACGACCTGCCATCGTTTGATTTCACCGCCCGACCGGTTCCCGCGAAGACCAATCCGCTGGGTGTGAAGGGTTGCGGCGAGGCGGGGTGCGCGGGCGGATTACCGACGATTGTGAATGCGGTGATCGACGCCCTGGCCGAGCGTGGCGTGACCCATATCGATATGCCGCTGACGCCAGCGAGGGTATGGGAGGCGTTGCAGCGCAAGAAGGCGGCATATCTAGACCGATAGTGGAATTGAAATCATGCATTCGGGCTTTGAAACCGTGCCTTTCCACTTTTAAAGTTCTGAAATTCCTATCCGAATGGCAGGAGGCCCCATGTTCCAGGCGGGGTTGCATCATTGCAAGGATATGTTTGTGAGGTCTGACAGTGGTGAGACCAATACCATCATTGAACTGCGCCAGTAACCTCAATTGTGCACCTCTCGTTGGGCGTAGAATTTGCATGTTCTCTCGAACAGGATAATCGTCATGACCACCGTGGAAATCACCCTGCCAGACCAACTTGCCCAAGATGTGCAGCGAGCCGGGTTGCTCAAGTCAGAGACAATTGAGAGGATTTTGCGAGAGCGGCTGAAAGCACAACATGTGGACGAGTTGTTCGTCGCCATGGATCGTATGGCGGAGTACGCGACTCCTGCTGCCATGTCTCCGGAAGATGTGGCGGAGGAAATTCGCGCCATGCGGGCTGAGCGGCGAAGCCAAAGCACCCGCTGATGCGATTGGTGATCGACACCAATGTCGCGGCGTCGGCATTGTTGTGGAGCGGGACACCGCGTGTGCTATTGGACGCCGCGCGGGAGAAGCGCGTAGGTCTCTATACCAGTCTGCCGCTGCTTGCCGAATTGACAGACATTCTGCTCAGGCAAAAATTTGAAAAGAAGATTGCCGCTTCGACGTTTTCCATCGATCAACTTGTTGATCGCTATGCGGAATTGGCGACGCTGGTTCGTGCCGAAGTTGTTCCACGGGTTGCTCCCGACCCCGATGACGACGTTGTAATCGGAACGGCCTTGGCGGCACGGGCAGATTTCGTTGTTACCGGGGACTTGCCCTTGCGTAAAGTCAACGAATATATGGGCGTGCGTATTGTCAGAGTCTACGAGGCGATAGGCCTTATCCCGGTCAAGTAAGCTTGGCGAGCCATGCTTTTTGATAATGTCTTGAATATCCGCCATGTCTCAAATCATTCTGTTCAACAAACCGTTCGGCGTGCTCTGCCAGTTCACCGGCGAGCCCGGGCAGCGCACGCTGGCGGAATTCATCTCCATACCTGATGTCTACGCCGCCGGGAGACTGGATGCAGACAGCGAGGGCCTGCTGGTGCTGACAGATGACGGCGTCCTGCAGCACCACATCGCCGACCCCACCCACAAGCAGCCCAAGGTTTATTTCGCGCAGGTGGAGGGCGTTCCCGACGAAGCTCGGCTCGTCGCGTTGCGTTCAGGCGTTGTGTTGAACGACGGCCTGACGCGTCCCTGCGAAGCCACTCTCGTCGCGGAGCCGCCATGGATTTGGCCGAGGATTCCGCCGATACGCGAGCGCCGGCATATTCCCACCAGCTGGCTGCGGCTCGTTCTGACTGAAGGGCGCAATCGGCAGGTGCGGCGAATGACAGCGAAGATCGGCTTCCCGACTTTGCGGCTGATTCGGTGGGCAGTGGGGGAGTGGACGATTGCCGGTTTGGCGTCAGGCGAATATTCGCGTATCGATTCCGTTTAGTCAGTTGACCAAGGAGAAGCTTCAGGACCGGGCGTTCTTTTTCCGAAGCCCTGACGGGTGTATCCGCAACCGCATTGAACGTTCGCATTTTCCACGGAATCGACCCCGGGGACTTATCATTCGATCCCGGCACAGAAATGAATTCAACATGGCAACACAGGTGGGCAGTTTCGATTACGTCATCATCGGCGGTGGCACGGCGGGCTGTGTGCTCGCCAATCGCCTCAGCGCCGATCCTTCCGTTTCGGTACTCCTGCTTGAGGCGGGTGGAAAGGACAACTGGATCTGGATACACATCCCGGTCGGGTACCTTTACTGCATTGGCAATCCGCGCACTGACTGGTGCTACAAGACCGAGCCGGATCCCGGCCTGAACGGGCGCTCCATTCTTTATGCGCGCGGCCGCGTGCTGGGCGGATGTTCCTCGATCAACGCCATGATTTACATGCGCGGGCAGGCGCGCGATTACGATGACTGGGCCGCTGCCACCGGCGACCCCGACTGGTCCTGGGACCGGGTGCTTCCGGTTTTCACGGGTTCCGAGGATCACTGGAAGGGCGCGAGTGAATTTCACGGCGCCGCGGGGCAGGGTGCGGTGGGCGGCCATGAATGGCGTGTGGAGCAGCAGCGGCTTTCCTGGGAAATCCTCGATGCGTTCCGCGATGCGGCCATGGAAGCGGGCATTGCCCGGGTGGAGGATTTCAATCACGGCGACAACGCGGGTGTGTCGCGGTTCGAAGTCAATCAGCGCCGGGGCGTTCGTGTCAATGCGTCCAAGGCTTTTCTGAGACCGGCGCAGGGTCGTGCCAACCTGACCGTGATCACCGGCGCTTCGGTAAAGAAGTTGCGGCTCGATGGGCGCAAAGTGACTGGCGTGGAATTCCTGCGCGGCAGGGAGGAATGCTTTGCCGCCTCCCGCCGCGAGACGGTGCTCTCGGCGGGCGCCATCGGCAGTCCGCAGATCCTGCAACTCTCTGGCATCGGTCCGGGGGCCCTGCTGGCAGAGCATGGCATACCTGTCGTGCATGACGCGCCGGCTGTGGGTGCCAATCTGCAGGATCATCTGCAGTTGCGCATGGCCTTCAAGGTGCAGAATGTGCTAACGCTCAACACCATGGCCAATTCGCTGTGGGGCAAGGCGAAGATGGCGCTGGAATATGCGCTGCATCGCACCGGGCCGCTCACCATGGCGCCTTCCCAACTGGGCGCCTTCCTGAAATCCGACCCGTCGCAGGCCGGTGCCAACCTCGAATATCACGTGCAGCCGCTGTCGCTCGACAAATTCGGCGATCCGCTGCATCCGTTTCCCGCCTTCACGGCCAGCGTGTGCAACCTCAAGCCCAGTTCGCGCGGCAGCATCCGCATTCAATCACCAGATCACCGCAAGGCGCCCGTCATCCGGCCGAATTACCTCTCTACCGACGATGACCGGCGCATTGCCGCGCAATCCCTGCGCATGACGCGGCGCATCGTCATGGAAACGCAGGTGATGAAAAAGTATTCGCCCGAGGAATTTGTTCCCGGTCCGGCCGCGCAAACCGACGAACAGCTCGCGAAGGCGGCGGGCGACGTGGGCACCACCATCTTCCATCCCGTGGGCACCTGTCGCATGGGGCGCGCCGGTGATCCGCAGGCGGTTGTCGATTCGCGCCTGCGCTTCATCGGCATCGAAGGCCTGCGGGTGGTCGATGCCTCCGTCATGCCCACGATCACCTCCGGCA
>CAIUKQ010000284.1 GCA_903899705.1 uncultured beta proteobacterium
CGCCCTCCAGAGTCGCTGAATCCTCGGCATCCGAATCAGGTTGCGGGTCGAGTTTTTCAATCTGTATCTTTCCGCCCGAGGCTGACCGGAACGAACCCAGCAGGTCCTCGACACGCTTCGCAAATCCCTTGATGGGAAGCGGAACGTTCTGTTCACCCTGTGTGTAATAGAAACGGATCTTTACCGGTGCATCGAGTTTCTCGATGACGGAGCGTGTACCCTGGGAAACGGTGAAAAGGCCGCCTTCGGTGAAATCCATCCTTTGCTTGAACGCGGCCAGCACGTAATTGGCCAGCACAAGGATCAAAAGGAGGGCAACCACTCCCACCGTCGAGTAAATCAGTGTTTCGTAGCGTTTCATTCCATCCCCCCCCGGACTCAGCCGGCCCGGTGGCTGCGCAGCACCACCCCGGTCGTAAATAACGAAAATGCCATCACCGAGAAAAAGAACAGTAGGTCGCGCGTATCCAGCACGCCTTTCTGGAATCCCTCAATATGCGTCAGAACTGAAAAACTCGCGATGGTGTCCACCACCCAGACGTCGGCGAATCGCGACAGCATTGTGGTCACCGGCGCAAATCCCACAAGGATCAGAAGCAGGCAGATCATCAGGGCAAGAATGAAGGCGATGACCTGGTTTCGGGTCAGCGCCGAGGTCAGGCAGGCAATCGACAGAAACGTCCCTGCCAGCAGCAGGCTTCCCACATATCCTGCAATGATCACTCCGTTGTCCGGATCGCCCAGCCAGTTGACCGTGATGACCACGGGAAACGTCAATGCCAGCGCGATCGCGAGAAACGCCCAGGACGCGACAAATTTGGCGATGATGGCCTGCCAGGTCGTCACCGGCATGGTCAGCAGCAACTCAATCGTGCCAAGCCGCCGCTCCTCCGACCAAAGCCGCATCCCAACCGCAGGCACCAGGAACAGGAATAACCAGGGCATCCAGGTAAAGAACGAATTCAGCGATGCCTCGCCGAGCTCGAAGAAGCCGCCCAGACTGAACGTGAAGAATCCGGCAAGAAGCAGGAACACCACGAGGAACACATACGCCACGGGCGACTCGAAATAGGCCGAGAGCTCGCGTTTGGCGATAGTGCGGATGACAGGCCATGTTCCCATTTATTCAGCTCCTTTGGCCGGATGCGTATCAGGCATGGTGATCGAGCGAAACACTTCTTCCAGCCGGCCCTCCTCGGTTTTCAATTGCTGGATCGTCCAGCTTTCGCGAATCGCGAGTTCGGCAATGCGGCCGGCAAGCGCATCGCGGTCGGCGCCCGCATTTGCGGCGGGAAACGCCTCCAGCATGACGCGGCCATCCTGCGAATTGAGTATCTCGACACGGCCGATGGCGGCAATGCCCGACAGTCTTGCCCTGACTGTGTCAGCGCTGGCGCCCTGCAAGGTGACCAGCACGGCACCTGCTCGCGTTGACATGGCCTTCAGTTCCTCGGGAGTACCGTTGGCCACCACTCGGCCGCGATCAATGATCATGGCCCGGGAACACACCGCCTCGACTTCCTCGAGTATGTGGGTGGAAAAGATGATGGCCTTGGTTTCACCCATGCGCTTGATGAGCGTGCGCACTTCGTGCTTCTGATTGGGGTCCAGTCCGTCGGTAGGTTCGTCAAGAACCAGCACTTCCGGATCATGGATGATCGATTGCGCAAGGCAGGTCCTGTGCTTGAAACCCTTGGAAAGAGTGTCGATGGTCTGGCCGAGCACCTTGTCCAGATGGCAGGTATCCACCACGCGGCGAATTGCACTGCGTTGCGCATCACCGCGCAGACCGCGCATTTCCGCCGCGAATTTCAGAAACGACAGGACCGTCATTTCCTGGTAGGAAGGCGCCGCCTCGGGCAGGTAGCCCATGGTCTTCTTGGCCGCTATGGGCTGCTCGGTAACATCAAATCCGCATACCGACACCTTGCCGGATGTCGGCGGATAAAACCCCGTAATCATGCGCATGGTGGTCGACTTTCCGGCCCCGTTGGGTCCCAGAAAACCGAGCACCTCCCCTTTGCGCACTTCGAAGCTCACGTCGTCCACCGCGCGTTTGTCTCCAAACGCCTTGGACAGGCTTTCAACCTTAATCATGAACCTCCCCCTGTTATTACGAACGTCAATATTTGAGCACGGCGCTTGATTTTCAAACGGTGCGGAAATGCTGTGGGATAAAAGACCGCGGCGCGGGCGGATAAGTTCCCGCGAGGGCCGAAGCATACCGAATAATTGGCGAGTCGGCGCCGCTTTTCTCGTTGGCATCGCACGCCAACGTCTGGTGGCAACAGACCGTGCCGAAAATCTATCGATCTTGGTCAATGGGCCCGGAGTCCCGTAAAATTGCTTCCCGTCGGTTTGGCGTGCCAAATCTGCACGCAATTTAATCAATTCATTTTCGGAATTTTCAATGACACACGTCGTTACTCAAGCATGCATCAAGTGCAAATTCACCGATTGCGTGGATGTTTGTCCGGTGGACTGCTTCAAGGAGGGTCCCAACATGCTGATCATAGACCCCGATGAATGCATCGATTGCGCCGTGTGCATTCCCGAGTGCCCGGTGGACGCCATCTACGCCGAGGAAGACCTCGCCGATGATCAGAAACAATTCATCGCGTTGAATGCGGAGTTGTCCAAGATCTGGCCGGTGATAACCGACGCAAAGCCGCACCCCGCCGATGCCGACGACTGGAAAGACGTCAAGGACAAGCTGAAGCACCTTGAACGCTAGGAATGGACACCCCGGCGCAGCTCGGCGCCGCGGCCTGAAATGCTGAACCTCTCTTTCGGAATGGCTTTTCCCGATCTGTATGACCGGGATGGCCTTGCGCGCCTTGACGCGGCTTTCCTTTGCTTCCTGGAGACCGCCGATCCCGCTTTGCAGGCCCGTCTGGTGGCGGCAAGGAAAAACGCCGAGTCCCTGGACAACAAATCCGAGTCGGCGCTGATCCTGGATATTGCACCGCATCTTGAGCGGTTCATATCGCAGTTATTCGGGATTGCCGATGAAGTTCTGGCGCTGGCCGGACGTCATGATGACCTGGCCCCGTTGTATGAAGTCAAACGCCAGTTTGTGCAACGCAAGGCAGCAACCCGCATCAAGGCACCCGAAGCGCAGGGGATCGACGGCCTGGCGCTCGAAGCCGAACTGAAGATTCTGTTCGGCGGCCGTTTCGACGAATTGACGTACGCAACACATGTGGCGCGGTGGATTGAAGATGAGGCCGCCAACGCGGCACCTCTGGAATCAGCTATGCGCTACGCGGCATGGGCCCTGCACACCCAGCAGGGCCGTGACCGCAACCACGCCGGCATACTGTTCAAGCAGGCCGTCAGGACCGATCCATTTCACCTGCTGACCAATGCCCGGCAAACCGATGCCGAAGGTGTCACTTCATTCACGATCGCGCCCTCCCACCTTCGTCCGCGGGAAGCCTTTCACCTGACGGACCAGGGCACCGATCTCGTTGGCGCGCTCGATCAGGCCAATTACTGCATCTGGTGCCATCACCAGGGCAAGGACTCGTGCTCGCGCGGCCTCAAGGAGAAGGCGGCAGCCGGTTCGGTGCAGCCGGTCATATTCAAGAAAAGTCCGTTTGGCGTCACCCTGGCGGGTTGCCCCCTGGAAGAAAAGATTTCGGAATTTCATATCGCCAAGACCCAGGGACTGGCGATTTCGGCGCTGGCCATCATCACCGTCGACAATCCAATGGCGGCTGCCACCGGCCACCGCATATGCAATGACTGCATGAAGGCGTGCATCTACCAGAAGCAGGAAGCGGTCAACATTCCCCAGGCGGAAACCCGGACGTTGAAGGATGTGCTCGAACTTCCTTGGGGTTTCGAGATTTACTCGCTTCTTACCCGCTGGAACCCCTTGAATGTGAAACATCCGATGCCGCGTCCTCGTTCCGGCTATCGCGTGCTCGTCTCGGGCATGGGACCTGCCGGGTTCAGTCTGGCACACCTTCTGATGAACGACGGCCACACGGTTGTCGGCATTGACGGACTCAAGATCGAACCGCTGCCGGAGGAAATATCTGGCGTGCGCGCCGACGGGAGTCGTGTTCCCTTCCAGCCGATCCGCGATATCGCCAGCCTTCACGAATCGCTGAACGACCGCGTCATGGCCGGGTTCGGCGGCGTCGCCGAATACGGCATCACGGTGCGCTGGGACAAGAATTTCCTCAAGATCATCCGCCTGCTGCTGGAACGGCGCACGGAATTCTCGATGATCGGCGGCGTGCGGTTTGGCGGCACGGTCACGCTTGAAGATGCATGGTCCATGGGTTTCGACCATGTGGCACTTGCGATGGGCGCTGGAAAGCCGACAACGCTCGAAATTCCCAATGGTCTGGCGCGCGGCGTCCGGACCGCCTCGGATTTCCTGATGGCTCTTCAACTGACCGGAGCCGCGAAATTCGATTCGATCGCCAACATGCAGATGCGCCTGCCTGCCGTGGTCATCGGAGGGGGGCTGACCGCGATCGACACCGCCACGGAATCCCTCGCCTATTACGTGGTTCAGGTGGAAAAATTTCTCGGGCGCTTTGAAACCCTCTCAAACTCAATAGGCGAGGATGCAATCCGTGATCGCTGGGACCCGGAGGAGCGCGAAATTGCCGAAGAATTCCTTTCGCATGGCCGTGCCATCCGCGAGGAGCGAAACAAGGCCAAGTCGGAATCCCGTACGCCCCGCATTACCGACCTGCTGCATTCCTGGGGGGGCGTTACGGTTGCCTATCGTCGCAGGCTGATCGACAGCCCCGCCTACACACTGAACCACGAAGAAGTCGAGAAGGCGCTTGAGGAGGGCATCACCTTTTCCGAGGGCCTCTCCCCCGCATCCATCGAAACCGATGAATACGGCGCCGCCCGCGCCATCCATTTCACGCATCAGAAATTCGTCGAAGACGGCAAGCCGGCGGTCGATGGCAACCACAGGCTTCCGGCGCACACGATCTTTGTCGCCGCGGGCACCCAGCCCAATACCGTGCTCGCACGCGAGGATGAAAAGCATTTCAGCGTGGACGGCAAGTATTTCAGCGCCTGTGACGAGAACGGCGCGCCGGTCAAACCGCAGAAATCCATCTCGAAACCCGACCGCTCCGATGTCCTGCTGTCGCGGGCCGCAGATGGCCGGTTCGTCTCGTTCTTCGGCGACCTGCATCCTTCCTATTCCGGAAACGTGGTCAAGGCTCTGGGCTCCACCAAGCAGGGCCACCCCGTGGTGTCCCGGGTGCTGAAACAGCGCGCACCGGCAGCCGATGCCGGTGACGGTGATTTCATCGACGCGCTCAACCAGCGCCTGCGGGCACGCATCCATGAAGTGAAGCGACTCACGCCTACCATCGTCGAGGTGATCGTGCACGCTCCGCAGGCAGCCCGCAATTTCCGGCCCGGCCAGTTTTACCGCCTGCAGAATTTTGAAACGCTGGCCCCGGTTGTCGCGGGTACCCGACTCCAGATGGAAGGCCTTGCCCTCACCGGCGCATGGGTGGATGAGGCACGGGGCCTGGTTTCCACCATCGTTCTCGAAATGGGCGGCTCCTCCGACCTCTGCGCGATGCTCAAACCCGGTGAACCCGTCATTCTCATGGGCCCCACCGGCGCACCCACCCACATCTTTCCGGGAGAGACCGTCATTCTTGTCGGCGGCGGCCTTGGCAACGCAGTGCTTTTCTCGATTGGCCAGGCATTCCGTTCCGCAGGGTCCAAGGTTCTTTATTTCGCCGGATACAAGAAAGTGCAGGACCGCTACAAGGTCGCGGACATCGAGGCCGCCGCGGACGTCATCGTGTGGTGCTGCGACGAAGAACCCGGATTCAGGGCGCAGCGGTCGCAGGATCGCAGTTTCGTCGGGAATATCGTGCAGGCCATGGAAGCGTATGCGTCAGGTCGCCTTGGCAAAGCCGAACTGGACATGTCTGCAGCCTCACGGGTCATTGCGATCGGATCCGATCGCATGATGGCGGCCGTGGGCCGCGCCCGCCATGACGTTCTTGCTCCGTACCTGAAGAAAGGCCACGCGGGGATCGGCTCGATCAACTCGCCCATGCAGTGCATGATGAAGGAGATCTGCGCCCAATGCCTGCAGGTGCACCGAGATCCGCTCACGGGCAAACTGCACCACGTGTTTTCCTGTTTCAACCAGGACCAGTCACTGGACGAAGTGGATTTCCAATCCCTGTCGGAAAGATTGCGGCAGAACTCGTTACAGGAAAAGCTTACAAATCAATGGCTTAAACACTGCATTCCCGAGCTAAAAAAACAGCGCTCGATGGTCTAGTGCCAGTCATCCCTGCGGGGAATGGGCAGGGGCATGACGGAAATGCCCTCGTCCACCAATTCTTCGGTTTCAGCCCGCGTTGCCGTGCCCCGGATATCCCGGGTCGGCACTTCCTGATAGTGGATCTTTCGCGCCTCCTCTGCGAATGCAGATCCGACGTCCTCGGTATTCCTGAGTACGTGATCAATCAGTTCCTGGAGTTTGGCCTGTAATCCCTGCCCGGCCGCCATCGGTACCGCCTCGGTTGCCGCAGAGCTCTCCTGCGGAACTATCTTGGGCTCTGAACGCCCAATCTTCGCGGTCAACAATTTCTCGATGGACTTGTCCGCACACACCGGGCATTCGAGCAAGCCGCGGCCGCGCTGCGCGGTGAAATCATCCGGTGACGCAAACCACCCCTCGAATCGATGCTGACCTGTACAAATCAGTTCAAAGACAATCATGGGATTTCATTCGAATACGACAACAGATGGTTGGAAGAAGTAG
>CAIUKQ010000285.1 GCA_903899705.1 uncultured beta proteobacterium
CGAGGAGGATGATGACGAAGTTGGGGGGATTGGTTGGAGGTGGCGTTTGGGCGTGGGCCGGGAGGGCGAGAGATGCGAGGCTGGCGGCGGTGGAGGTGTTGATTCGGATGCCGCTTTGCCAGCGCCCAAGGGGGTGTTGTTGCTGGGCGTTCAAGGGTGCGGCAAAAGCATTGCGGCAAAAGCGGTGGCCAATGCCTGGCACGTTCCGCTATTGAGATTGGACTTCGGTATTTTGTACAGCAAATGGCTGGGTGAAACGGAGGACAATGTCCGAACCGCGCTCAAGCAGGCTGAGGCGATGTCACCTTGTGTGCTTTGGATCGATGAAATTGAAAAAGGGATCACATCCGATTCGGGCGGATCTGTTGATGGGGGCGTTTCGCGGCGATTGCTTGCGACAATTCTTGTTTGGATGGCAGAACGATCGTCCAGAGTGTTTCTGGTCGCAACCGCCAATGACGTTTCTCAATTACCTCCCGAATTGTTGAGAAAGGGGCGATTTGACGAAATATTTTTTATTGACTTGCCCAGTTTATCGGAGCGTCACGAAATATTTGAAATCCATCTAATTAAAAGAAAGTTGAATCCCGCTAAATTCGACTTGGCAAGATTGGTAAAGCATAGCGAAGGGTTTTCTGGCTCTGAAATTGAACAGGCGATTGTGAGCGGATTGTATTCGGCCAGCCCAAACAACAAGTCATTTGGAACAGAGCAAATGGTTGCAGAACTGCTCAGTACAAAACCACTATCTGCCGTAATGTCAGAAAAGGTTTCTGCATTGCGAGACTGGGCGGAGACCCATACCCGTCGTGCAAACGGATCGAAAACTCGCTAAGAACGTCAATTGGACGGCATTAACTTAACCCAGGCGGCATCCACGAAATCCGGGGCGATTAAAAACGCCCCGTTACAGGAACCTTGAGGTGAAGACGCCGAATCTTCTGCGAACAGTCCAGCCCTTCATTGCGGTCATCGCCGTGATCGCCACGGCAATGGTGCTGGTGGTGGCGATCTACTTTACCTTGCTCGATCTTGCCTGGATCGCGTTCCTCACCGGAATCCTGTTTGCCGGCCTGATTTCCGTGGTGACAAGGGCAACCCGCGCGGAATTTGTCGCGGCAAGCAGCGTTGCCAGACTTGCGGTGCTGGAGGACAACATGGTCCAGACAACCCGACGGGCCGACAAGTTGCAGGCGCTGCTCGCGCGCGCGGATGCGGCACTGCAGTTCGCAGACGAGATGCAGCCGGCCATGGTTGCCTACATTGACGACCAGGGTGTCTATCGCTACCACAACCGCGCGTTCGGTCGCTGGCTTGACCTTCCAGCGCATCGGATCGACGGGCATCACCTGCGCGAGGCACTGGGCAGGCTGGTCTACTCGCAGATCGAACCTGATGTGGTTCGCGCGCTTGCCGGCGAAACGGTGCGTTACCTGCGAACACACAAAATGTCCGATGGATCCGGCGTTCGCGTCAATGCCCAACTTTTGCCGGTTCTGGGTCCGCGCGGCAAGCCGAGCGGATTTTTTGCCGTCCTGAGCGACGCAAGCGAAATTGCCCGCCCCGGGGGGCCTGATGATCCCGCAGTCTCCGGTGCGGCAATGCCGGAATCGCCCGCTGCGAAGGCGGCGCGGGAAGATCAGGCGCAGTTCAATGCGTCCGTCGCCGAGGAGGCAACAGGGATGCACGACGCCCGGGCACGCATTCTCGCCGCCATCAAGCGCAACGAGTTTTTACTCTTCTGCCAGAGCATCGTGCCACTGGATCCGGCCAGCGGCGAGTCGACGCACTACGAAATCCTGATCCGCCTTCAGGAAGAAGAAAACAACATGATCAGCCCCGGGGCCTTTTTCCCCCTGGCCGAGGAAAATGGGCTTCTGCCCGACCTGGACCGGTGGGTCGTGGCCGATCTCCTTGCCCGGGCGTCCACGCTCCGGCAGAAGGGAACCGTCCCGGGAAAGGAGTTTTTCTTCATCAATATCGCCGCGGCGACGCTTTGCGACGCCGATTTTCCCGACTACGTCGTGCATCAACTGAACAAGCACGATTGTCCTGCCGAAATGCTTTGCTTCGAGATTGCGGCGACCGATCTTCGGTCACATCGCGGTGATGTGGATCAGTTTGTCAGGAACATCAAGCTTGCCGGCTGCAGGGTGGCGCTCAGCGGATTTGGACGTGATCGCGTCAGCATCAATGTGCTCAAGGACCTGCCGCTGGATTTCCTGAAAATTGACGGCAGTGTCATTCTTCAATTGCAAAGGGATCCGGTCAATCTGAGCAAGGTTGTCGCCATCTGTCGAATCGCGAAAACCATAGGCATCACCACCATCGCCGAAATGGTGGAAGACGGCGCAACCATGTCCAAGCTGCGCAAAATTGGTGTCCCGTATGCACAGGGCTTCGGCATTTCGCCGCCACGGCCATTGTCTGAATTGACCTGAATCCCCACCGAATGAGTCTCGCATTGCCAGGCTCGAAAAACGGCAGGCTGATCGGATCGCCATCAGGAACCAATCGGTCAAGCAATACGGCACCCTGCTGTTCATGATAATGGACAGCATTGGAATGCCCATGAGGGCAGTTACCGCCGCCATTGCTCCTGTGAGGATTCAATCATTGTTTGACCCGGATCAATCCGTGGCCAAGTAACGCAACGATGTCGTTGTTTCTGTTTCCTTAAACGGCGCAGAATGACAGCGCAACATTGCGAGTGGTTCATTCAGGTGGCAAGCTGTGAATTGCCTGCCACCCCGAAATCTGGCGCTGGAATTTTTAATGGTATTGGCGATTTTAAAGATAATCGAAGGCCCATATAAAGTCAGTCGTCCCAATGCCCCACGAACCCCAAGCCACCCTCCTGATCATCGACGACGGCCCGGAAAACCTGCTTGTTCTGGGAGAATTGTTGCGCCCGCAATACCGTGTGCTCGCGGCAACTTCCGGCCAGGACGGCCTGCGAGTGGCAGGCAGCCAGCCCAAGCCTGACCTGATCCTGCTTGATGTGATGATGCCTGGGATGGATGGTTATGCGGTACTCGCGCGCCTCCGCGACAACCCGGCTACGCGCGATATTCCCGTCGTGTTCGTCACCGCCCTGGATTCGCCCAAAGATGAAGAGCGCGGTTTGCAGCTGGGGGCGGCCGATTACATTCCCAAGCCCATTCAGCCCGCGGTCGTCATGGCCAGAGTGCGAACGCAACTGGAGGCCAAGCAGGCGCGCGACTGGATGGCCGACAAGGCCGAGGCTCTCGAAATCGAAGTGGCGCGCCGGATGAAGGAAAACAATCTGACGCAACAGGTGAGCATACGGGCGCTTGCGCACCTGGCCGAATTGCGAGATCCGGAAACCGGAAACCACATTCTGCGCACCTCCGGCTATGTGCGAAGGCTGGCGACCGGTTTGCGGCAGGCACCGCGATTCTCCGACGTTCTTGACGAGCGCATGATCGATTTGATGGCGCGCTCGGCGCCGCTCCATGACATCGGCAAGGTGGGCATACCCGACCACATCCTGCTCAAGCCCGGTCCGCTCTCGCCCGAGGAATGGGTCGTCATGAAAACACACTCGAAGCTTGGCAGTGACGCCATCGAGCAGGCCGAGCGCGACGTCGAAATCCCCGTTCCGTTTCTTGCCGTTGCCAAGGAAATTGCCCGCTGGCACCATGAAAAATGGGATGGCAGCGGCTACCCCGACGGGCTGTCGGGTGAGGCCATTCCTCTCTCGGCGCGTGTCATGGCGCTGGCTGACGTGTTCGACGCACTGATCTCGCCGCGAGTCTACAAGCCGCCCATGAGCTTTGACGAAGCGCGCACCATCATCGCCGCCGGCCGCGCCAATCACTTCGACCCGGATGCCACCGATGTCTTTATTGCCGGCTTTGACGATTTTGTGCTGATCGCAGAACAATATCGCGAAGCGAACTGAAAGCCCGCACCCGAGCGCATCGTGACGCACCGCATGAAAACGCCCATTCTTTCCCCGTTCCTTGCTCTGCTCCCCATCTTGGTGGCGCTGTTGGTATTGCTGGGGTGGGCCCTGGATATTGCCGCCCTCAAGCAGGGCCTGGCCTCGAGCGTCGCGACGAATCCCGCCACCGCTGTGTGTCTGGCGCTGCTCAGCCTTGAAGCCGCCCGCATGGGTGCATGGAACGCTCATCCCGCCCTGGCCAAAGCCGGACAACTGGCTATCCTTCTGGTGATCGCCGCCGCCCTGACCAAGTTCTGCGATCTCATTTTCGGCAGCTCCTTCGCCGTCGATCAAATTTTCTTTGGCGCCACGCTCGAAGCCGAATCGCGCTACCCGAGCAGAATGGCGCCCAACACGGCGGCCTGCCTCGTGTTGCTCGGCGTGGCCTTGCAGGTGATGCGTGGCGGCACGGACCGTCGCTTGCGTATCGCACAACTGATCGCCGTGCTGGTCCTGCTTGCGGGATTGCTGGCATTTGCTGGCAATCTGTTTAACGCGCGGGAACTGGCCGGGCCGTTGCAATACATTCCCATGGCGTTCAACACGGCGCTCGCCGTCTGTTTCATTGCCACGAGCATTCTGTCGTTCAACCCGCAAGCAGGATTGCTGAAAGCCATCAACTGGCAATCCCTCCAGACCCGGATGACTCTGTCTTCAATGGTCATTTTTGTGATCGGCATCTGGTCAATAGCACTCTATTCCAACTCGTTGCTGCGCGATGAATTGGAGCATGAGTTGGGCGTGCAGCAGTTCTCGACCGCTTCGCTGCTGGCCCAGGAAATCACTTATGAAGTGGACGCCCGGTTCAGCGCGCTGGAAACCATAGCCGGGGAAATCACCCCGGCCATGCTGGCCAATGCAACGGGCCTGCAGCGGCTCCTGCAAGGCCGCCCCATTTTTACGCGGCTTTTCAACGACGGCGTTTTCATTACCGCCCTCGACGGCATCTCGATCGCCGCCTTTCCGCTGGCGGCGCAACGGCGCGGCGCCGATCACGCATCGAGTAATTTCATGATCGCGGCTCTCAAGGAAGGCAAGCGGGCAGTCGGACAGCCGATCCTTGATGGGATGCTGCAGGCACCGATTGTCAGCATGGCGGTAACTATTCTAAATCCGGAAGGAAAAATAATCGGCGCATTGGTCGGGGTAACCAATCTCGAACGGCTCAGTTTCCTCAGCAGGATTACCAGCGCCCGCGTTGGTACAAGCGGCGACTATCTGCTGACCGCGAAGAAGGAGCGGTTGATCATCGCCAGTTCCAACAAAAAACGCCTCATGACGAGGCAGCCGGCCCCCGGCATCATGCCGGCACTCGACCGATACTTTGAGGGCGCCGAGGGGACTGACGTTTTCATCAATCCACTGGGTGTGGAAATACTGGCCGCAACGGTGCAAATTCCCGTGGCGGGTTGGATTCTGGCGGCCATTCTGCCCACCGCAGAAGCTTTCTCCCCGATCCGCGTGTTGAATCAGCGCTACCTGTTGAGCGCATCACTGCTCACCCTGCTGGCGGGTGTCCTGACTTGGTGGATGATGCAGCGTCAGTTCGCTCCGCTGCGCGCCACCGTAAGCGCTCTGACTGCCCTGAAAGACACCAATCAGCCGATCCTGACCCTGACCCTCACAAGGCAGGATGAAGTTGGCACGCTGATCCGCGCCTTCAACGGCCTGCTGGTGAGTCTGGCGCAGCGCGGCGACGCGCTGCAGGCAGCCACCGCGCAGCGCGCCGCCGAACAGGCCGCCGCCATCAAAGTCCAGCGCCAGGCGCGGATAGTGGCGTTGAATCTGCTGGATGAGGCCCGCGCGGCTCGCGAACAGGCCGAGGCCGCCTCGGCGACCCTCACCGAGCGCAATGTACAACTCGACCGCTTCAACAAGCTCGCGGTCGACCGCGAACTGGAGATGATCGGCCTCAAGCGGCAAATAAACGCGCTGGCGCGTGAACTCGAGCGAACCGAACCGTTCAACCTGGCTTTTGCCGACGCGCTGCCGATCGCCTGCAACGAGGCGAAGGATTCCAGCCCACCCGCCGCGGGAGTAAAAAAATGAGCGCGCGCCTGCCCGCCGAGGGCGGCGGCGAAGCCGCAAGCGCCGCCGCCCGCGCACCGGTGGATGTGCTGCGCGCGGTGCTGGCCTATGCGGCCTTCGCATGCCTCTGGATCCTGTTGTCCGACATGCTGGTCGGCTGGTTGGTCAGCGATCCGGCGCGGATTGTCCTGGCCAGCACCCTAAAGGGCTGGCTGTTCGTCGTCGTCACCTCCCTGCTGCTCTATGTCCTGATAC
>CAIUKQ010000286.1 GCA_903899705.1 uncultured beta proteobacterium
GGCCGCTAAACAGCCCCTACCGGCCTTACGGCTGCGAAATTCTGATATGCGTCGCATAGCGGTCTGTCGATGTCCGACAGCCAACATCGGTATGCGACCCATAGCGGTCGTCGGCACCTCTCAATTCGAGCGGCTGGTCCACTCAGTAAACGGTCGTTCGCAGGTGGCGACCGCCGACCGGAACACGGCCAGCCCGCCTCTGGTCGAATCTGACTTCTCCGGGCGCGGCCCCGGCCGACCCGAGGCAATACGCGCGGCGCGCGGCAAACTCACGTTGAACGTGGTCCCGCGGTCATGGGGTGAGCAAGTCATCTTGCCCCCCTGATTAGTGTTGACCGAGGCATAGGTGCGGTTCGCAGCCTCGAGAGCAAATCTGTCGTCATGGACGCAAATTTCATCCTGGCCTTGGATCCGTGTATCCAGACTGACGAGCTGGTCCGCTGTAGGTCGTGCCGCAACTGGGCCTTGCTGTTTGCCACATCGTCCTGATGCTGCAGTCGTGGTGATTGCGGTGAAAAAGAGTCTGCGGTCAAGCTTTTTAGGGGTATAGGCTCCGCCGAAGCGCATCGTGCGCTCAAGAGGACAAGGACGAGCGTGACCATGTCAGATCAAAGCAATCAAGCTCAGCTCAGGGCCGGTCCACTCACGAAAATGTCGCAAGCGGCATTAGCCGCTTTGATCGTTTCGCGCTCGGATGACGCCATCATCTCGAAGACTCTTGCCGGAGAAGTGATGAGCTGGAATGCGGCAGCCGAAAAGATCTTTGGCTATTCAGAGAGAGAGATGATCGGGCAGTCGATCGCCTGCCTTTTTCCGGAAGATCGTGCAGATGAAGAAGAGCGGCTGATCGGACAGGTGAGAGCCGGCGGTGAGATAGACCACTTCGAGACCCAACGCCGTCGCAAGGACGGTGAGCTGATCGACGTCTCGGTCACTTTGACAGCGCTTCGCGATGTCGAGGGAGAGATCATTGCGGTGTCAAAGATCGCTCGTGATATCACCAGTCAAAAGCGCTTGAAAAACCAGGTCGAGGTAACCCAACTTTCGGCCGATCTGCAGCAAGTCCTTGAGGACTTGCCATTCATGGTGGCGTTGTGGGATGGGGATCAGAGAAATCGGTTTTCCAATGTCCCGTACGCGGCATCGCTGGGCCATACGCCCGAAAGTCTGCGTGGTTTGCACGCTTCCGAAGCCTTAGAACCTTCGTTGTACAAGCATGCCCAGTCGTGCATTGAGTCAGCGATAGCAGGCGAGTCGCTATCGTTCGAAAAGCGTGCGGTGCTAGATGACGGAAGTGTGCGCCACGACCTGGTCAACTACATCCCAAGCCGTGTTTTGGGCCCGAAAAACGGTTACTTCGAGGTTCTTCGAGACATCACCCGACTAGTCAACGCAGAGCAGGCGGCCGCTGCGGCGGGTGAGCGTTTTCGGCAGCTTTATGAGGCAACGCCAGCGCTGATTCATTCATCCTCTCCAAGTGGCCTGTTCCTCGCGGTCAGCGATTACTGGTTGAAAAAGTTCGGTTATGAGCGGGATGAAGTGTTGGGTCGCAATGTGGCCGACTTCCTGACACCACAGTCGCGTATCGACAGGCAAACCGCACGTGCTTCGATGGCCGAAACCAATCATTGCGAGGACATCGCGCTGCAGGTGATCTGCAAGTCCGGTCAGCCGAAGGATGTGCTCATGTCGGCGATCTACGTACGCGACGATGAAGGTCGTGTGGTGAGAGCACTCACGGTGTTGCAGGACGTGACCGAGCACTTGGTTGCCGAACAGGCTCTCGCGAAAAGCCAGTGGCTGCTGACCCGCACAGCTGAACTGTCCGCGGTGGGTGGATGGGAGTTTGACATCGCCCTCCGCAGGCTCACCTGGTCTGCCGAGACTTGCCGCATTCACGGCGTGCCGCTCGACTACCAGCCGTCCCGAGCGCGCGCAGCCGAGTTTTATCCGCCCGAAGCCCGCGCCAGGATCAACAATGCGATTGCGCATAGCCTGGCGACTGGCGCTGCGTGGGATCTGGAGCTGCCCTTGATCCGGGCGGACGGCAAGCAGATCTGGGTGCGCAATGTGGGCACGGTCGAATTCGAAGACGGGCAGCCTGTGCGTTGGGTGGCAGCGCTTCAGGACATCACAGAGCGCTGGCAATTGCAGACGCGTCTCGTCGACCAGGAGAGCCTCCTGCGCCATGTGATGAACGTCTGCCCGCAAGGCATTTTCATGCTTGATTCAGCAGGTCGATGCATCTTCGTCAATGAGGCTTGGCAAGCCATCACCGGCGTGTCGCAAGAGCAGGCAATTGCCACCGATATACGTCAGTTCATCCACCATGATGACATGGCGAAAGTGATAACCAAGCGTCAGCTTGTTCTCGACGAGGGCGGCGTTCAGGCAAGCGAACACCGCATGGTTCGTCCGGATGGAAGCTGTATCTGGGTTAGCGCCCGGCTGGCGCCATTGCGCGGCGAGGCGCCGCACGAGGGTTTTGTTGGTACCGTCGAAAACGTGACCGAGCGCTACCAGCACGCTGCTGCACTCGCAGCCAAATCCGCCGAATTGGCGCGCTCGAATGAGGACCTTGAGCGCTTGGCCTATGTCACGTCGCACGATCTGCAGGAGCCATTGCGCATGGTCAACAGCTACGGGCAACTGCTGCTGAGCCGCTATGGGGCCGAACTGTCGCAACCGGCGCAGGAGTTCCTGCACTTCATGGTTGACGGGGGACAACGCGCCCACGCGCTGATACGCGACCTGCTCAGCATTGCACGCATTGGCAGCCGGATGAACAGAAACAAGCCTTTGGCGCTTGAGACGGTGCTGGCCGATGCGCTGCACGCCTTGCGTCTGAGGGTGGATGAGACTGGCGCAACGATTACCCACGATCCGCTGCCGGTTGTGATGGCCGACGCCGTTCAGATGGGGCAGTTGTTCGGCAATCTCTTGGGCAATGCCTTGAAGTTTCACGGCAAGGAAGCGCCGGTGATCCATATCGGTGTCGAAGCGCAAGGTGAGCAGTGGCGTATCAGCGTGCGCGATGACGGCATCGGTATCGAGCCGAAATTTTTCGACCGGATTTTCGTCATGTTCCAACGCCTGCACCTGCGCTCCGAACATGAAGGCACCGGCATCGGCCTGGCAATCTGCAAGAAGGTCGTCGAGCAGCACGGCGGGACCATCAGCGTTGTCTCGCAGCCTGGGCAGGGCACCACGTTCTACTTCACGCTGCCGAATCTAGACGGCCCCACTCTTGCAGCTGCCAAAGAGGCAATGGCGGTATGAGCATGGACATCCTGTTGGTCGAAGACAACCCGGCCGACGTCAGGCTTGTTCAGGAAGCGCTGCGTGAACACGAGCTCCTGCCTCAATTGCACTGGGTAGCCTCGGGCGACGCGGCACTTCGATTTTTGCGCCAGGACGGCGAGCATGCCGGCAGCCCCACGCCCGATCTGGTGCTGCTCGATCTCAACCTTCCCGGGCTGAACGGGCAGGAGGTACTGGCGCTGATCAAGCAGGATTCGTCGCTGCGGCAAATACCAGTTGTGGTCCTGACGTCGTCGGCCGCAAAAGACGGCGTGCTGCAGGCATATGGATCTCATGCCAATGCCTACATGGTCAAGCCCAACGACTTTGAGGCGTATAAATCGCTGGTCCGCGCTATCCACGACTATTGGTGTCAATCGGTTCTGCTCCCCGGTCGCTTGGGCTGAGCCTTGCAGACTTTTGCGCCGACCGTGAGCTTCAAGGGATCTGCAATGAATGCCTTTCACAAGGTTCTGGTGATTGAAGACAATCCCGGCGATGCGCACCTGGTGAGCGGCTATCTGCACGATCAGTTCGGCAAGTCCTGCGCCGTGCAGCAGGCGTCCACACTCGCCGATGGGCTCGATGTCTTGAGCAAGGCCGCGACCGACCTTGTGTTGCTCGACTTGGGATTGCCCGACAGCGAGGGATTGGCGGGCTACGTTGCGGTTCAATCTGCGGCGCCGCTCACGCCGGTGGTCATACTGACCGGACAGGACGACAGTGACTTGGCGTTGCAGGCTTTAGGGACCGGCGCGGAAGATTTCCTGTCTAAGCAGAGCACGAACAGTGAGACTCTGCTGCGCGCGATGCGCCATGCCGTGCTGCGGCGACAGTTGAGCAAGCGAAACGCCTTGCTTGAATCATCCAATGCGCAGTTGCGCTCGCTGAGCCGCACTGCGGCCCTGGACCTTCGCAGTACCCTCACCGGCATCATCGGCATGACGCGACTGGTCAGCCGGGATGCGAAGCAGACAGTTTCAACAACGGCATGGCGGCGATTGCAGTTGGTCGAACAATCGGCGCTGCAGATGAACGATCTTATTTCGCGGCTGTTATCGCTTGAGATGCAGCTGCGGCCAGACCTCGAACGCGATGATCTCGACCTCTCGGCCATGGCTCAGTCGATTGCAGACCGTCTGAGCGTTTCTGAGCCCTGGCGCCAGGTGCGTTGGCGGATCAAAAAAGGCGTCGTGGCACGGGGCAATCCCCCGCTCGTGCTTAGCCTCATGCACAACCTGCTGGATACAGCATGGCGATTCGTTCAAACGACTGCCAAGGCGGAAATCGAGTTCGGTTGCGAACGCGGTAGCAACGCCGAACCAATCTACTTCGTTCGCGACAATGGGCCTGGTTTCGATATCGACACGGCGCAGGCCGTCCGCCTGTTCGCGGCGTTCGAGCATCGTTCCCCTTCAGCGGCCGATGAAGACATCCGGCTGGGATTGTTCGGCGCCGAGCGTATCGTCGAATGCCATGGTGGCAACTTCTGGGTAAAGAGCACCCCCGGAGTAGGTTCTCAGTTCAGGTTCACTCTGGGTCACGGCTCTTTTGGCGAGGTGAAGTCGTGAGAGCACCGCCCTACATTTTGCTGGTTGAGGACAGCCCTGGTGATGCCCGACTGACGCAGGAACTGCTCGGTGATTTGGGTCAAAGCGGCTTGCCGTCTCTGCGCTGGGTGCAAAGCGCTGACGCTGCACTGACAACGCTGCGTCTTTCCCCGTCTTGTCAGGCGGTGCTTCTCGATCTGGGTCTGCCCGACAGTCAGGGTTTGGAGACATTGAAGGCGGTGGCAAAGGCCAACAGCAAGATGCCGATCATCGTGCTGACCAGCGACGAGAGCGCGCCATTGCCGCTTGACGCGCTGGCCGCGGGCGCTCAGGACTTTCTGGTCAAGGGCAGTTTCAATGCCGGCATGTTGAAGCGCAGCATCGCGTTTGCCACCCATCGCAAACAGAACGCGATGGGCTTGTTCGAACGTGCGCTGCGTGACGAACTGACCGGTTTGCCGGGTCGCATGCTCCTGCTCGATCGGCTGCGGGATGCGATTCAGCACGCAGCCGCAACCGGCGAGCCGAGCGCCTTGCTCTTCCTGGAACTAAGCCGATCAACCGAACCTGGCGACGAGCATGGCCCGGCCGCCAGCGATGCGATCGTCTTGGCTGTTGCCGAGCGGCTGACAGCAGCGGTCGGTCGCACCGATACCGTGGCACGGCTCGGTGGCGGTGAATTTGCAGTGATGCTTTCCAGTGCCAGGACCGACGCCGATGCGTTTGAGTCGGGGCAGGCGCTGCTGCATGCCATCAGCGAGCCGGTTTCCTTCGAAGGGAAAGTGTTGCCGGTGTCGGCCAACATCGGCGTGACTCGCATCGTTGGCGAGTCAACGGACGCAGGGCGACTGATCCAGCAAGCCTATGCGGCCATGTATGCCTCGAAGGCTCAGGGCAAAGGTCTGATTACCCTGTTCTAGGTGGCGTTGTCTAAAGACGGGAAGGTCGCAGGCGCTTCGCGCCGGCGTGCTTTTTTTCTGCTTTGTATCTGGTAGCGAATCCCAGATTCGAACTTGGACAATGGTCGAGTTTTAGGGCCCGTCGGTCGATGGTGGCTGTATTTCCAAACCGGTCATCGGCACAACGATTTTCCGACTGATCGTATGACTGCTCCTGGCCGGGAGCTGACCCTGGCCCACTCCCTTCCCGTGAGGCGAACACCATGCGGTTGCTGAATCGATTACGGCGACCCGATCGGCTCAGTGAAAGCGGGCAATTGCCGCTCGAGTTGATGCGCATGAACCCATAGGCTTGCGCGACGCTTGATCTCCTCCTGGTCGCGGCCGGACACTTTGCTCAGCGCAGCCTGCGCGGCAGCGCCA
>CAIUKQ010000287.1 GCA_903899705.1 uncultured beta proteobacterium
CCGCCACGAACAACAACGTGTAGCCATCGGGTGCTGCGCGCGCCACGAGGTCGGCGCCGATCAGGCCGTTCGCGCCGGCCCGGTTGTCGACGATGGGCTGCTGCCCCAGCACCTCGGCCAGTTTGGGAATCATGATGCGAAGGGACGGATCAATGCCGCCGGGCGGATAGGGCACGATAAAACGGATCGGCTTCACCGGATAGGCCTGCGCCAACGCGCCGGGCGCGGACCAGGCAAGGCAAAGTCCTGCAAACAACGCCGCAAACGGGCTGAATTTTTGTCTCACGCGCATCCCTTCGGTTCGATGTGGATTTCTGCAAGCACCTGTACTCCGCTTCGCGGACTCGGGCGCCTGCTTCGGGTTACTCCGGCTTCAGTCCAATCGCCTTGATCAATTCTGCCATCTTGTCGTAATCCGATTTGATGGTGCCGACAAACACATCCGGCGGCGACGAAGTGACAAAGCCCCCCGACTGATCCTGGAATGTTTTCATCTCCGGCGTCTTCATCGCCGCGTCGGTTGCCTCGTAGACACGCCTCAGAATGGGCGCTGGCAACCCGGGAGGCGCAAACATGCCGATCCATCCGCCGATGCGCGCCATCGAGGGATAGACCTCGGCGATGGTGGGAATGCCCGGATAGTCGGTATCCCGGGAAGTCTCGAACATTGCCTGGTGCCGGAGTTTGCCCGCGGCGATGTATTGCCGAACGTTACTCAAGGGAATGATGCCGAACTGCACGCGGCCCGCCAGCAGGTCCGCGGTATAAGGGCCCGTGCCTTTGTAGGGCACATGCACCATGTCAATGCCGGTGACGATCTTGAACTGCTCGGTATCCATGTGAAAAGTGCCGCCGATGCCGCCTGATCCGTAGGAAATCTTTCCCGGATTTCGCTTCGCATACTCCACCAATTCACGAAGCGATCCTGCCGGCAGCGACGGATGCGTCACCAGGACCTTCTTGGTGCCGAACAACTCGGACACCGGCGTCAAATCCTTCAGGGGATCGAGCTTGAAGTCTTTCGAGAGCAACACGCCGCTGATGATGGTGCTGGGCGCAACGAACAAAAGGGTGTAGCCATCGGGCGCCGCGCGCGACACAAAATCGGCACCGATCAAACCATTGGCCCCGGGCCGGTTGTCGACATAGGGCGTCTGACCCAGGACTTCCGCCATCTTCGGCACCATGAACCGCAGGGCCGGATCGATGCCGCCCGCCGGATAGGGAATCACAATGCGTATCGGTTTTGTCGGATAAGCCTGCGCAAGCACCCAAGGGGTCCATGTCGAACAGGCCGTGGCGCAGATCATCGCGCCAAAGGCGGTGCGAAAAAGACGTCGAGACCGCATGCAACCCCCTCTTATATACAACATTAATACATATTAATCATATACTTACATCGCATAAGGCATCGCTGAACGCGAAGCCCCTATGCCGGACTTTTGACCTTGCCCAGGTCCTGCCAGGGCGCCGCCGCGATCGCCTTTGCATAGGTCTCCAGCCAGTCGCGATCGCGATGCGCAACCAGGTGTCCGCCACGCACACCGCCGTAAGCCTCCGGATGCTCGGCAGAGAAATGCAACTTGCCTTCCTCTTTCCACGCACGCGCCGCATCGAGCAACAGGCGCCGCACGCGCACGATCATGATGTCCGAGGGCGCGAGGTTTTCCGATTCACGGTCCGTGATGGCGCCCATGCTCTCCTGCACCGCCTGATCCTGCAGTTGCACGCCCTCGATGCCGGTAAAGCTTTTCGTTCGCTGAACCTCGCGGTCGAGTTCATAGTCGTTCGAGGCATTGGCCCGCAGCCGCCAGCGGCCATACCAATCCGTGCTGTTGGGCAGGTACGGGAAGTTCTGTGAGGCACCCGCGATGCCGTCCTGTGCCTGAACCCGCGACTCCGGATACGCACCTTTCTTGAACATGGAGACGAACAGCGTGTGCGTGTCATCCATGGGCACGAAAGCGCGCTGCAGGACGTTGGTCTCCATCTGATTGATCGGCGGCGAGGTCCAGAACGGCAGCGAAAAATGGCCGTAGCGCCAGTAAAGTTCCTCGCCATCCGCGGGACGATAGGCCGCGTAGATGTAGCCGTAGGGCGTTTCCTTGATCTCGTATTCCGGGGCCTTGTTGGCCACCATGTAGGACTGCATGGGGTCGCCGGCGAGCTGCTCGCGGGTCACGGCGCCGAAATGCATGATGCCGACGTGGCTGGTATCGAGCTCCCCTTCCACCGCCTGCAGCCAGTTGCATTCGCGAAATGTAAAGCGCACAAAGAGGTCTTCCTCGGGCACCTGGTTGCATTCGAATCCGGGCAATGCCGGCGGTTCTTCTTTCGCGCCCATGTAGACGTAGACAACGCCGTTGCGCTCGGCAGCGCGATAGGCCTTTGCCTTGATTCGCTTGTTGTAATCGGCGTTCGGGACGTTTTGCGTCTCCAGGCAGTTGCCATCGGTGTCGAATTTCCAGCCGTGATATACGCAGCGGATGCCGCCGTGTTCATTGCGCCCGTAAAAAAGGGAGGCACGGCGGTGCGGGCAGCGCTGGTCAAGGATGCCCAGCTTCCCGCTGGAATCGCGAAACGCAATGAGCTTCTCGCCGAGGATCATGATGCGAACCGGATCTCCGTCGGCCTTGAGTTCCGAGGAGCCCGCGCACGGCACCCAATACTGGCGCATCAATTCGCCCATGGGCGTGCCGGGCCCGACACGGGTGAGGGTTTCGTTTTCGCTGATGGTGGTCATGGCTGCTCCTCGGGTGCATTGTTGATTCAAATCTATGGCGGGTCTTCGCACGCCGCCAAATCGGCGGAACCTTCTTTCATGCGTCTTTGCCAATCCTCCCGCCGAACCTGCCGGCGTTTGGATTTTACGTCGTGGCGGATGAACAGGTGTTCGCGGATTTTTTCGACGATGAACTCACGCACTTCTTCGGGCATGTTCTGGGCTTCGCGCTGGAATCGCGGCAGCACCTCGCCCGCATCCAGCTTGCCGCCCTGCGTCAACAGCGCCGGCTGACCGCGCGTGCGGTCACCGCTGTCATCGCCCCCGATTCCACGCCCGCCCCTCGTGTAACATAAATGCCAGACGAAAATCCACGCGCCAGGAGCAAGGCAGACCATGATGTCATTCCCGAGAAATGCACACAGAATCCGTTTCACCACCCTGGCCGCGCCGCTGATTGCCTGCGCCGCGATGTCGATGGCCGCACCGGCGGCGCTTGCGCAAGCCTGGCCTTCGCGGCAAATCACCCTGGTTGTGCCCTTCCCGCCCGGCGGCGGCCCGGATGTGTTCTCGCGGATTGTCGCCGAGAAGCTTCCGGCGCGTGTCGGGCAGCCGACCATCGTCGAGAACCGTCCGGGCGTCGGCGGGCTGGCGGGCGCCAATGTCGTGGCGAAGTCTACGGATGGCCATACGTTTCTCGTCGCGCCCAACACCATCGCCATCGCGCCGCACCTGCTGGCCAAGGGGGCTGGTGGCGGCGCGGACGTCATGACGGACCTCGCGCCGGTGATCATGCCGGCATCGACACCGATGATGCTCGTGGTCAATCCGGAACTCGGAGTCAAGAACGTGGCGGATCTGGTGGCCCTGGCAAAGAAGAAGCCCGGGCTTCCCTATGCCAGCGCCGGCAACGGCTCGCCCATGCACATCGGCGGAGAACTCTTTCGCCGCGCTGCGGGTATCGACCTCACGCACGTTCCCTTCAATGGCGTCGCCCCCTCTGTCACCGCGGTGCTGGGCGGGCAGGTGGATGTCCTGTTTGTCGCCATGGGTGGCGGCATTGCGCAGCACCTGCGCAGCGGCAAACTGCTGGTGATTGCCGTGACGGAGAAGCGTCGCACCGCGCAGTTGCCGGATGTCTCCACCATGCGGGAGCTGGGCTA
This sequence comes from uncultured beta proteobacterium, assembly GCA_903899705.1. Lineage (GTDB taxonomy): Bacteria > Pseudomonadota > Gammaproteobacteria > Burkholderiales > SG8-39 > 2-02-FULL-62-17. The sequence goes on from CAIUKQ010000287.1 coordinate 3,886, forward strand.
TCCCAGCGTGGAAACCGACGCCTGGTACGGCGTGCTCGCGCCCTCCGCGACGCCACCGGCGGTGATTGCGCGCATGAACCAGGAAATCAACGCCATCATCGCGATGCCCGATGTCAAAACGCGCATGAACAATGCCGGCATTGATGTGCGCGGTGGGACCTCGGAAGCCTTCGGCGCGGAGATGCGTGATGACCATGCCCGCTACGGCCGAATCGTGAAAGAATTCGCCATCAAGGCGGATTGAACCGCGAGGAGTTGCCCATGAACGCACCAATGACCATTCCCGAGCTGGCTTCCAACATTCCCCAAGGCCTCCCCGCGGGCCTGCGCAACTACTGGTATCCGATCCTGCAGTCGGAGGAACTGGCGGCGGAAAAACCGGTGGGAATACGAATCCTCGGCGAAGCGCTGGCGGTCTGGCGCGACAGCAACGGCAAGCCCTGCGTGGTCAAGGATCGCTGCCCGCACCGGAGCATGAAGCTCTCGGTGGGTCGGGTGCTGGATGGCGACCTGCAATGCATCCTGCACGGCCTGCGATTCGACGGCAAAGGCACCTGCACCCTCATCCCCTGGGAAAAGGAACGCTGCGCCGCGCATGACAGAGTCGGCGTAACGGCCTATCCGGCGCAGGAACTGGGCGGGTACATCTGGGCCTACATCGGCGACGCCAAAAAATTTCCGCCCCCACCCCTCGAATCCGAGGTCCCCGAAGAACTGCTCAAGCCCGATGAGTTCGTCTGCTTTCGCCTCAAAACACAATACTGGAAGGCCAACTGGCTGCTTTCGATTGACGGCAGCGACGGCTTTCATGCGATCACACTGCACACCGTTTCCCAATCAGCTTCCGATATCGACCGCCAGGGCGGCGTGCCTTTAAAAGACCGGCGCGTTCAAATCGTCCACACCAACCATGGCGTGCGCGGCGTATCCGTGGACCTCGAAGGCAAACCCATCGGCCACGGCCACTTCACCACCGACGTGCGCGGCGAACGCTTCGTCCTGCCCTGCCTCACCACCAACCCGATATCCCCCGCCCCCGGCGCGGCAAGCTACGCCTCGCGCCTGTGGCAGTTCCCCTCGGACGAAAACACCACCATGATCGTGCGCTACCTCGCCTTCCGCGCCGGCAACGAAACCGAACGCGCGAAAGTCAAAGCAACCTTCGACACCGTGGCGGCAAATCGCCTGGAAAAGGTCGGCGACGAAGACGCCTGGGCCGTCGAAGCGCAGGGCGACTTGCTTGAGGCGAGGCGCACAGAAAACCTGCTCGGGCCCGACGAAGATGTCGTGAAGGTGCGGCGCATGATTGCGCGTGCGTTTGTGAATCAGGTTACGGCGGGCAGCCGCGATGGCATTTCGGCGGGGGCGCTGGACTGTCCGGTCTGATCCAAAGTCAGAATTCGGCTCATAGGCGTCACTCGCCACATCGATCTGGCAATCGCGCGCATAACGGCCCGCTGCATTGGACGCTTCGCGCCCAAGAGCGGGAACGTTAGACCACTTTTCCTCGTCTATCCATTCGCGAGTTGCTCATGCACTACAGTGTAGTTACACTAGTGCATGGGCACACTTCGTTTCGAATGGGATGATCGAAAGGCTGCAGCCAATCTGAAAAAACATGGGGTTAGCTTCTACGAAGCGAAATCCGTTTTCTTGGATGAACGGGCAAAGCTGATCGGTGATCCAGACCACTCTGAAGACGAAGATCGCTTTGTTTTACTTGGAATGAGCAGTGTGCTTCGATTGTTGCTCGTTTGCCATTGTTACCGAAGTGAAGGCAATGTTATTCGAATCATCTCCGCGCGAAAGGCAATTTCCAAAGAGTCAAAATCTTACTGATCGGGCACTCCATATGCGCAAAGAATACGATTTCTCCAAAGCACGAAAGAATCCATACGCCTCACAATTAAAAAAGCAAATCACGATTCGTCTTGACGAAGATTCCATTTCGTATTTCAAGGCGATCTCTGAAGACGTCGGTGTTCCGTACCAAAGCCTTATTAATCTCTATTTGAGAGACTGCGCTTTGTCCCAGCGCAAGCTGAATCTCAATTGGAAGTGAACGGCTTCGTTGTTGCAGGGGTCTAACACTAAATGCAACGCACGGCCCGCGATCGTCGTTGATTGCTGACGTTGAATGTCCGCTTTTCGAACCGTTCCACTTCGGCTTTGGATCGAAAGCGCTTCATGCTTTCCATTGACACCCGACTACATGATGGACGTGCCGCCATCCACCATCAGCGAGGCACCGGTAATGAATGACGCCTCGTTCGAAGCAAACCAAAGCACCGGGTAAGCAATCTCAATCGCCTCGCCCCAACGCTTCTGAAGCGTGTCGCCCTTGGCCTGCCCGCGAAGATCCGATTCATTCAATCCTCGATCTTTGGCACGACCCACGGTAAACGGCGTCAGCGTTCCGCCCGGGCACACGGCATTAACGCGAATGCCGTGTGCCGCCTCTTCGAACGCCATTGTGCGGGTCAATGACAACAGGGCGGCTTTGCTCGCGTCGTAAGCGCCAAAATCCCTGCGGCCGACTTCGGCATAGGTCGAGGATAGGTTGACGATGCCGGCATTGCCGCTTCGTCGCAGTTCGGGGATGGCCGCCTTGCTCATGGTGACCGCGCCCAGCAGGTTCACGGAAAGCACTTTTTCCCATTGCGCAAGATCGGCGTCCAGTACGGAACTCAGGTAACGCACCGCGGCGTTGTTGACGAGGGTCGTCAGCCCGCCGAAGAGCTCAACGGCTTTTGCCACGGCAGCTGCCGTATCGTGTGCGCTGGTGACATCGGCGACGCATATCGAAATCACCGCACCGGGAATGCGCGCCGCTATCGCTTCTGCCTGTTTTGCAAGCGCCGCGGCATCGCAGTCAACCAGCAGCACCTTGGCTTGCTGCGCGCAAAACAGCTCCGCCGTGGCCGCGCCGATGCCGCCGCCACCGCCGGTGACGAGCGTGATCTTTCCCTGCATTCGGGTTCCACGTTCCATGTGGGTTCCACGTTCCATTCGTGCTCCATTTTCCATGAGATGCATTCTAGCCGCTGGCCCACGGCATCGCGCTTGACGTAATGCGACGGGCAGGCGATAAAGCAGACAGGAGAATCACTCACCCGGGAGCCTTTGAAATGCGTCGTCGAATTGCCTTGTTGTACTGTCTTGTTGTATTTGCAGAATCGTGTCTGGCACAAAGCTGGCCGGCAAAGCCCATCAACCTGCTGGTCTCCTCCGCGCCGGGTGCTGGCGTTGATGTATTCGCGCGCATCCTCGCCGATCGCCTCAAAACGCGACTCGATCAGACGGTGGTGGTTGAGAATCGTCCCGGCGCTTCGGGCATGCTCGCCGCCGGACAGGCCGTCAAGGCGGCGCCCGATGGCTACACCCTCTTCCTCATGCCCAATACGCTGGTGATCGCGCCCTATGTGCTCTCGAAAGGCGCGGCGACGGTCAATGTGATCACCGAGCTTGCGCCCGTTGTCATGCCGGTCTACACGCTGATGGTGCTCGCGGTGAACGGAAAATTCAGTGCCGGCAGTGTCGGCGAACTGATCGAGATCGCCAAGAAGCAACCCGGCCTGCCCTACACCGGCGGGGACAACGGTTCGCCCATGCACGTGCTGGGCGAACAGTTCAGGAAAGCGGCGGGCCTTGACCTCGTTCACGTTCCCTACAAGGGCGTGGCGCAGGCGGTTACTGCAGCGATTGCGGGTCAGGTCAATGTGATCTGGATGCCGACCTCGGGCAATCTGCGCCATTTCAGCGGCGGCGCACTGCGCGTGCTCGCCACCTCCTCGGCGAAACGCACGGCGCTGCTGCCCGACACGCCCACCATGGTGGAACTGGGTTACAAGGAGATGGATGCCGTGGCGTGGTTCGGGCTGCTCGCGCCCCTGGCAACGCCCGCGCCCATCATCGCGCGCGTGAACCGGGAAGTGAATGCAGTGCTGGCCCTGCCCGATGTGCGCGCGGGCCTCACCAGCACCGGCTATGTCCCCGAAGGCGGAACGCCCGAAGCGTTGGCCGCGCTGATGCGTGTGGATGACGCGCGCTATCGCAAGCTCGTCGCCGAGCATGGCATCAGGGCGGACTAAACCTATCCCTAGTCTTGAGGGGATACTCCCCCCAAGCGCCCCTATAGCTGGCGTTGCAAAGAAAACACTTTTTCAGGAACACAAATGGCAGGTGATCTGAAACTCAGCATGAGCTGCGGTCCCTACGACCGCGCCCAGGCGCTCTTCGACGGACGGGTGAAACCCGAGGGCATCGAACTCGCGATCTCGGTGAACGACGACGATGTCGATCGCCAGCAGCGCGCCGCGCGCGGTGAATTCGATATCGTGGAATTTTTCACCGGCACCTACATCGCCGACCTGCCGTTTCGCAAACTGGGTTTCACCGCGATCCCGATTTTCGTGAAACGCATGTTTCGCCATTCATACATTTATATAAATAAAAACAAAGACATACGAAAACCCTCCGATCTCAACGGCCGGCGCGTGGGGCTGCAGACCTGGATCACCAGTGCGGCCCTGTGGGCCAAGGGCATCCTCGAAGAGGACTACGGCGTCGACCTCGAATCCATCACCTGGGTGGCCTGGCAGCCGGTGCGCATTCCCGACTGGAAGGCGCCGCCCTGGTTGAAAATGGAAATCGCACCGGCGGGCAGCGAGCAATACGACCTGCTCGCATCTGGCGCGATCGACGCCGGCATCACCACCGAAATCTGGGCGCCGGACAAACACCCCGACATCGGCTTCCTGTTTCCCGACTACGTGCGAGAGGAACGCGAGTACTACCGCCGCACCGGGTGCTTTCCCATCATGCACACGCTGCTTGTTCGAACCAGCGTGCTGGAGGCGCATCCCTGGGTGGCAAAGAGCCTTTACGACGCCTGGGAAGCCTCCAAGCAATTGTGCTTTGCCGCGCAGGACTGGCAGCGCATGCACCAGACATCGATGTTCTACCGGGCGCTATGGGAAGAGGAACGCGCCTTGGCGGGGCCAGACATTTACCCGTGGGGATTCAAAAAGTGCCGTCTCGAGCTCGAACGCATGCTGCGCTACTCGCACCGGCAGGCGCTGACGCCAAGGCTCTATCAGCCAGAAGAGTTGTTCTGGCCGTCGATGCTGGAAACGTGATGGCATCGACCGAAAAGACCTTTCCGCCGGGCGCCCTGTTGGTGCTCATCGCCGGCTTTATCGTGCTCTTCATCGGAGGTGGCGCGCGCTTTGCCCTCGGCCTCACGCTCAAACCCATGGTCACCGAATTCGGCTGGGACCGCAGCCAGCTCGGTGTGGCGGTTGCGGTATTCCAGATCGTATCCGCGGCCGCCATGGTGCTCGCCGGGATGATGGCCGACCGCATCAGTCTGCGCCTGGTGCTGGGCGGCGGCCTTGCGGTAAGCGGTGTTGCCATCGGGGCGATGAGCCTGGTCTCCGAGCCCTGGCATGCGGTGGTGATCTACGGCATCTTCTTTGCCATCGGCAACGGCGTGGCCTCCATCACGCCGGTTGGCGTCATGGTGACGCGCGCCATGCCCGAC
>CAIUKQ010000288.1 GCA_903899705.1 uncultured beta proteobacterium
CGTGGCGATTGCCGGCTGGGTTGCCGGGATGCATGGGGCCATCTCCGCTGGATTGGGGGGAACCACCAGCATGATGGCAGGCGTAGCGGCGGGATTAGTGCTGCAAAGACGTAAGGCAAGGGTTGCAGTAGACATGGTTGTCGTCGCGATCAGCGCGGAGGCAGTCAGGATTGCCTTGTTGTTGACGGCTTTGTGGCTGATATTCGCGGTCTACGACAAGGTGGTGGCAGGCAGTCTGATCGGTGCCTTCATCGTGACGGTACTGATTTTTTCGATGGCTTTTTTCGTTCGCGATGACAAGTAATAACTTATTAAAAACAATGGCTTCCGGTACAGAACTGACACCCACCGAATACATCAACCACCACCTGTCCTTCTTCGGGAAACAGGTGGGAGATGGCGGCTTCTGGACGCTGCATATGGATTCCATATCGGTGGCCGTGCTGCTGGGATTCGTCGGCCTGGGATTCATCTGGTGGGTCGCCAGAGGCGCCACGGCTGGCGTACCTACAAAACGCCAGGCTTTCGTCGAACTGGTATTCGATTTCATCGACAACCAGACGAAAGGGATTTTCAAGCACGAGCGCCACGGCTTCGTCGCACCGGTGGCTTTGACAGTATTCATCTGGGTACTGTTGATGAACTCCATGGATTTCCTGCCTGTCGACTGGGTAGCCAAGGGCACCCATGCCATCAGCGAGCATGGATTTCGGATCGTGCCGACAGCCGACGTCAACACCACATTTGCACTGGCGCTGACCGTCTGGGTGCTGATGATCTATTATTCAATCAAGGTCAAAGGACTCGGGGGCTGGATCCACGAACTGTTCTGCGCCCCGTTTGGTTCGAATCCGCTGCTCTGGATATTCAACCTCCTGTTCAACGCGATTGAGTACCTCTCCAAGCCCCTGTCGCATTCTCTGCGGCTGTTCGGCAACATGTACGCGGGGGAAATCATTTTTCTCCTGCTCTGGATGTGGGCGGCCAACAGTGGCTGGGGAACCGACCATTACCTCGGTCTGGTGATCTCATCGGTTCTTGCGTTTGCCTGGGCCATTTTTCACATACTTATCGTTGCGCTGCAAGCCTACGTTTTCATGATGTTGACGGTCGTATATCTATCGATGGCGCACGAACACCACTAATTCAAAACCTGCATTCAGCTCAAGAAAGGAAGAAATAAAATGGAAAATCTTCAACTCATCGCGATGGTGCAAGCGTACTCGGCGGTCGGCATCGGCCTCATGATCGGTCTGGGTGCACTGGGTGCCTGCGTCGGCGTGGGCATCATGTGCTCGCGCTTCCTGGAGGCTGCTGCACGCCAGCCGGAGCTAACCGATTCGCTGCAGGGCAAGGTGTTCCTGTTGCTGGGCCTGATCGACGCGTCGTTCATCATCGGCGTGGGTCTGGCGCTCTGGTTTGCCACCGCCAATCCGCTTCTGGGCAAGCTTGGCTAATCGCGGCCTCGCGCCGCTCTTCCCTATTGGGGAAAATGCATGAACATTAACGTTACGCTATTTGCGCAGGCGGTTGTCTTTATTGCGTTCATCTGGTTTTCGGTCAAATTTATCTGGCCGCACCTGTTGAACGCGATTGAAACGCGCCAAAAAACCATTGCCGACGGCCTTGCTGCGGCCGAACGGGGCAAGCTGGCCCTGGAGGTGTCCTCGAAGCAGGCGGACGAGGAAATCGCCAAGGCACGCGGCCGCGCCGGGGACATCATCGGACAGGCCGAGAAGCGCGCGACCCAGCTCATCGAGGAAGCCAAACTGGCGGCCCGGGACGAAGGCAGCCGTGAAAAAGCTGCAGCCAAGGCCGAGATCGAGCAGGAAGTGTCGCGCGCCCGTGAAGCACTGCGCGAGCAGGTGGCGGGCCTCGTGATTGCCGGTGCGGAAAAGATCCTTCGCCGTGAGGTCAATGCCCAGTCGCATGCTGAACTGCTCTCGCAAATGAAGAAAGAGATCTAGGCCCATGGCCGAAGTCGCAACCATTGCGCGCCCCTATGCCGAAGCCGTGTTTGCACTGGCGGACAAGGCCGGCAACCTCGCTGATTGGTCCGAGGCATTGATGCGTCTTGCCGGCATTGCGCAGGCGCCGGAGTTGCTGCAGTTGATCGGAAATCCCAAAGTCAGTAGCGCACAGCTGGCCGACCTTTTTTCCGCCGCCGGAAGTGATCTTCCCGCAGAGGCCAAAGGGCTCGTTCAGGCATTAACTGAAAACAAGCGCCTGGAAGCACTACCGGCAATCGCTCTTCAGTTCGAGCTGCTCAAGGCGGAGCGGGAAGGCGCTGTCGATGCCGAAATCGCGAGTGCCTACGCGCTGGACGGCGCAGAATTGGCATCGCTGGTGGTCGACCTGGAGCGCCGTTTCCAGCGCAAGGTTCGTCCCCATGTCAGTGTCGATCAAAGCCTGATTGGAGGCGCTCTGGTGCGCGTGGGCGATCAGGTCATCGACGGATCGGTGCGAGGCAAGCTTGAAGCCATGCGCAACGGATTGACGGGCAGCTAGCCCAGTCTGAATTAACGCACATACCAAACACTCACCATATCGGAACTGCCATGCAACAGTTGAAACCCTCCGAAATCAGCGAACTTCTGCGCACGAAGATCGCCAACCTGACGCTCTCGGCGGATGTTCGCACACAGGGCACCGTCGTCACGGTAACGGACGGCATTTGCCGCGTTCACGGCCTCTCCAATGTGATGCAGGGGGAGATGCTGGAATTCCCGAACAACACCTTCGGTCTCGCCCTGAACCTTGAGCGTGATTCGGTTGGCGCGGTGATCCTGGGCGAATACGAGCATATCTCCGAGGGAGATCCGGTCAAATGCACGGGCCAGATTCTTTCGGTTCCAATCGGTCCGGAACTGATCGGCCGCGTGGTCAATTCGCTGGGCCAGCCTATCGATGGCAAGGGCCCGATCAACACGAAGGAAACCGACGTCATTGAAAAGGTCGCGCCCGGCGTGATCTGGAGAAAATCGGTGTCACAACCGGTGCAGACCGGCCTTAAATCGATTGACGCGATGGTGCCGGTGGGCCGCGGCCAGCGAGAGTTAATCATCGGAGACCGCCAGACCGGCAAGACCGCCGTCGCTGTGGATACCATCATCAACCAGAAGGGCAAAGACCTCTTCTGCATCTACGTGGCGATTGGCCAGAAAGCCTCGACCATCGCCAACGTGGTGCGCAAGCTCGAAGAGCATGGCGCCATGGCCTACACCATCGTGGTGGCGGCATCGGCGTCCGAATCGGCGGCAATGCAGTACATCGCGCCCTATTCCGGTTGCACCATGGGAGAGTATTTCCGCGACCGCGGCCAGGACGCCCTGATCATTTACGACGATTTGACCAAGCAGGCCTGGGCCTATCGCCAGGTGTCGTTGCTCCTGCGCCGTCCGCCGGGACGCGAAGCCTATCCCGGCGACGTTTTTTACCTGCACTCGCGTCTCCTCGAGAGGGCCGCGCGCGTGTCCGAGGCTTGGGTCGAGAAATTCACCAAGGGCGCCGTTAAGGGCAAGACCGGCTCGCTCACAGCGCTGCCGGTCATCGAAACGCAGGCGGGCGACGTGTCCGCGTTCGTGCCGACAAACGTGATCTCGATCACCGATGGACAGATCTTCCTTGAGACCGACCTGTTCAATGCCGGCATCCGTCCCGCCATCAATGCCGGTATTTCGGTATCGCGCGTCGGCGGCGCGGCACAGACCAAGATCATGAAACGTCGTGACGTTGGCGCCGGTGTGCGTCTGGCTCTCGCGCAGTACCGTGAACTGGCCGCTTTTGCGCAATTCGCATCCGATCTGGACGAAGCCACCCGCAAACAGCTC
>CAIUKQ010000289.1 GCA_903899705.1 uncultured beta proteobacterium
ATCCGGATCTTGGCCTTATCGGTCACCACCTTGGCCATGGCTGAAGCCGCCGAATTTGAAAAAGTGCCCGCGGGTGTGGTGATCAGGCTGATCACCTGCGCGTGGGCCGCGAACGCCATGAAGGGCAAGGCTGCGGAAATGGTTAAAGCTCGGCGAATTGACATGGATTGGGTTCCTCCTCCTGGGGTTGGACTGCCGGTTGGCAAAGTGCTTATGGCAAAATGCACGACCTTCTCAATAGTAAACGAAAAATCATAATGACTGCGATGCGAAACCTCGTCAACGTCCTCGCGGTAGTCCTCAGCTGCGCCATCATTGCCGTCGTTCTCGACGTGCCGCGCATGCTGGGCCTATCCGTGTATTTCGAGCAATACCTCGCGGGACTGATGGCTCTGGCCATGCCCCTTCTTTTCCTGCATGTCCCCGCCAGCAAGGGCGATGAAGGTGGCTACCGGGTGCGCAAGGGACCTATTCCCTGGTTCGACTGGATGGCGGCGATCGCCGCGTGTGCCGCCTCGCTCTATGTGATGGTGATGTTCCCGTCCTACTCCGAACTGGTCTCGAGGAGGCCCTGGGACGGCATGCTGGTTGCAGCGGCCATGTTCCTGCTGATCCTGGAGGGATTGCGGCGCACCACCGGCATGTCGCTGGTGTACACCACCGTATTCTTTTTCGCCCTGGCCATGATCGGCGGGTCGCTGCCCGGGGAATTCGCCGCACGATCCATTCCCATTGATCGCCTGACTTACTACGTCCTTTGGGACTCGACCGCCAGCCTCGGCATCGCTCTCAAGATCGTTGCCACCATCGTGGTGGTCTATACGATTTTTGGCCACGTCCTGTTCAAGTCCGGCGGCTCGACCTTCTTCACCGATATTTCCATGGCGTTAATGGGGCGCTACCGCGGCGGGCCGGCCAAGATTGCCATCGTGGGATCGTCGCTCTTCGGAACCATCTCCGGCAACGTGGTCTCGAACGTCCTGACAGTGGGTGTGGTGACCATCCCGCTGATGAAACGGGTGGGATTCAAGCCGCATATCGCCGCCGCCATTGAATCCTGCGCATCAACGGGCGGGCAGATCATGCCGCCGGTGATGGGTGTCGCGGCCTTCATCATGGCCGAATTCCTGCAGGTGCCCTATTTCGAAGTTGCGCTGGCAGCGCTGATTCCCGCCGTGTTGTACTACGCCGCCCTGTTCATTCAAGTGGATCTGGAGGCCGCGCGCAGCGACATCAAGGCGCTGGACCCCGATGAAATTCCGAAACTGAGCCAGGTCCTGAAGGACGGCTGGTATTTCGTGATTCCGTTCATCGTGCTTGTGTACACCCTGTTCTGGCTCAATTACGAACCCGAGAATGCCGGCCTCGCCGCAACCGCAACCGCGCTGGTCCTTGGCATCATCATCCCCTTTCGCGGCAAGCGCATCGGCTGGCGCGATTTCTACGAAATGCTGTGCGACTCGGGCAAATCGGTGCTGGACCTGTTCATGCTGGGCGCGGCGGCCGGCATCATGATCGGCACCCTCAACTATTCGGGCGTCGGTTTCTCGCTCAGCCTGGTGCTGATCACGGTCGCCGCGGGCAGCCTGATCGCGCTGCTGTTCCTTTGCGCCTTCACCAACATCATCCTTGGACTGGGCCTGCCGACGGTGGGCGTGTACATCGTGCTGGCCACCCTGGTCGCGCCCACCATGATCAAGATGGGCATCACGCCGATGGCGGCGCACATGTTCATCATGTATTACGGCTGCCTGTCGATGATCACACCGCCCGTGGCCATCGCCTCGTTCGTCGCGGCGAACCTGGCCGGTGCCGACCAGAACCGGACCGGCTGGGCGTCAATGTCGTTCGGGTGGACCATTTACGTTGTCCCGTTCATGTTTGTTTATTCCGACACCCTGCTGATGAAGGGGGAGCCTGTCTTCATCGCTCTTGATTTCGTCACGGCTCTGGTGGGCGTCTGGTTCGTGTCGGCCGCGATGATGGGATTCGCCATTGAGAGGCTCTCAATGGCGCAGCGGCTGCTGTACGGTGCGGCCGGCCTGTGCCTGATACTTCCGCTCAAGGCCTTCGACGCCGCCCAATGGTTCAATATCGCCGGGGCCTGCCTCGCGTTGTTCGTGTTCCTCCAGGCCCGTTTTGCGCGCTCCGCACGGGCAGTTTCATGAACACGGAATCAAGCACTTCACCGTCTCTCAGCAGGCTGCAACGCCAACTGGGAAGCGGTCTGTTCGTGGTCACCACAGAAGTGTCGCCGCCGGTTTCTGCCGATGTCACGGAATTCATTGCCAGGGCCCTGCCACTCAAGGGACTGGCCACGGCGGTGAATGTGACCGATGGCGCCGGTGCAAAAACGCATTTATCCACTCTGGTGGCTTCGCATTTCCTGCTGCAAAACGGCATCGAACCCATCCTGCAAATGACCTGCCGCGACCGCAATCGACTGGCGCTGCAGGCGGACCTCATCGGCGCGATGGCGCTTGGGATTCGCAACGTTCTGATTCTCTCCGGCGACAGCCCGAAGGTAGGGGACCAGCCCGACACCAAAGCCGTCGGAGATCTGGACAGCAAGATGCTTCTGGCCACGGCACACCGCATGCGCGCGGAACATACCCTGCCTTCCGGAACGGAAATCAAAGGCAATACCGGCCTCGTGCTGGGCGCGGCAGACATGCCCGTCGATCCGCCGCCCGATTGGAACCCGGCGGGCCTGCTCGGAAAGCTCGACGCGGGCGCGAATTTCGCGCAAACCCAGTTCTGCATGGACATGGGCATCGTGCGGCGCTATGCGAAGCGCCTGCTGGATCTTGGCATCGCACAACGCCTGCCAATACTGATCGGCGTGTGCCCGATTCCCTCTGCAAAATCCGCCCGATGGATGAAGGAGAAGCTCTTCGGCACGATTATTCCCGATGACATGGTCGCCCGCCTGGAGGCTGCGACCGATGCCCGCGAGGAAGGTAAAAAGATCTGTGTTGAAATCCTTCGGGAACTCGCCACCATTCCCGGCATCGCCGGCGCGCATATCATGGCGCCGGTGAATCCCTCGGTGGTGCCGGAGGTGATCGCCGCGGCCGCCGTAACGGGACTGAAACGCGCCGATGTTAAATAACAAGGGGGCACGTATTTGCGTCACTGAGTCCCTCGTAGCCCCCCCTGTTCAGAGCGCACATGTTGCAAAGGCGGCCGCTCCGAACTTCATCAATGAACGCTTAAATTACTTACAATAGCGCCCATTCACGCATCACAAACCGGAGACAATCATGGAAATGGCACTTTTGGTCAGCGTAGTAGCCGCGGTTCTCGCGATATTCAGCGTCTATCGCACGGCAAAGGAGATCATGAAACACATGCCCGCCCTTGAGGCCGACCGGCAAAAGGCGTTCCGCAAATTCATCCTCACGGGCAGCGCTCTCGCCGGCGTCCTGATCGTTGTCATGGTGGGCGCAACCGCGTGGCTGGCAATGGAGAAGGAAGACCTGGCAGAGCAGCAGTCGGCCACCAGCGCAAAACTTCAGGAAGCCCAGGCGGGACTGAGCAAGGCC
>CAIUKQ010000290.1 GCA_903899705.1 uncultured beta proteobacterium
CCGGCTGAGACGAAATTTTCTATCTCGGCGGTGCTGAAGCCCAACTGCCGGCGCAGCACGGAATCGCTATCCCTGTTTTGCCTGGGCGCGGCCCTTGCCGCGGTGCCTTCCACGCCCTTTATCTTGAATGGCATCCCCACATAGGGAATGCTGGTTCCATCGTCGTCCGCCGCGTGAACAATCATGTCGTTGGCGATGACTTGCGGATGCTGCATCAATTGGTCCAGTGACTGGATCGGGGCAACCGGCACCCCGACTTTGAAAAATATTTCCGACCAGTGGGAAGCTGTTTGGGTCATCAGGCGCTCCTGAAGGATCGGGAGCAGAACCGCGCGATTCCTCACGCGATCCTTGTTCGTCAAAAACCGCTCATCGGTTGCAACCTCGGCCAGGCCCATTGCGTTGCAAAGCTTCTTCCATGCGCCTTCGTTCGGCGCTCCGAGCACCAGCCGGCCGTCAGCGCAGTCGAACGACTGGTATGGGACGATGTTTGCGGAGCCCGATGCGTTTCTGCCGGGGAGCGTTCCCGTTTGCATCCATCCCACGGCGTGAAATCCCATGCATGCGACCGCTGTTTCCAGCAGGGATCCGTGCACATGAGCCCCTTTGCCGGTGCGCTCTCGCTGAAGGAGCGCTGTCATGATGCCGCCGTACGCCGACAATCCCGTGGACATATCCAGAAACGAAACGCCGGTTCGCACCGGTGGTCCGTCGCGCTCACCGGTTACGGACATGATGCCCGCAAACGCCTGCAACGTCGTGTCATAGCCCGGGCGACCGCGCAACGGACCTTTTTCCCCGTACCCGGAGATCGAGCAGAACACCAGGCGCGGATTGATTGCTGAGAGTTTGTCGTAGGAAATGCCGAGACTCTCTGCGGTATCCGGCAGGAAGTTATGCAGCATCACGTCCGCCCACTCTGTCAGCCGGTGCAGGATTCTTGGGGCCTCCGGCGACTTCAGGTTGAGGGTCAGGCTCGACTTGCCCCGGTTGACCGAGGCGAAATTGCTGCTGATTCCGCGGAATGTTGGGGGCCATCCGCGATTTTCATCGCCACCCGGGCTTTCCACCTTGATCACATCGGCTCCCATGTCGGCGAGCAACTGGCCGCAGTAAGGTCCTGCGAGCACGCGGCTGAGATCCGCGACCTTGATTCCGTCCAGAGGTTTCATGCGTTGTTCCATTTCAGTTTCGTGATGGGTTGACCTGACTGCGATCCGTCAGCGGCCCTTGAATATTGGCTTGCGCCTTTCGCGCCATGCGGTATGGCCTTCTTTTTTGTCCTCGGTCAGGGACAGCGCGGCGAAGCGGTATTGATCGGCGAGTTGTGCCCATGGGAGGGGGATCTCCTGTCCGGCATTAATGGATTCCTTTGCCATCAGGACGGCGATTGGCGGAAGCTTCGCGATGTGCTCGGCAACCTCCATGGCCTTGGATAGCAACTCTTCGTGCGGCACCAGCCACTGTGCAAGGCCGCCGCGAAATGCTTCTTGCGCAAGGATGGGAAACCCCAGCGCCGCGCGCATGGCCATTCCCTTGCCCACAAAGCGCGCCAACCGGGTGGATCCCGCATCAGCAGGAAGAATTCCAAGTGCGACTTGCGGCAGCCGCCATTCGGCGCGCTCCGAGGCCACAATCAAATCGCAACAGAATGTCAGGATTGCCCCGATTCCCACGGCGTAACCGTTGACCGCGGCGATCACCGGTTTGGGCAAGTTGGAGAGCAGGGTGAAAGGCGCAGTTCTGCGTGAAACCGTCAGGTTCGACAGAAAATCGCCGATGCTCTCCAGGGTGTGCGTGTCCGCCTCTTTCATGTTGGCGCCCGCGCAAAAGGCTCCGCCACTCTCGTCACCCGTGAGCACCACGCAACGAATGTCCTTGTTGCCCTCGATTTCAGGAATCAATTGCTTGAAGGTCTCGTGGTAATCGTCTCCCCAGGCATTGCGCTGCTCTGGCCGGCTCATGGTGAGCACCATCACCGAACCGATTTGTTCGTGATTCAAGGGCATGATTTTTAAACCTTTTTTGGATTCATCCGGGAGTCATTGGGCAGGCTTGTCTAGTCGGCCGTTGCCCCCGAAAGCTTCGCCGAGCGGCCGAGCCGGACAATTTCGCCGGCAATGAAACTGCCGAACTCAGCCGGTGATGCGCTCGTCAAAGTCACCGTGCCCTGTGCTGTCAGTTTCGCCTGCACCTCCGGGTTGTTCACGGCCTTGACGAACTCATCGAACAAACGTTGCACCGGCACCTGTGGGGTGCGTGCCGGCGCCAGGATGCCGAACCAGCTGTCGAAGTGAATATCCGGATACCCGAGTTCCGGCATGGATTGCACATCCGGGGCCATCGCATTGCGCTTCTGCGAGACCGCGGCAAGGAGACGGATCTTTCCGGCCTTGTGCTGCGTGGCGACCGACGCATAACTGCCAAGATACATGTCCACGCGGCCTGACAGCATGTCATTCAGCGCTTCGACGGATCCCTTGTAGGGCACGTGCACCATGCTCGTCATTGCGGAACTGGCGAGCAGGGTTCCCGAGAGATGGCCCGTGGTCCCTATGCCGGCGGTGGCGTAGCTCACCGCATCCGGGGCCTTCTGCGCCATGGCGACGAGCTCCTTCAGGTTTCTTGCCGGACTGCTCGCCGCCACCGTGAGCAGGGTGGGGTTGTTCCACAACAAAGTCACTGGCGTGAAATCCCTGAGGGGATCGTAGGGCAGCTTGGGCATCAATGCGACATTGATCGCGAGCGAAACGTGATTCCCCAGCAGCAGCGTGTGACCGTCCGCGGGCGCCTGTTTGACATAGGCGCCGGACACCGCGCCGCCGGCGCCCGGCCGAGCTTCAACAATGATGTTCTGCCCCAGTCCATCGGCGGCTTTCTGCGCAATCAGCCGCGTGGTGATATCCACCGGTCCGCCGGTTGCCTGCGGATGCACCAGGGTGATCGATTTTGACGGGAAGGCGGGAGATCCCTGTCCCATGGAGACGGGCGAAACCAGGAAAAGCAGAGCGGCCGCCAGTATATGAAGTCTCGACTTGTTGTTCATCTTTTTCATTCCGTTCGCAAGCGCAGATCGATTCATTCGATCAGCGGGACTTTTGCGTCCTTCACGATTCTCACGAATTTGGCGACATCGGCGCGGTAGCGAAGAGTGAAGTCTTCGGGTGAGGTACCCGCAGCGACACCACCCCATCCCGGAACGCGTTCGGCCACATCCGGCATGGCGAGCATCCTGATCATGTCGCCGCTGATCCTGTGTTGGATGTCCATGGGCGTGCCGGCCGGGGCAAAGATCCCGACCCAGCCGATGAACTCGAAATTGGGAACACCGGCCTCGATCATCGTCGGGACATCAGGTGCAATCGCGACGCGGGAGGTGCCGGTCACCGCGAGCACGCGCATTCGACCCGCCTTCATGTGTTGTATCGCCGCTATGGGCGGAAGAAAGGAGAAATCCACTTCGCCGCTGATGAGCGCAGGCTGCAGCCCCACGTCGCCCTTGTACGGGACATGGACGACATCAATGCCCGTTTCGAGTCGCAGCAATTCGCCGACAAGATGCGGCGACGAGCCGGTTCCCGTGGAGGCCATGTTCAGTTTTCCGGGGCGCGCCCGGGCCATGGCAACAAGTTCCCTGACCGAGGTCACTGGCAGCTTGGGGCTGGATACCAGCATCTGATACGTGGTGATGATCTGCGTGACAGGGGCAAAGTCATTGACCGCGTCGTAGGGGAGCTTGCGGTAGAGGCCGGCCGAGCTCGCCTGGCTGGTCGAATTGATCAGCAATGTGTAGCCATCGGGCGCAGCCTTGGCGACTACATCGGTGCCTATCGTGCCGCCCGCGCCGGCTCGATTCTCGACGATCACCGGTTGTTTCCAGATTTCGCTGAATTTCTGCGCGACAGCCCGGCCAATGGTGTCGACACTGCCGCCAGCGGAAATCGGAACGACCAGTCTCACCTGCTTGGCCGGCCAGGTCTGCGCGTTTGTCTGGCCCGCCAGAAGGCACGAAACAAGTGCGGCTGTGGTGAGCGAGAGCGCTCCGGATTGACGTGATCGGGTCGGCATCAATGTTGTTCCTTGTCGATCTGGCCTTTTGCAATGCCATTTGGAATGGCAGCTGCAGAACCTGAGGGAAGGGTATCTACAAGGCACATGCAATAATACACACTAAGGAGAAATCACATGGACAGCGAAGCCCCTGCCGTCAAGTACCGGCCCACACCGCCCGACCTGGAATATGTCGAGTACCGGGTTGAAGACGGCATCGCGCGCATCATGCTGAACCGGCCGGACAAGCTCAATGCCATTACCGACCAGGTCATCATTGAAGTCCGTCGCGCGTTCCAGTTTTTTGATCTTGATCCGGATTCGCAGATTGCAATCCTGCATGGGGCGGGCCGCGCTTTCACGAGCGGTGCCGACGTGCGCCAACGACAGTTGCGTCCGCGCGAAGAAATCGAGGCCTTCGGGCCCGCGGCTCCCGAGACGCGCCGCCGCGATCTGTTTTTCGATTGCGTCAACTGGAAGCCGGTCATCTCCGCCGTGCATGGCTATGTGATGGGCATGGGAGTGGGCCTGGCTCTTGGTTGCGATCTTGTCGTTGCTGTCGCCTCCACAAAGTTTCACATCACCGAGGTCGGACGCGGGTTGAATGCTTCGCCGCTGTGGTCGCTGATGAAATTCCGCAGTAGCAGCGTTCTGGTTGACGAACTCGTGCTGACCGGGCGCATGTTCACCGGAGAAGAGGCTGCGCGGGCGGGATTGGTCAACCGTTCGGTTGGGGACGGAGAACATCTGGGCGTCGCGGAGGATCTGGCACGGCAGATGATGAAGAACCCGCCCCTTGCAGTCCGGGCCGGTGTGCGCACCCGGCGCATGTACCAGCAGGAGGCGCAGCGCATGGCCTTCCTGCTCACCGACCCGATCCCGGCCCTGCATCTGACCAGCGATTTTCAGGAGGCAGCCAGGGCGTTTGTCGAGAAGCGCCCCCCGAAAAAATTTGAAGGACGTTAAGCAGCACGTCCTACGGCCAGTAACCGCGCTCTGCCAACTGGTGATAAAACAGACCCAGGAATGCCTTGAGCCGGGCCGGCCCGATGTAATGCGCGAATTCCGCCGGCACCCGAAATTCCGCCTGTATTTGTTCCACGGTCCTGCCCGCGGCCATCATTTTTGAAACCTCGTCGCGCATGGTCACAAAATAGCGGCGTTGTTCTTCAAGGTCGGCAACGCCGCGGCCAAGGTGAACCGGGCCATGGCCGGGCACGTAGGTATCAACCGGCAGGCGCCGCTCGATGATGCGGTCGAGAATTGCAATCCAGTTTCGCGCGTTGGAGAAGAAAACCTGCGCTGATTC
>CAIUKQ010000291.1 GCA_903899705.1 uncultured beta proteobacterium
CGAATGATCTGGGATCAACTTGATCCACCTCAAGTCAGTCTGCCATTTCGCTCCTACATTCATAGTCATCAAAATGATGGAAAAGGAATTTTCAATGGCCAGCATCGTTTTCGGCGTCGGCGCATCGCACAGTCCGCTTCTCGCCATCAAGCCCGATCAATGGGGCCTCAGGGCGCAGGATGATCGCAGGAACCCGGGTCACTTCTTTCGCGGAAGGAAATTGAGCTTCGACGAACTGGTGAGCCTGCGCAAGGACGAGCCGTTCAACGCGAAATTGACACTTGATTCCATGAAGGAGCAGGACCGGCGCAACCAGGAGCACGTGGATCTCCTGGGACGCAAGATCAGGGAGGCGAAACTCGACGTCCTGGTGATTTTCGGTGATGACCAGCATGAAATCCTGCTCGCCGACAACAACCCCGCATTCCTGGTCTTCACCGGGGAGCAGATCCCGTTCATGCCCACCAGCAAGGAGCGTTTCGAGCATATGACGCCGGCCATCCGGCTTGCCGACTGGGCGCGCACCCCGGGGGAGGCCATGATGCTCAAGGGTGCGCCCAATTTGGGTCGGCATGTTGTTTCTTCCGTCGTGCGCGATGGTTTCGACGTATCGGTGTCGGAGAAGGTGCTTCCCAAACCCGGAGGTGAAGACGGCCTTGGCCATGCGTTCGGATTTTTCTGGCACCGCATGCTCAATGACCTGAAGGATCTGCCGGACATGGCGACGCTGCCGATATTCATCAACACGTTCTTCCCGCCCAATCAGCCGACTGCACGACGGGTGTTGGAGTTCGGTCGCGCGGTCGGTCATGCCATCCGCTCCTGGAAGAAGGGGGCGCGGGTCGGGATTGCCGCCTCCGGCGGGTTCAGCCACTTCGTCATCGACGAGGAACTCGACAAGCGGCTGATTGATGCCATTGCCATGCGCGATGACGCGACCATCACGTCCGAGCCCGAGACGAACTACCAGTCGGGCACTTCGGAAATCAAGAACTGGATCGCCGCCATGGGAGCAACCGAGGGCACCGGGCTGGAATTCAAGCTTATTGATTACATACCCTGCTATCGATCCGAAGCGGGGACGGGCAACGCCATGGCATTCGCTTTATGGAGCTGACTGTTGACCTTGTCGTGAATTGAATGCAGGAAACGTAACACGCATGCAGTATGCTGGGTCCATGGACTCAATCATCAAGCCCATGGATTCAAACGGCAGACATTACCTGACGTCCCTGTTCGAGCCGCGTTCCGTGGCGGTGATCGGCGCCACCGAGCTGCCGGGCAAGATCGGCGAAGTGCTGGTGTCGAACATGCTCGCGGCGGGCTACAAGGGTCGCCTGTATCCGGTCAATCCCAAGTACAAAATGGTTCGTGGTCTCGACTGCGCCCAATCGGTGCAGGAGTTGCCTTCGGCCGTCGACCTTGCCGTCATTGCGACGCCGGCGGCGACGGTTCCCGGTCTCATTGATGACTGCGGAAAAAAAGGCATCCGCTCGGCGCTGGTGATCACCGCCGGATTCGGCGAAACCGGGCCGGAAGGCAAGGAGCTCGAAGCGCGGGTGCTGGCAAACGCGCGGCGCCACGGTCTTCGCATGATCGGCCCGAACTGCCTGGGTATCCTGCGGCCCGACATCGGGCTCAATGCCGCGTTTTCGCATGGAGGGGCGCTACCCGGTTCGCTCGCACTGGTGTCTCAATCCGGCGCAGTCTGCACCGCGATGCTCGACTGGGCCCTGCCCAACCGCATAGGTTTTTCCAGCGTGATTTCGCTCGGTGGCTCCACGGACATTGATTTCGGCGAGATCATTGATTACCTCGCCGCGGACCGGCGCACCGCGCATATCCTTCTTTATATCGAAGGAATACACGATGCGCGCCGCTTCATGAGCAGTCTTCGCGCGGCGGCCCGTGTCAAGCCTGTGATCCTGATGAAGGTCGGCCGCCATCCTGCAGGGTCGAGGGCTGCGGTGTCGCACACCGGGGCGATCGTCGGCATGGATGATGTCTTCGATGCCGCTGTTCGTCGCGCGGGGGTGGTCCGGGTGCGATCCATAGGAGAGCTGGTCGCTGCGGCACAGGCTCTGAGCGTGCATCTGAAGCCTGCGGGCGATCGTCTGGTGGTCATCACCAACGGAGGCGGACCGGGCGTGATGGCGGTGGACCATGCCGGCGATCTGGGGCTGCCGCTGGCGGACCTGTCGCCCGCGACGCTTGAATCCCTGCGCAGTGCGCTGCCTGCCAACTGGTCTCACGGAAATCCCGTTGATCTCATCGGCGATGCGGGTGGCGATCGTTATCGCGCGGCGGTCACGGCCTGCCTTAAGGACGGTGGTGTCGACGGCGTGCTTGTCATGCTTTCTCCACAGGCCATGACACCGGCCGAAGAGGTGGCGCGTGTGGTGATCGAGGCGGCCAAGGGCAGCGCCAAGCCGGTGATTGCCTGCTGGATGGGCGAGGCCAGCGTCGTTTCCTCGCGTGCATTGCTGGCCGCGGCCGGCATCCCGGTATTCCGCACGCCCGAGCCCGCCGTGGACATGTTCGCGCATATCTCCGCCTTCTATCGCAACCAGCGTTCACTCATGCAGGTGGTGCAGCCCGTCGCGGACAAGCTTCCCGCGAATGTGGCCGAGGCGGCACGCATCATCGATGCTGCGATTGCAGATGGACGCGCGGTTCTGGGGGAGTCTGAGGCGAAGGATATTCTGGCGGCCTTCCACATACCGGTCGCGCGCACCGCGATCGCGCGATCGGCCGCCGAAGCTGTCGCGGTGGCAGCGAAGGTGGGCTTTCCCGTTGTCCTCAAGATTGCCTCGCCCGACATCAGCCACAAATCCGATGTGGGCGGCGTGCGTCTTGGCATCCGGACCGCCGTCGAAGCGGGAGAAGCCTACGATGCCATGATGGCCGGCGTGGCCCGCGCAATGCCGCAGGCACGGCTGGAGGGAGTGGTCATCGAGCCGATGGTCGTAAAGCCCCACGGGCGGGAACTGATGGTCGGTGTGCTTCGCGATCCGGTGTTCGGGCCTGTCATCAGCTTCGGGATGGGCGGCATCGCCGTCGAAGTGCACCGTGATCGCGCGGTGTCCCTGCCGCCGCTGAATGCGAAGCTTGCCCAGGAGATGATCCGGGAGACGCGCATCTCGAGGATGCTGGATGAGTTCCGTGGCATGCCCGCGGCGGACATCGATGCCATTGCGGAAGTGCTGCTGCGCGTCTCGGAGATGGTGTGCGAACTGCCGCAAATCGTCGAGATGGACATCAACCCCCTGCTCGCGGACGAACAGGGTGTCATCGCGCTCGATGCCCGGATTGCGGTCCGAGCCGCCGCTTCAGGCGGGCATCGCTATGCGCACATGGCGATCCATCCCTACCCGGCAAATCTGGAATTCAAATTCCATCTTGCCGACGGCACGCCGCTTCTTGTGCGCCCGATCCGTCCGGAAGACGCGGATATGGAATTTGAATTTGTCTCAGGCTTGTCCGAATCCAGCCGGTATTTCCGCTTCATGAATGCGCTGAGGGAGCTGTCATCTTCCATGCTGGCGCGCTTCACCCAGATCGATTACGGGCGGGACATGGCATTGGTGGCCGTCATGGGCGGGGGCGAGGCTGCCGAACAGATCGGCGTGGTGCGTTATTCGGCCAGTCCCGACGGGGTGAGTTGCGAGTTTGCGATTGTTCTGGCCGATGCGTGGCAGGGCAGGGGTCTGGGACGCAAACTGCTCACGCTCCTGATTGATACTGCCCGTGATCGCGGGTTGCGGATCATGGAGGGGTTTGTCCTCACCAACAACAGGCGCATGTTGACCCTGTGCGAGAAGCTGGGCTTCACCCCTGATGCCGACAACACCGACGATTCGGTGAAAAGGATGAAGCTCAGGCTTGATCGGGTGTAAACGCTGGGGCCTAGTGAAGCGACTCGATGGCCATCAGGCCCGAGGCCGTGTTGGAAATCGGAATGTGGTAGTTGGAATGCACTTTTCGCACCTTGCCGGGAAGCGCCGCGCGGGCGGCGAGCCACATCAGCAGTTCAACACCCTGCGACCCCACCAGTTCTACCAGTTCGGTTGAAGAATACTGCGTCGCCCAGTCGGGCTGGTCGATCAGGCTCTTCATGAATTTGAGGTCAAAATCCTTGTTCATGAAACCGGCGCGTTCCCCGTCAAGTTGGTGCGACAGGCCGCCCGTGCCCAGCACCACGACCCGGGCATCCGAATCCCAGGTTTCGATCGCGGCGCCGATCGCTTCGCCCAGGTGATAGCTCCGTTTTGCCGATGGGATCGGAAACTGCACGGTATTGATGCACACCGGCACGGTGCGCAGCGGCGGGCTGCTGCCGCCCGGCCATAGCAGCGACATGGGTATGGTGAACGCGTGGTCGACCAGCATCTCCTGGCAGGTGGTGATATCAAACTCCTTTTCAACCAGTGTGTTGATCAGGTGCCAGGAAAGGTCGAGGTCACCCGCGAAAGGGGCCACCACGGGAATGCCCCAGCCTTCGTCCGCGTGCCGGTATTCCGCCGCCGCGCCGACCGCAAACGTGGGCAGCTTGTCCAGAAAGAAATTCAGTCCGTGGTCGTTGTAGATGACCACGGCGACGTCCGGTTTTACCCGTGCCAGCCATTCATGCACCGGCTTGAATCCATCGAAAAAGGGTTTCCAGTAGGGGTCGTTCTCGCGATGCTTCGCGATGGCGCCGCCGATGGAGGGCACGTGGGTGGTGGTGACACAGCCGACAATTTTTGCCATGGTTATTGACCTTTACCAAAAACATGACAGCCTCGCAAGAGGCATGTTTTTGTCATAAGTTATGAACTTCTCGATGATTTCCAGCCGCGACGAGGCGCGCCTTGAATGCGTCCTTGGTGAGGCCTGTCTGCTGCGCGCCGATGTCCTGCACATCCAGTCCGAAAATCCCGGCGAACTTGGCCAGGTAGTACACGTTGCCACCTGCGGTGATCAATTGCAAAACGTTGCGGTTTGCAATGGCCGCGCGCTGCGCGGCATTGAGGCCGAACTTTGTGCAATACGCATCTTCGTTTTTCAGAAACTCGGCCCGGTTCTCCGCGGAATTGAAGGAGAAGCACATCTTGTTCAGCGCATAGCCCTTGCGGGCCTGATTGCCGTCGAAAATTGTCGTTCCTAGAATCTCGTGGGCGATCGCCCCTGATTTCATGCTCACCGGCCTGTCCTCCTGATCATCTCGATGCAGGAAGTTTGGATCAGCGCCGGCGGGGCAAATTGATCTAGCGCAAATGCCTACGCGCTGACGCCGAACATGGCGCCGACGCCGGCCGTCAGCGCCATGGCGAAGCCGCCCCAGAACGTGACGCGGGCCGCGGCCAGGGCAACCGGCGCGCCGCCGGCCCATGCGGCAAGAGAGCCAAGGACCGCGAGGAAAAGCAGCGAACTGCCGGAAACCGACCAGGCCAGCGCCGACAGCGGCACGATGAGCACGACGGCAAGGGGCAGGCTGGCGCCGATTGCAAACGTGCCCGCCGATGCAAGGGCGGCCTGTATGGGCCGGGCAGCCAGCATGGAGGAGATGCCCAGTTCGTCGCGTGCGTGGGCACCGAGCGCGTCATGTTTCATCAATTGGGTTGCCACCTGGTCGGCGAGGCCCGACTCGAGCCCGCGTTCGACGTAGATGGCCGACAGTTCCGCATGCTCCATCTCGGGATCGTTGGCCAGTTCCACGCGTTCCTTGTCCATGTCGGCTTTCTCGGTGTCCGCCTGCGAACTGACCGAAACGTATTCGCCGGCCGCCATCGAAGCCGCACCTGCGACCAGGCCCGCAACGCCTGCGACCAGGATGTTTTGCGAATTGGCGCCGGCCGCCGCCACGCCCAGAATGAGGCTGGCCGTCGAGACGATGCCGTCGTTGGCGCCAAGAACGGCGGCACGAAGCCATCCGATGCGGTGTGTTCTGTGTCCTTCGACGATGGGAATTCCGTCCACGGGGCGCCTTTTCAAATGCAGCGATAACCCGGCAGGCGGGTTTCGCGCACCGATAGTCGCCCGGGGATTATAGGCGCCGGCCCATGGCTTCGCGCAGCTTGTCGGCATCCAGAATCTTCACATGCTTTTGCTGCACATCCAGCACGCCTTCCTCCTGGAATTTCGAGAATGCCCGGCTCACGGTCTCCAGCTTCAGTCCCAGATAGCTGCCGATTTCCTCGCGGGTCATGCGAAGCTGGAAGTCATTTCGGGAATAGGCACGGGCACCAAAACGCTGCGAGAGGTTGAGCAGGAATGCGGCGAGTCGCTCCTCCGCGCGCATGCTGCCCAACAACATCATGACGCCGTGTTCGCGGGAGATTTCGCGGCTCATCACCTTGTGGAACTGGTTTTGCAGCGTGGGAATGGATTGGGCCATTTCCAGCAGCCGCGAATAGGGCATGACACAAACTTCGCTGTCCTCGAGCGCGATGGCGCTGGTGCCGTGGGTGCCGGCGCCGATGCCGTCCATGCCAAGCATTTCCCCGCCCATGTGGAACGCCGTGACCTGCTCGCGACCGTCGTCCAGCATCAGGGTGGTCTTGAAAAATCCGCTGCGGATCGCGTAGAGCGAATTGAAGCCATCGCCCGCACGGTAAAGGGTGTCGCCGCGCTTGATGCGCTTGCGGGTGTAAACCAGATCCTCGGCGCGGGCGGCGTCGCTGCCGGAGAGTCCGCACGGCAGGCAAAGTTCACGAAGGTTGCAGGCGGTGCAGCGCGTTTGTACCTTGGCGACCGGTTTCGGACCTGCCTGACGCAACGGAATGAACGTTGCGGTGCCGGACGCGTGTACTGCAATGTTTGCCATGGTGCTCATGATGGTTGCCCTTTTAGTGACATGCGTTGCTAGTGACGTGCGTTGCTGTGGCCGGATGGCCTGCGTGAGTCGGCGCAGGCCGAAATAATCATTTCCTTGACCCTGCTGAATTCCAGATTCTTGTCGAGAAAGCAGCTGGCCCCCTCCTGCGCGAATGCGCGCCGGTAGATCGGGTCGGGGTGATCGGTGAGAACGATGAATTGGATCTCCGGGGCGAGCCTGCGCACTTCATGGATGACGCGAAGGCCGCTGCTGTCACGGAGATGGATGTCCAGAGTCACGATATCGGGGCGAAGCGAGAGAATCCGCTCAATGGCTGCATCCGCAGTGATAGCCTCGCCGACCACGGTGATTTCGCCGCCTTCGGTCAGCAGGGCGATCAGCCGCTCGGAGATCGCGGCGGAGTCTTCGGCGATGAAGGCCCGGATGCCTGGGGTTGAATGTGTGTCGAGTGCGGTTTCCATGAACAGAATTATGGAAGCGCGCCGCCGCCGCCGCCATCGGCGTCCGCTGAATCGCGCTGTCGGCGCCTGCTGAATCGGTTTGTAGGAGATGTCCTACAACGGTGTGCAAAAAACGGGCCGATTTCCATATTTGCCGGGCTTGATGCATATCAATTCGGCATCAAAGGGTGCTTCTAAAATTCGGTTATGGAATTTCTTGCGGCGTTGTTCGCCTACCTTCATTTCGGCTCAATCATGCTGCTGGCCGCGTTGGCTACCGCCGAGTTCATGATGCTGCACCGTAATCTTGATGCGAAATCCGTCGAAGCCCTCAGTCGCATCGATATCGCCTATCTCACATTCGGATTCATCGTGCTTCTTTCGGGGGCCGTACGGTTCGGGGTCAGCCCGTTGGGCGTCATGTACTTGGGCGGCAACCCCCTGTTCTGGCTGAAATTGATGCTATTTGGTGCATTGGCGATGACCGCTCTCTATGTGTCATGGCGTTACAGCCGCTGGGTGCATCAGGCGCGCATGGATCTGTCCTATCGCGTACCCGCGGCCGAAACGGTGTCCGCATTGCGCTTGGTAAAATTCCAGATGACGCTTCTTGCCCTGATCCCGCTGCTTGCGGTGCTGATGGTGAGGGGTATTGCGCGATAGACCTGACTGGGGATAAAAGACCATGTTCGAATCCGCGGAAATCGGCCACAAACTGTCCAAGGGCGAGTACAAACGCATTGAGCCCGTATTGCGGGCAGAACTGCTTGACACCCAGTACCAGCTGCTCAAGGACGCAAAGGTCCCGGTCATCGTACTGATCTCGGGCGTGCGGGGCGCCGGCAAGGGCGAGACGGTGAACCTGCTCAATGAGTGGATGGATCCGCGCCACATCCATACCCATGCGTTTGACAGCCCGACCGACGAGGAGCGAGAACGTCCGCCGATGTGGCGCTACTGGCGCGCGCTGCCCCCGAAAGGCCGGATCGGGATCCTGTTCGGCTCGTGGTACACCAGTCCCATCATTGAGCGCGTCTTCAAAAGGGCCAGCGGCAGCGAGATGCTGCGCTCCATCGGCGAGATCAACCGCTTCGAGAAGATGCTGGCCGACGACGGCGCCGTGATTCTCAAGTTCTGGTTCCACCTCTCCAAGAAACGCCAGCAGAAGCGGTTGCGCGAGCTGCAGGCAAACCGCGAGACGCGCTGGCGCATCACCGATCGCGACTGGGACTTCTTCAAGATGTATGACCGTTTCTACAAGGTCAGCCAAGAGGCCCTGCGCGAATCGAACACCGCCTGCGCGCCCTGGATCGTGGTGGAGGGCTCCGACCCTGAATACCGGGCGGTCACCGTGGGCCGCACCCTGCTTGCCGCGATGAAGGAACGCCTGAAGAATCGCCCTGCGCCGCCTGCAACCGTGGCCGCGCCGCTGCAGCGGCCGGTGGACAAGCGCGACCTCCTGAGCAATCTGGACCTGAGCCTTTCGGTCCCGAAAAAACGATACGAGGAGCGGCTGAAAAAATACCAGCGCGAACTCGCGCTGCTGTCGCGCCATCCGAAATTCAGGGAGCATACGGTGATCGCCGCTTTCGAGGGCATGGACGCCGCCGGCAAGGGCAGCGCCATACGCCGCGTCACCCCCGCACTGGACGCGCGCCTGTACAGCACCATTCCGGTCGCGGCCCCTACCGACGAGGAGCGTGCCCAGTCCTACCTGTGGCGATTCTGGCGTCATCTGCCCATGAAGGGGCGCATCACCATTTATGACCGCACCTGGTATGGACGGGTTCTGGTCGAGCGCATCGAGGGGTTTGCCACTGAAGCCGACTGGATGCGCGCCTATTCGGAAATCAACGACTTCGAGGAGCAGTTGTCCCGCAACGGGGCGGTGGTCTGTAAATACTGGCTGCAGATTTCCAAGGACGAGCAGTACCGGCGCTTCAAGGAGCGGGAAAAGACACGGCACAAGCAGTTCAAGATCACCGAGGAAGACTGGCGCAACCGCAAGAAATGGGACGAATACCAGGTGGCCGCCGCCGACATGATCGAGCGCACCGGCACTTCCTATGCGCCCTGGACCATCGTGGAATCCAATGACAAGCTCCACGCACGCATCAAGATCATCAAAACACTGTGCGAGCGGCTGGAGGCCGCGCTTGCTGCCTGATCCCCGCGCCTAGGCGCCCTCGCCGAGATTGTGGGAGATGGCATAGCGGATGAGGTCTGCCTGACTGTCCAGGTTCAGTTTTTGCATCATGCGCGCCTTGTGGGTGCTGATGGTTTTCACCGAGAGGTGAAGCTCGTCGGCGATTTCAGTGACCCCGCGTCCCGCCACCAGCATGCGCAGTACCTGGAACTCGCGGTCCGAGAGTGCGAGGTGCGGTGTCGCCGAGGTCCGCGGCATGGCATCCAGAGCCAGTTGCTCGGCCACGGCCGCCGTGATGAAGGCGCCACCGGAGGCCACCTTGCGGATCGCCGTGACCAGCAGGTCGGAGGCGGTTTCCTTGGTCAGGTATCCCGATGCGCCGGCCTTTATGGCGCGAACCGCATACTGGTGCTCCTCGTGCATGGTGAGCACCAGGATCTGCAGCTTCGGGCGTTCGGCTTTGACCTGGCGGATGAGTTCGGTGCCGCTTCGGCCCGGCATGGACATGTCCAGCAGCAACAGGTCGCAGGGGCATTCCTGCAGGCGCGCGAGGACCTCATGCCCGTTCGAGGCCTCGCCCACCACGCAGATATCGGCGCAGGCGGAAAGCATCTGCTTGAGGCCTTCGCGCACGACGGTGTGGTCATCTGCGATGACGATGCGGATCATGCCTCGTGCTCCGGTTGGGCAAGCGCGATGCGTGCCTCGACAACGGTGCCCTCTCCGGACACGCTATTGACGCGTATCTGCCCCCCAAGCAGGGCGACGCGTTCACGCATGCCGATGAGTCCGTAGGATTGTGGAACGCGAGGCCCGGCCGTATCGAACCCGCGCCCGTTGTCGTTGATCGTCAGCACCAGCATGCCGTCTTCCGTATCGAGGGTGATCTCCGCATGCGTGGCGCGCGCGTGCTTGGTGACGTTGGTGAGCGACTCCTGAAGAATGCGAAACACCGAGGTCGCCATTTCACGCGGAATTTCGATTTCCGGCAGGGCGATGGCCAGTTCGCAGACGATGCCGGTTCGCCGCTCGAAGTCGTGTACCAGCCATTCGGTGGCCGGCGCGAGGCCCAGGTCGTCGAGCATCATCGGCCGCAGGTCCGAGGCGATGCGTCGAGTGGCGGTCACGGTGTTGTCGAGCATCTTGCGCATGCTCGATAGTTTTTCATTCAGGATGGCTTCGCTCTGCGGCAGCCGTTCGGAAATCCAGGCGGTATCCATCTTCAGGGCGGTGAGCGCACCGCCGATCTCGTCATGAAGTTCGCGTGCAACGCGGCTTCTTTCCTGTTCCCGGGCCGTTTGCGAGGCCGAGGCCAGTTCGCGGATCTCCTCGCGCGATTGCCGCAATTCCTGCTCTGTCTGGAGTCGCAGTGAAATATCCCGCAGGATGACGGTGAACAGCTTGTTGCCCGGCTCGCCATGTTGCGAAATCGAGGCATCAATGGGAAATTCCTCCCCGTTGGCCCGCAAACCGGTCAGCACTGTCTTGTCACCCATGCGCCGGCTGGAGACGCCGGTGGCGCCAAACTGGTGGATATGACCCTGGTGTGCCGCACGATAGCGGTGAGGCAGCAGGATTTCGAGCTTTTCTCCGATCACCGATTCGCGCTGGCGGCCGAATACCTTCTCCGCGGCGACATTGAAAAGCACGATGTTGTGGGCCTCATCCATGGTGATGATGGCATCCATGGCCGTGTCGATGATTGAACCCAGGCGATTGTCGGTGGCTTGCTGCACCTCGGCAACCTCGCGCCGGACGGCAAACCTCAGCCACGCAGTGGCGCCGACAGCGGCAATCACCGCAACGCCTAATACGAAGCTGATTTCATACATCTCCTCCGAATACCAGCCAAACAGTCCCGTAACTGCGGCCAAAAGGGCTGTCGACACGAGCACAAGCAGTACCGGAAATACCAGATTTGCGAAGCCGTGGACGTCGGGCGCAGGCGAATGGTGCGGTGCATTGGGGGTATCGGTGCGGATTTCCAACGGATTACCTGTTCTGTTCGAGGCTACGGAGGTGTTCCAAGTCAGGGGCCTGTTGACGCATGTCAAAGGGCGCACCCGGAGGCAGTGCAGACTGTGCTTCGTGAATCCGGCAAAATTGGGTGGGAAGTTCGAATGTTCTCCAGTGTAGTGATAGACGCCAATCTGATTGCCCGCTATGGCGGCAACGGGCCACGCTATACCTCCTATCCTACCGCCGATCGTTTCGTCGAGGCTTTCGATGCCGAGGCCTACCGGCACTGGCTGCACAACCGCAATGTCGGCAGCCAGACGAGGCCGCTTTCATTGTATGTGCATCTGCCGTTTTGCGACACCGTCTGCTACTACTGCGCCTGCAACAAAATCGTCACGCGCCATCATGATCGCGCCGCGGTCTATCTCGCGACGCTTGCGAAGGAGGTCGCGCTGGTCAGCCGCGAGCTTGGTGCGGATCGCAAGGTGGATCAGATCCACCTGGGCGGCGGCACGCCGACATTTTTCAGCGACCGGGAAATCCGCGAACTGATGGAGATCCTGTCCAAAGGGTTTGACCTGAACCCCGCGGGCGAATATGCGATCGAAGTCGACCCGCGCGGTGTGGGCGAGGAGCGGATTGCGCACCTTGCGGAACTGGGTTTCAACCGCATCAGCATTGGCGTGCAGGATTTCGACCCCGAGGTGCAGCGTGCCGTCAACCGCATCCAGACGGTTGAGCAGACATTCGCCGTCACTGACGCTGCGAGGCGCCACAATTTTCGTTCGGTGAATTACGATTTGATCTACGGGTTGCCGCGCCAGACGCTTGAAGGATTCGAGCGGACCCTGGACCTCGTCTGCAAGGCGTTGCCGGATCGCGTCGCCCTTTATTCGTATGCGCACCTGCCCACTGTCTTCATGCCGCAGCGTCGCATTGCCCTTGAAGACCTTCCGCCCCCGAGGATCAAGCTTGCCCTGATGACCTGCGCCATAAAGATGCTTGGTGCGGCGGGCTATGTCTACATCGGCATGGACCATTTCGCGCGCCCGGAGGACGACCTTGCCCTTGCCCAGAACCAGGGGCGCCTGACGCGCAACTTCCAGGGTTACTCAAGCGGGGGCGACACCGACACCATTGGTCTGGGGGTGTCCGCGATTGGCAGCATCGGACCTGCGACCATACAGAATCACAAGGATCTCTCCGAGTACGCGGCCAGTGTGGATGCGGGTTGTCTGCCCGTCATGCGCGGCATCGAGGCAAGTGCCGATGACCTCGCTCGCCGCTCGGTGATCCAGTCCCTGGCCTGCCATTTCCGGGTTTCCAAGGAATCGGTGTCGATCGCTCACCTGATGGATTTTGATGACTACTTTTCCCTTGAAATTCAGGATCTTGCGTTACTCAAGGAGGATGGTCTGGTGGAAATGGACGACGAGTGGATCACGGTGACGCCCGCAGGGCGGTTGCTGGTGCGCGCGGTGTGCATGGTGTTCGACCGTCATTTGCGTGAGGGACGGCAGCGCGCCCGTTACTCTCGTGTAATGTAGCCGGATGAAAAATACTCCTGCGGCAAAAAAAACGCTTCGCGAACTGCAGTTTCTGGGCGCCACCGGCACCGTCACCGGTTCGAAAACCCTGGTTTGCGCGGGCGAAGCGCGATTGTTGATCGATTGCGGGTTGTTCCAGGGCTACAAACAGTTACGGTTGCGCAACTGGGCGCCGCTGCCCTTTGCGCCCGATTCCCTTTCCGCCGTTGTCCTGACGCACGCCCACATTGATCACAGTGGTTACCTGCCCCTTCTGGTGCGAAACGGCTTCAAGGGCAAAGTCTGGTGCAGCGAAGGCACACGCGATCTTTGTCGCATCATGCTGCCCGATGCCGGCAGGCTTCAGGAGGAGGAGGCCGATTACGCCAACCGGCGCGGCTTTTCACGCCACAAACCGGCCCTTCCCTTGTATACCGAACAGGATGCCAAGCGGGCCCTCAAGCTGCTGCATCCGGTGGACTTTGGCGCGCCCTTCGATGTGCAGGCTGTTGCCATTTCGCTGCATCCATCCGGACACATCCTTGGCGCGTCTACCGTGAGCCTTGACGCAGGCGGCGCGCGCATTGTTTTTTCCGGCGACCTGGGCAGGATGGAGGACGCAATAATGGCGGCCCCCGAACCCATCCGGAGGGCCGACTATCTGGTGGTGGAATCAACCTATGGCAACCGGCGCCACGATGCCGCCGATCCGCTCGAGAAGCTCGCCGGTGTCATACGCACCACCTTCGATCGCGGCGGTGTCGTGCTGATACCGGCGTTCGCGGTCGGCCGTACACAGACGCTTCTCTATTTTATTCAGCAACTCAAGGATCGCGGCTCGATTCCTGCGAACCTGCCGGTGTTTCTCAACAGTCCGATGGCGACCAAGGCAACCGAGGCGACCATCCACTACTGCGAACGCCGACCGGGTGAACAAAGATTGACAAAGCATCAGATTGCGCAGATGGCGCATACCGCCACTTTCGTCGACTCGCCGGAGGAGTCCCGGCGGCTCAATGCGCGCAGCGGGCCGATGATCATCATCGCCGGCAGCGGTATGGCCACCGGCGGCCGGGTCGTGCATCACCTGAAAACCTTCGCGCCCGATCCTCGCAACACCGTTCTGTTCGCAGGGTTCCAGGCGGCTGGCACGCGCGGGGGCGCGATGGTGGCCGGTGCGACCAGCATCAAGATCCACGGCGAATATGTTCCCGTGCGCGCGCAGGTCGAGTCGATTGAAAATCTTTCCGCGCACGCCGACGCAGCCGAGATTCTTCAATGGCTCAGGGGATTTGAGCGGCCGCCCCGCGAAACCTTTATAAATCACGGCGAACCTGCCGCCGCGGATGCGCTGCGCCGGGATATCGAGGAGGCTCTGGGTTGGAAATGCAGGGTGCCGGATTACATGGAAACGGTGCCGCTCCAATAGCGGAATGCGCAGGTCGCGTCGCGCGTTTGCTCTATCAGGTCTGGTCACCCCTATCCGGTTCGATTCAGGCGACAAACACGAACTTGCGCCGCACCCCTCGATGCAGTTCGCCGTAGGTGTCGACGCCGCGATCCAGCGGTCGCTCGTCAATGCCGGCCGGCGGCATGAGCCCTCCCGAATCGAATGCCGGGCCGAGTCTGGCCAATATCCCTGCGCACTCCACGGCGCCGTAGAGCAGCGAATTCACGCCGATGATGCTGCCCGCGCGCCGGTACAGGTCGCGCACCGGCACGTTCACGTTGCCGTCGCCATGGCTGACGATGACAGCGATCCTCCCAAAGGGTGCAATGAGCGCAATGGCCTCGGAGAGCAGCGCGCCGCTGGCATCCAACACCACATCAAAGCCCTTGTCCGAGTGCCGCCTGACGCATTCGCCCGCCGGCCTGTCCGGGGACAGAATGACGACCGGCACTCCGCGCGATTCAAGCGCGGCAGCCTGCGCGCTATTTCGCACAGCGGCGGTGACCTCTGCGCCCAACCATCGCCCGAGCGATACCGCCATGCTGCCCACGCCGCCGCCGGCGGCGAGCACCAGCAGGTTGCATCCGGGGCCGACTCCGCATCGATCCAGCGCCGTCCATGCGGTGGTGAGGGGCACGCCGCAGGCGGCGGCCTGCGCATACGACAGCGACTTCGGCTTGAGGGCAACGCCTGCGGACTGCGCGATGAGGAATTCCGCATGGCTGCCGTCGCGGGTGAAACCGAACTCACGGCCGGTCCCCCACACCTCCATTCCCACCATCGCGGCAGGACCTTCGATCACCACGCCGGCGAAGTCCCTGCCCGGGGTGCGCGGCAATGTGGTGTAGGGGTGCTTGCCAAGGACATTGGAAACATCGCTGGTGTTGAGTCCGGCCGCCATGACGCGCACCAGGACCTCCCCTTCTGCCGGCGAGGGCGTTGCCTGCTCTTCGAGGTGCAGTTTGTCGAGGTTTCCTGACGTGTTGAATCGCAGTGCTTTCATCGGATTTCCAGAAATGCCGGCAGGATGTTTTTGAACGCGAAGCGCATCCTAACCCGGGTGGCGCGGGCGGGATATGATCGTCGCCGATGCCATCGTGGATCCGGGGGGTACAGTGAAGAATGCAGGTGTTTCAGCGGGAATGATTCCCGTCGCGTTGATGGGGGTTGCTTGCATGGCTACGCCGGTGATTGCGCAGCAATTTCCAGTCAAACCCATTCGCATGCTGGTTTCCTTCACCGGTGGCGGCGAGAACAACGCGCGCATCATTGCCGAGAAGGCCACCGAATTGTTCGGCACGCCGGTCATCATCGAAGCCAATGGCGCGGCGGGAGGCGCGGTGGCGGTGAATAACCTGATGCGCGCGGAGCCCGATGGCTACACGCTGCTGTACTCGGCCGCCCAGACCCTGCTGTTTCGCCCCTACCTCGTGAAAAACAATCCGTTCAACCCCATTCGCGATATGACCCCCATCATGCACGTGGGCGAGGCGACCCAATCGGTGGCCGCAAGCGCCACGCTGCCGGCGGATACGTTTCTTGAAATGATCAGCTACGCCAAACGCAATCCCGGAAAAATTTCCTATGCGACCACCGGCATTGGCACCACCGGCCACCTCGTTGGCGCGCTGATCGAGCGGTTGGCAGGCATCCAGATGGTGCATGTGCCCTACAAGGGCGGCACGCAGTCGCTGCCGGATCTGATCTCCGGGCAGGTGCAACTTTCGTTCACCACGCTCTCCAGTTTCATTCCGATGCTGGGCAAGGGCAAGATCAAGATGCTCGCGGTGACCCAGGGTGGCCGCAGCGAACGGGTGCCGGATCTGCCCACGGTTGCCGAACTGCTGCCGGGCTACGAAGTGCCGCCCGGGTGGGTGGCCATCATGGGGCCGGCAAAACTGCCCCAGGCCATCGTCAAACGGCTTGGCGACACCTTCATCAGGGCTGCCAACATGCCGGATGTGAAGAAACGGATTGCGGATGTCGGTACCGTGATCCGGACGCGCACGCCGGAGGAGTTCGCCGCCACCATAGGGCGCGATTTTGAAGTCGCCGGGCAGTTGATTCGCGGAGCGGGGATAGAACCTGAATAGCTTCCTGCGAGTAGTCCGGGTTCCCGAACCTTACGGCGCCAAAAACTGCGATAGTTGGTGCGTGAGTTCGCATGGGTACAATGAGTGCCGCCAACAACTTTTCCATTTCCTTCGGAGATCTGCCATGAAACCCCGCCACAGCCTGACGGCGCTTGCCGTATTCGCAGCATTTTCAACTGCAATGCCGGGTATCGGTGTTGCGGCCACCGATGAACAGAAAAGCGTCGCATTTGCCGCCATCGATCGCAATGCGAGCGAAATCGCGCTGGTAGGAGATACGCTTTATTTCTACGCCGAGCCCGGCATGCAGGAATTCGAGAGCGCGAAGTTTCTCAAGGAATCCCTGACGGATATGGGTTTCAAGGTCGAGACCGGCCGGGCCGGGATGCCGACGGCGGTATGGGCGACCTATGGCAGCGGCAAGCCGCATGTGGTGATCGTCACCGAAATCGATGCACTTCCGGAAGGGTCGCAGACACCGGGCAGCATGCCGCGCAAGCCGCTGGTGGCAGGCGCCCCGGGCCACATGGAAGGTCACAACACCCATGGCGGCGTTGCCCTTGGCGCGCTGCAGGCGGTTAAAGCGGTCATGGACAAATACAAGTTGCCCGGCAAGGTTTCGGTTTCGTTCGGCCCCGCCGAAGAGCAGCTTGCCAGCAGGCCTTTCCTGGTGCGCTCGGGGCAGTTTGCCGATGCGGATGCCGCCATACTGATACACATTGGCGACCGCCTTTCGACCGGCTATGGCTTGCAGAACTATGCGGCCATCAGCGCGACTTTTTCATTCAAGGGAAAGACCGCGCACGGCGCCGTGAATCCCTGGGATGGCAAGGACGCGGTGGATGCCGTGG
Source organism: uncultured beta proteobacterium (assembly GCA_903899705.1). Lineage (GTDB taxonomy): Bacteria > Pseudomonadota > Gammaproteobacteria > Burkholderiales > SG8-39 > 2-02-FULL-62-17. Next base: position 17,283 of record CAIUKQ010000291.1, read on the forward strand.
TGCTGATGGACACCGGTTACAACGCACTGCGAGAGCACATGCGGCCGACGCAGCGGGCACACCGCACCATCACTGCCGGTGGAATACAGCCGAACATCATTCCGGATTACGGCCAGAGCTGGTGGTTCGTCCGCGATGCCAACGCGCCGTGGGCCAAGGAGAACTTCGACAAACTGGTGAATGTCGCGAAGGGCGCGGCACTGATGACCGGTACCACGATGGAAATGGAAGTGGTGGCCTCGGCATGGCCGCAGCTTGGCAACAAGGTCCTGTCGGAAGCCATCAGCAGGAATATTGATGTTGTCGGCATGCCCAAGTGGAGCGCGGATGAAGACAAGTTTGCACGCGAATTCCAGCGTTCCCTCGGTCTGCCCACCATCGGGCTTGCCACCGAGCGCGTCACGGGCAACCGCCCGCAGTCCTTCGCCTCCAACGACAACGGCGATGTGACCTGGGTGGTGCCGACGGGGACACTTTCCTTTCCATCGGCGGTGCCGGGGGTTGGAGCGCACAACTGGCAGGCCGGTGTGACGCCGACGCTGTCCCTTTCGCACAAGGGTCAGGTCGCGGGCGCAAAAGTGCTGGCTGGAAGCATTCTGGACATTCTCACCGAGCCGAAGGTTCTGGCCAGCGCGCGCGCCGAGTTTGACACCGAGTTGAAGAAATCGCCGTACTTTTCATTGCTGCCACCCGAAGCGCAACCCAAGACCGACATGAACAAGGAAGTCATGGAGAAGCTGCGCCCCGAGATGAGCAAGTTCTACCTGAAAAAGAAGGCGAACTTCAAATAATGGAATTCGGCGTCTTCGACCACGTCGATCGCCGCGATGTGCCGTTGGCGCAGTTCTATGAAGACCGGCTAAAGCTGGTTGAGGCTTACGACCGCCTCGGGTTTTACGGTTATCACATCGCGGAGCACCATTTCACGCCGCTGGGCATCGCGGCGTCGCCGGGCATCTATCTCTCGGCCATTGCCCAAAGGACGGTGAGGCTGCGCTTCGGCCCCATCGTCTACATTCTTCCGATGTACCACCCGCTGCGTCTGGCCGAGGAGATCTGCATGCTCGACCAGATGAGCGGCGGGCGGTTGGAGGTGGGTGTGGGCCGCGGTATCTCTCCCATTGAGGCCGCGTATTACGGCGAGCCGACCGAACCCGTCACTTCGCGTCAGGTGTTCGCCGAATCGCTGGAAATTCTGCTGTCGGCGCTGACCCGGAAAAATACCACGGTGGTCGGCCAATTCCGCAAGGCCGAGAACGTGCCGATGCAACTCGAACCCCTGCAGAAGCCGCATCCGCCGCTGTGGATGGGTGTCAGTTCCAACGAGAACGCCGAGTTTGCTGCGCGGCATGGCATGAGTTTTCTTTGCAACATGCCCCCGGCACCTGTGCGGGAGCGCATCGCGCGCTATCGCGAAACGGCGGCGGGATTGAATCTACCGTTGGCAAGAGAGCCAAAGTTCGCGCAGAATTTTTTCGTGGTGGTGGGCGAGTCCGACGCGGCCGCGATGGCCGTGGCGAAGCGCGCCTACCGGGTCTGGCACCACAGTTTTCACTATCTGTATCACCTGCACGGGCGCTCTCCGGTGCAGGGCGAGCGACCGACGGATTTTCAGGCGGTCATCGATGAAGGCCGCGGGATTGCCGGCACGCCGGAAACAGTGGCGGCGTATCTCGCGCCGCGCATCGCCGAGTCAGGCATCAACTACGCGGTCAGCCAGTTTGCATTCGGCGACTTGAGCCTCGCCGAGTCGCTGCGCTCGGTGGAATTGTTCGGCAACGAAGTCATTCCGCGCCTGCGCGCGAGGAAATAGGGGACGTCCCCCATTTTTAAAACGGGGTACATCCCCGGTTTAATTTACTCGGGCTTTACCTTTGCAAGTTTGGTGAGGCGCCCGGCAAGTTCTCGATCGACCTTGATGAAGCGCCCGAACTCCTCCGGCGTGCCCGGCTTGAATTCAACCGAACCGGGCACAAGAAATTTTTCATTGAAGGCGTTGTCCGAGAGCACCTTGTTGATCTCGTTGTTGAGCCGCGCGATGATGTCCCGCGGTGTGCCGGTGGGGGCGAAGGCGCCCACCCAGCCGCGGAAGTCCACGTCATAGCCCAACTCTGCAAACGAAGGCACATCCGGCAGTGTGCGATAGCGGTTGGGGCCGATGGTGGCGAGCACTTTGATCTTGCCCGCTTTTGCGAGGCTGGTGAGTGCCCCGGAGGCATTGAGCATCACGTGTCCTTCACCGGAAATCACCGACTGAAAAGCGGCGCTCGACGCCTTGTAGGGCAGTTCCTGGAACTTCACGTTGAAATAGCTTTCGGTCCAGGCGCGGTACAGATCCGAAAAACTGCCCGGTCCCCAGGTGGACCAGAGCAGCGTTTCCGGTTTGGCCTTCGCCATATCAACGAGTTCCCGCATGGAGTTCACCGGCGTCGCGGCGGAGACGAGAATCGATGCGGCAATCACTCCCATGTTGGCAATCGGTGCGAGATCCTTCAGCGGTTCATAGGGCAGCTTCGTATAAAAATACGGATTGAGCGAAACCGGCGCGCCCTGCGTGATCGACAGCGTATAGCCGTCCGGGTTCGAACGAATCACCGCCTCCATGCCGATGATGCCGTTGGCGCCGACGCGATTTTCCACCACCCAGGCCTGTCCCAGCGCCTGGCTCATCGCAGGGCCCATGGCGCGAGAGAGGATGTCGGGCGGCGCGCCCGCCGCGCCGGGAATGATGATGCGAACGGGTTTTGTGGGATAGGCCTGCGGATAGGCGTGGCTCGCTCCTGCAAGTAAGGCGAGTGTTATTAAGTATTTGAATATGTGCATATTTTCACTTTCAATGACAGGAGGGTGAAGCGTTGCGTAGAGTGGTTTCGATTATTCCGCCTTGATGCCACTTTCCTTGACCACCTTCGCCCATTTGGCAAGATCAGCCAGCATGAACTGGCGGAAGTCATCGGGTGCGCTGCCCACCGGTTCCGAGCCGTCGGCGACGATCCGTTCACGCACATCGGGCTGGTTGAGTATCTTCACCAGTTCCGTATGGAGGCGCGTGACGATGGGTCGCGGCAGATTGGCCGGCCCGATGATGCCGTACCAGCCGATGACTTCGAATCCCGGCAGGGCCTCCGCCGCGGCGGGCAGGTCGGGCAATGCGGCAACCCGCTTCGATGCGGTGACCGCGATTGCGCGCAGGCGGCCGGAACGCACCAGTTGCTGCGCCCCCTGCAATCCCGCAAAACTGAACTGGTATTCCTGCGCGAGAAGGGCCGCGAGCGATGGTGCGGTCCCCTTGTACGGGATGTGCTCGGCCTTCACGCCGGCCATCTGTTTGTAGAGTTCGCCAGCCAGGTGCCCACCACTGCCAATGCCTGCGGATCCGAAATTGAGCGGTTCCCTGATCGTTCGGGTCCATGCGACAAATTCATTCAGGTTTCTGGGCGGCGAACTGGAATTCACGACGAGCAGTTGTGCCGCTTCAGTGAGTTGCGTGATGGGAGTGAAGCTGTTCACGGAGTGATAGGGCAGTTTCGCCATCAATGCGGCGTTGATGGTGTGCTGGTGGTAGGCAAGCAGCAGCGTGTATCCATCCGCCGGCGCGTTGGCGGTCAGTTCGCCCGCGATCACCCCCGATGCGCTGGCGCGGTTGTCCACCACCACCTGCTGTTTGAATACATCGGACAGGCGCGCGCCGAAAGTGCGCGCGAGGATGTCGGTGGTGCCACCCTGGGCCGCGGGGGTGATCAAACGGATGGATTTGGACGGGTAATCCTGCTGCGCATGCGCCGGTACGAACGTCCCCAATACAGAGAGCAACGCGAAACTGCAAAGCCGTGATTTCATCGCCACATCCCCCGCTTGAAAAGACTTCGATGTCCCGCTTGCGCTGGCGTCATTCCGCAGGCACCAGGGCTTGTTCAGCCCAGATGCGCGCTCCGCCGTTTGTAGAGCTCCTCATCTGAATAACCCATGGTCTCGGGCGCCGCCCGCCCGAGCATGACCTGAAAGTACACCGGTTCGAGACTTTCGTTTATGTATCCGTGTATCACCCCCGGTGGGCAGCAGATGGCCTCCCAGGGTCCCAGGCGGATGTCGATGCGTTTCCCGCTCTCATCCTCGACAAAGGCGGTGAGGTAGCCCTGCAGAACGAAAAACACCTCTTCGACTTCATGGGTGTGCGAGGCATTTCCCTGACCCGGTTCGACGTACATGACCGAGAGCGTGAATCCACGTGGCGGAATCACGGTGGGGTCGCCATGTTTGCCCGATCCGCCCGCCCCGATGAAGCGGTGCTGGGCCCGCTTGAATCCTTCGATCTTGGCGTCCTCGAAGGCCGCCCAGTCGGGCTTGCGGTCGCGAAAGCGGGCCACGAATTTTTCGGCAATTTTCTCGATGGGCCAGTCGGCAATTTCGGGCGGGCGCGGGTGGCGTGCGACGATCATGAGGTCCTCCTCCGGGTTTTACGGCAGCTTAGCAAAAAGCCGGCCGGAAATGATCGCTCGCGATCGGGGCCTTAGCCGTTAAAATTGAACCCCGCCGGCGGAATGACCGGCGTTTTCAAATTGCAGAGAAAACCGATGTCCGATTCCACGAGTCCCATCCAGAAGATCGAAGCCCGCCTGCATGCCATCACCTACGAGGCGCTGGGCATACACAGTTTTGAGCTGCGCCACCCTGATGGCGCGGCGCTGCCCGCATTTGCCGCGGGGTCGCACATCGACCTGTACCTGGGCAACGGCATGGTGCGAAGCTACTCGCTGGTGAACCGGCAGGGTGAAACGCACCGCTACGTTGTCGGCATTCAGCGAGATCCGGCCAGCCGCGGCGGTTCGCGTTACGTTCACGACAATCTCAAGGTCGGCGACAAGATCACCATCAGCACGCCGCGCAACAACTTTCCCCTGGCCGAGGCCGCGCCGCACAGCGCGTTCTTTGCCGGTGGCATTGGCGTTACGCCCATGTTCTGCATGGTGCAGCGCATGGCCGAGATCAAGTCGTCCTGGCAGTTGTACTACTCCAGCCGCACGCCGCAGCATGCGGCCTATCGCGAGGGCATCGAGGCCCTGGACAAGCCGGGCGGCGGGCAGGTGGTGTTCAATTACGACCAGGTGCCGGGCGGCAAGATGCTGGACTTGAAGGCCATCATTGGCGCCATGGCGCCCACCACCCACCTTTACTGTTGCGGGCCTCTGCCCATGCTCTCCGCCTTCGAGGAGGCCTGCAAGGGTCGCCCCGAGGGAACCGTGCATGTGGAATATTTTTCGGCACGGGAAGAGGCTGCCAAGGGCGGCGGATTCAACGTGGTGATGGCGAGGTCCGGAAAGACAGTATTTGTCCCCGAGGGGAAAACCATACTCGATGCGCTGCTCGATGCCGGCGAGGACGCCCCCTTATTCCTGCATGGAAGGCGTGTGCGGCAGCTGCGAGACCAAGGTCATCAGCGGCACGCCCGACCATCGCGACATGATCCTCACCGAATCGGAGCGCAAGGCCGGCAAGACGATGATGATCTGCTGCTCCGGTTCCAAGTCCTCGGAACTGGTGCTCGATTTGTAGCGGTATTGTCCGGGCTCGAAGGCGGCCTGATCAGACTGTCCCGCCGTCGTCTTTCGGCAGCCACTTTTCGAGATGCTTGCGCAGGGTTGCAAGCGATACGGGCTTGACCATGACGTCGTTCATTCCCGCCTCGATGCATTGCGCGCCTTCTTCGGCCAGGGCGCTTGCGGTGCAGGCGATGATGGGCATGGATTTGAGCAGGGACGCGGCGGCTTCGGCGGAGCGAATTTTGCGCGCCAGTTCGTAACCATCCATTTCGGGCATGTGGCAATCGCTGATCAGCAGGGCGTAATCGCCCCCGCGCCACATGCGAAGGGCTTCGACGCCATCCCTTGCAAGATCGGCCTCGTAACCCAGTTGTTCAAGTTGTCTTGCGAGCATGCGCAGGTTGACCGGGTGGTCTTCGGCCACCAACAGGCGCGCGCGGGCAATATCTGCAGGCGGCTTTTCCGGCAAAGGGTTTTCTTTTCCCCGTGAATCAGGGATTCCGGGGGCGGGCGAAACGGGCAGCGTCAATGAAAGGGTTACCGTCGTTCCTTGTCCGGGCGCACTCGTCAATTCAAGCGACCCGCCCATGGATTCGGCAAGGCGCTTGCTGATGGCAAGGCCCAGTCCGGTGCCCCCGAATCGACGCGTGGTCCCGGAATCCGCCTGCACGAAAGGTTGAAACAGCTTTGATTGTACGTTTGCATCGATACCGATCCCGGTGTCGGTCACGCTGACGCCAAGGTGCTGGGATTTGTTTGGAGCAGCATCTGTCCGCACGTAAAGCGAGATCTTGCCGCTCGGGGTGAATTTCATGGCGTTGGCAAGCAGGTTGTAGATAATCTGCCGTATGCGGTAGCCGTCACCAAGAAGCCACTGACTGAGGTTGGAATCGACCTCGTCGACGAGTTGCAGGCCCTGTTTTGAAGCCCCCTCGCGGTAAAGCAACACGCATTGGCGGACGAGTTTGCGCAGGTCAAAAGGGGTGGGGGTGATCTCGATTTTGTCCGCCTCGATCTTCGAGAAATCAAGGATGCCGTCGATCAACCCCATCAGCGAATGGGCGGAATCTCGAGCCATGTGGGCCGTTTCCCTCTGCGCGTCATCCAGCTTGCTCGACTCAAGCAATTCGAGCATCCCCAGTATGCCGTGCATCGGGGTTCGGATTTCGTGGCTCATGGTGGCGAGAAAGTTGGTCTTCGCATTGTTCGCGGCATCGGCGGCATCGCGGGCTTCGATCATTGCATTCGACAGATTCCGCTGCGCGGTAATGTCTATCCAGGATCCCACGCCATATTCTTCGGATGAATTGATGATATTGCTTGTTACCAGCACCCAGACCCGCGAACCGTTTTTGCGCTGGAATTCGACCTCCAATTGGGTTACCCGTTGCTGTCGATCGTTTGGGTAGATTTCCCGACTCCGCTTTTTCCAACTGTCCTGATCCGGATAAAGAATCCGGGTCGACTTGCCGATCAGTTCTTCAGGCGTGTATCCCAGCATCGCCGCTGCGGCCGGATTGCATCGTTCTACTATGCGGTGCCTGACAATGCAGATGCCGGTCGGGCAGGTGTCGAGTATGGATTGCAGTTCCCGATTGGCGTTCGCAAGGGATTCCTGAAGTGAATGTCGTTCCGTTACGTCATGCGTCATCCCGGTAATGCCGATGATCCGCCCATCTTCGCCGCGCAAGGGTGATTTGAGTATCTCGAAATGATATTCGCGTCCTCGCGAAATCATGACGTTTTCACCGCGTATCGACCGGCCGAATTGTGTGACCTCGTAATCCTCGGAGGCGGATTTCGGAATCATCTGGAGAGGATGTACCGCCCCGATGGTCTTGCCGAGAATGGATTCGCTGCCGTGATCGGCAAATTCGATGTAGGCCCGATTGACAGTGGTGAATCTGCCCGTCAAATCCTTGGACCAGATGCGGTCCGGGAGGGAATCCAGAACCTGGCGATACTCGTGGAGTCGGCGCGCGGCTGCCAGTTCTGCCAGTTTTTGCTCGTTGACGTCGACGATGATGCCCGTGAGCAATGAATTCGGCGGGCCGCCGTTGGAGATGAATCCGCCGCGCAGGACGGTCCAGCGGAGGGTGCCGTCGGTTCGCTTCAGGCGCAGGGATGCCCAGACCTTTGTTCCGTCCTTGCGCGCCTGGCCGACGTGTTTTTCAAAACCCTCGAGGTCCTCGGTGAAAATCAATGCATCCAGCGCGGGGAAGCGACCGGACGAAGGCAGTGGTCCCAGGATGACCTCAGCCCGCGGGCCCCAGGTTATTTCGTTGCTGTCCAGATTCCAGGCGTAGGCAATCGCATCCGAGGCTGCTGATGCCTGGGCAACCAGATCGGGGCCGGTGTGTTCGTTCATCGGGTCGTACCCGCCCGCAATGGGCACATGTTCGGCACGATGAGGTACTGAATGCTTTGAAGGTTTCGCATGGAATTGCTCGCGGTTCGCGGTTGCCGGAATTCCGGGGGCCGCGGCTGGTATCTGTTGGGAAAGTATAGGTGCTGATTCAACCGGCGTATAGGGTCATCCGGAGCGGATTAGAGGCCGGTAACCGGCTCAATTCAACTGAACCGGGCGGCAACAGACACCCTCGGTTCTTCATGGAGAAATCTTCCGTCGGTCTCAAGACAGGGGGGGCTTTTGCGGCTAGTATTTCCGCGCCGTTTCGCAGGGATCCGCCTGAATGCAGGTCCACCATAAACCACAGGGAACATCAATGAAGCGCAGCACCGATCGGATCCGCGTCACACACACCGGCAGCCTGCCCCGCCCGCCGGGAATTCTCGCCACCATGCACCTGATTGCCGCTGGCAAGCCCCATGACGAAAAGGCCCATGAGGCGGCGATTGCGCAAGGTGTGGCCGAGTCGGTGAAGCGGCAGAAGGACTGCGGCATCGATGTGGTGAACGACGGGGAATGCGGCAAACCAAGCTTCCTGGGCTACATCGGCGGGCGCCTCGCCGGCTTCGAGCCGCGCATTCCCGCGGGCGGGATCCCCGTTCCGACCGGACCCATCGGCACCACCGGGCGCGATGCCGAAATGTTTCCCGAGTTCTACAGGAATGTCCTCGAGCACAACCCCTTCGAGAAAGCAGTGCGGCTGCCACCCCTGGTTTGCACGGGTCCTATCCGATATGTCGGGCAGGACAAGATTCAACGCGACATTGTCAATCTCAAGGCTGGGATGGCCGCTGCCGGCGCCGACGAGGGTTTTGTCCCGACTTCGGCGCCTTTCACCATCATGCCCAACGAGCATTACCGCACCGACGAGGAGTATCAGGAGGCCTATGGCGAGGCGGTGCGCGAGGAATACAAGGCCATCATCGAGGCGGGGCTGCTCGCGCAAATCGACTTTCCGCATCTGGTGAGTTCGTGGGATGCGCGAAAGGACATGAGCCTTGCCGATTACCGCAAATGGGCGCAGATGCAGGTGGAGCGGCTCAACCACGCACTGCGCGGCCTGCCGGAGGACCGCATCCGTTTTCACACCTGTTACGGCGTGAACTTCGGCCCGCGCATGAGCGATCTGCAACTGGCCGATGTGATCGATATCTTTTTCAAGATCAAGGCGGGCTCCTACTCCTTCGAGGCGGCCAATCCCCGCCACGAACACGAGTGGCGCGTACCCGAAAAAGTGAAGATCCCCGATGGAAAAATTCTGATCCCCGGCGTGGTGACGCATTCCAACGCCATGATCGAGCACCCGATGGTGGTGGCCGATCACATCGAGCGCTGGGCGCGCGCGGCGGGACGGGAAAACATCCTGGTGGGCAACGACTGCGGCTTTGCATCGGTGGCCGGCAACACCGAGATTTCGATGACAGTGGCCTGGGCCAAGCTCAATGCCCTGGGCGAGGGGGCGAGGATTGCATCCGGACGTCTTTGGAAAACCCAATGACACCGGGAAAAACCGATGGGAAAAATACAATGAAAACCGATGTGCTTGTTCTCGGAGCCGGCCTCGCCGGGCTGGTTGCCGCCATCGAGGCGCGCGCCCGTGGCGCCGATGCGCTGGTGATTGACCGCCTGCCTCCGCCCGACCAGTGGAACGCCGTCACGCAGCTTCCCGGCGGCATTGGCAACGACACCTTCCGTTCGGGTGGCGGAGGCCTTGCGCGTTTTGCGGGCGACACGCTGGTGGAACACCTGCTCGATGGTCCGGGGCAACTGGACGCCGGGCGCGATCCGATCGACATCCTGATTGATCGCCACATGCGCCTGGGTTGGGGCGAGGTGGACACCCGGCTCCTGCGGACCTACTGTGAGCGCGTGTTCGGGGATTGCTGCTGGCTGCGCGACGAACTGAAGATGCCCTATGACGAGAGCGGGCGCACGGTCAAGGGACTGGGCATCGGTCTGTCGAAGCGATTGTTTGCTGCGGCCGAAGAACGCAATGTGCGCATGAAGTTCCACACACGCGCCATCGAACTGCTGACCGGCGCGGGTGGCGCGGTGCGCGGCGTTCGCGCGCACTGCGAGGGCGAAACCATGGATATTGAGGCGGGTGCCGTGGTTCTCGCGACCGGCGGATTCCAGGGCAGCCAGGAACTGCTGATGAAGCATGTGGGGGCGACGTTGACGCAGGATGTCACCATGGTGGGCAGTCCCGACAATACCGGCGATGGTCTGGTGATGGCCCAGACGCTGGGCGCGAAAACGCGCCACCTGGGCGTGTGCCACATCCGCACCACCGACATCTACTTCGGCCAGGGGCCCTCGCGCTACCTGCTGCATATCTACCCGATGGGCATCTATTTCAACCAGCGCTATGAGCGCTTCATCGACGAGGGCGTGGCCGACAGCGACACCATCGCCAACGCAATCGCCTTCCAGCCCGGCGCCAGCGCGGGCCTGGTGTTCGATGACAAGGCGCGTGCGAAGTTCGCGCGGGAATATGAAAAATATCCGCGCCGAGAGCAGCTGATAAAAACCGGTGCAACGATTGCTGAACTGGCGCGCAACATGCATCTCGAACCGGACCGGCTTGAAAAACTGGTTCGCGAATTCAATGCGAGCATCACCGGTGGCAGGGCAAGCGGGCCCAACGTGCCGAAGTCGCATCTGGCCGTGCCGATTGACACGCCGCCGTTCCACGGATTCCATCCGGTGCGACCGGCGATGAACCATACGCTGGGCGGTCTCGTGGTCGATGGCAGGACCTGCCAGGTGCAGAAGGCCGACGGTTCGCTGATACCCGGCCTTTTTGCTGCGGGCACGGTGCTCAACTGGGCCTATGGCAAACCCTTCGAGATGAATGGGATCACGACCTACCAGGGCAGCTATCATGCAGGTGCCAGCAGCGGAGCCGGCATTGCGCTCATGTCGGGCCGCCTGGCGGGAGAGAACGCGGCAAGGGCGCACGCGACCGCCTGACCGGTTATGGTTTGCCCAGTCCTGTTTTTCGTGGATGGGTTTGAATTTTTCTGAAGGAATGAACATGAAATTGTTTGCAGTGGCCGTTCTGGCATCGGCTGCGTTGGCCGTGCCCTTGGGCGCGCAGTCGCAGAGTTGGCCGGCAAGGCCGATCAAATTGATACAGGCCGCGAGCGCGGGCACCAGCGGCGATGTGGCCGCGAGATTATTCGGCGAACGCGTGCAGCGTTCACTCGGGCAGGCGGTGGTGGTGGAAAATATCGCCGGCGCGGCGGGGCTCATCGGCGGCCAGGCGGTGGCGCGGGCGGCGCCGGACGGGTACACGCTGCTGTTCGCGGGGTCGGCCACGGTGGTGAGCGCCAATTTGTTTTTCAAAAATGTCCCCTACGACATCAACAAGGACTTCACGGCGATCGCCAACCTCATCGAGGTGGTGCCTTTCATGCTGGCCGCAAGCACCGACCAACCCTTCAAGTCGCTGGGTGAAATCATTTCGCTGGCGAAGGCGCAGCCCGGAAAGATTGCCTACGGCATTGAAGGCTCGCCACACCGGTTGATTGGACTTTTGATCGCCAAACGCGCCGGCGTTGACATGGTTGAAGTGCGCTACAAGGCCGGTGCGCAAAGCATTCAGGATGCGCTCTCCGGCCGCACGCAATTCATGATCGCATCCATGGCGGCCACCGATGCGCTGGTCAAGGCGGGGAAGATGCGCCGCATTGCCGTGGCCTCCGCGGCGCGCTTTCCGGGATTCGAGGACATGGCCACCGTGAACGAGACGCTGCCCGGCATCGTGGTCGACGGCCAGTATTACCTGATGGGTCCGGCGGGAATGCAGAGTGACATCGTTCGCCGCCTCAATCGCGAAGGCGAGGCCTACGTAAAGGACCCGGAGATCATAAAGCGGCTGCTCGCCGTGGGATTGAAGATGACCGCCGGCGCCGGCACGCCCGAATCCACGGCGGAATACCTCCGGAGCGAACGGGCGCGTTGGGAAAAAATGACGAAGGAAGTGGGATGGGTGCCGGAATGAGCGACGTGAATGCATTGTCCGCGCACGCCCAAACGATCGCGGAAATATTGATTCTTCGCAAGGAGACCCTTGCCGTGGCGGAGTCCTCGGCAGGCGGATTGATTTCTGCGGCGCTTCTCGCGGTGCCGGGCGCTTCGGCATTTTTTCTGGGCGGCGCGGTCGCCTATACCTATCAGGCGCGGGAAGCCTTCCTGCAGGTGCAGGCGGCCGATCTCAAAGGTATTACGCCTTCGACAGAAGCCTATGCCCTGCTGCTGGCCCGAGCGGCACGCACGCGCCTGTCGGCAAACTGGGGGCTGGCCGAGACCGGAACGGCAGGGCCGACCGGCAGCCGCTACGGCTTCAATGCCGGGCGCACTTGCGTGGCCGTGGTCGGTCCGAAGGAACAATCACTGATCGTGGAAACCGGCCATGGCGATCGTGCGGCGAACATGCAGGCATTCGCGGCGACGGCGCTCGGGTTGATGGCCAGGGTGCTGGCCGATCTTTGATGATTACAAGTATCTGATTTTTAAGAAAATATTAACAATTCCGGAAGAGGCTTTTCAGCCTCTTCCGGCTGTACTTCTACGGGAACTACCTGCCATGCCATCCATTGTTCAGGTCGCGCGCGTACTGATCGCGGTGACGGCCGCTGTACTCGCGTCGAGCGTTGCCTCTCAGTCCTGGCCAACGAAACCGGTGCGCGTGATCGTGCAGGCGCCGGTGGGTGGTCCCACCGACATCGTCACCCGCGGTGCGAGCCAGATGCTGTCCCTCACCTTCAACCAGCCATTCGTGGTCGAGAACCGTGCCGGAGCCAACGGCATACTCGGTGCCGAGACCTGCCTGCGCGCGACACCGGATGGCTACTCGATCTGCGGATTCAATGCCCAGGCGATTTCGCAGAATCCGGTGATGGTCGCCAAACTGCCCTATGACCCGGTGAAGGATTTTGTTCCCATCGTTCACCTGGGGTCGCTGCGTAGCGCCTTGTCGGTCAACGCCGCGGTGCCTGCCGCCAGCGCGCAGCAGTTGTTCGATCTGGCAAAAGCAAAACCCGGCGCGCTCAACTGGGCAACCTATGGTCCCACCAGCAACAGTCATCTTTATCTGGATTGGTTGAAGAGCACGCGCGGCCTTGAATTCCTCAATGTGCCCTACAAGACCGCCGGCCAGGCCTTCTCCTCGATGGTGGCCGGTGAAACGCAGATAGCGATCTACAGCACCGGCAACACCCGGGAGATGTCCCGGGCCGGCAAGATCCGCGTGCTCGCGGTGATCGGTGAAGGGCCGTCGCCTTTCCTGCCCGGCGTGCCTTCGTTCAAGGATGTGGGCATTGGACTGCAGATCGGCAACTGGACCGGATTCTTCGCGCCCGCGGGAACCCCGGCGGCGGTGATCCAGCGCGTCAACACCGAGGTCGCGAAGATGATGGGCACTGCGGAATTTCGCGACAGATTCATGTCCGTGGTGGGGCTGGAACCGGAGGCGCCTGCGGGGAGGCCGGTGGAGGAATTTGCGGCTTTCCTGAAGGCGGATCGCGCCGGTGCGGAGGCGCTGGCCAAGGCCGTGAAGTTCGTGCCGGAATAGGGCCGCTACTTCAACGGCGAAAAATCCACGGGCTTCAGAATCCAGTTGTCGCGGTGTTTGATGATGGGGCCGTCCTCCTCTGACTGCGCCACCATGGCCATCAGATCAAGGATGTCTTTCATGTTTTCTTTGACAGCGACGCAAGAAACGCCAGCGCTTCGGACGCGCTGCGGTCCGGAAATGCATCGCACAGGCTTTGCGGATCGCCTTCGTGATAAATCATGCTGACATCGGGAATCTTTGCGGCCATGACTGAATAGGGGCCTCCCGGCGTGTTCCTTGCGCCAGGCACCACCACCAGCGTCGGGCAGCGTATGTCGGACAGCGAAGCGCTGAGGTCCAGCGTCGCGAGCAGTCGCAGCAGTCGAAGGATGTAGGGCGTGTCGTTCTTCGCGGTTTCCTCCACATACCAGCGCGCATAGCCCGGGTCGACGAGGTCCAGCGGAAGGCGGTCGCCCACCACGGCATCGAGGAACGCACGCAGGCCGTCACGTTCAATCTTTTCGATCCAGGCAGAGGAGCCGCTGAACTTCTGACCGGGTGTGGACGAAAAGAGGGCGAGACTTTTCACGCGTTCAGGCGAGGTTGCCGCAAGATGTTGCCCGAGGTAACCGCCGGTGGCATTGCAGATGAAATGCGCGTTCGCGATTCCCAAGTGGTCCATGAGTTCGCGAACGTCCTGCGTCAGGCGCGCAAGTGACAGTTCCAGATCAACAGGCGGCACCTGTGAGCTGCCGTGTCCGCGCAGGTCGAGGCGCACGGTTCGATAGTGCCGCGCAATGGCGGGCGCCATCGCGTACCAGCGCGCGGAACTGCCCATGCCCGCATGCAGGAGGATGGCTGTTTGCGCCGGCTTCCAGGGGTCGGTGAAGTCGTCAATGAAATAGCACAGCCTGACGCCGTCGCTGGTGGTGAGGAAATTCATGACGCGCAGCCTATCATGAGGCACGGCTGATGCCGGCCAGGGTTGCGCGCATCGCTGCAATCCGACAAGATGCCTGATCGCGGGTGTGACCCATGATACATGTTCCCTACAAGGCTTCGGCGCAGGCATTGCAGGACACCATCGCCGGGCAGCTCAATACCACCTTCGCTATTTCAGGACTTGTAGTCCCCGCGGTGAAGGCGGGCAAGGTCAAAGCACTGGCGGTGGTGCGCGGCCAGCGCTTCAAGGCCCTGCAGGATGTGCCGACGGTTGGAGAGGTGGTGTCTGGATTCGAGACGCCCCCGACCTGGACCGGACTGTTCGGCCCGGCCAACATGTCCGCGCCGCTGCTGACGCGGGTTCACGCCGATGTGGTGAAGGCCCTCAACGCCCAGGCGGTGCGCACCCGGCTGTCGGAGCAGCAGCATTTCGAGGTGATGACCAATGAATCGCCCGCCGCATTTGCGGCGCAGATCCGGCGCGAGATTGATCTCGTCGGAAAGATTGTCAAGGGCGCGGGCATCAAACCCAACGAGTAAGGCCCGCCTACTCCCCCTTCATTCCCGCCTCAATCACCACGCGCGACCATTTCGTGGTTTCTGACTGGATGAACCGGCCGAAATCGGGCGAGGACATCTGCAGCGGTTCGGCCCCTTCGGTTTCCAGGCGCTTGCGCGTCTCCGGCGAGGATACGATGGCGGTGATGTCGCCATGCAGGCGCGCGACAATGGCCTGTGCCGTTCCGGTGGGCGCCACCACGCCCCACCAGTTGGTGGCGTCGTAATCGGGCAGCGCCGCCTCGGCGATGGTTGGCACCTCGGGCAGGGCCTGGTTGCGTTTGAGCCCGGTGACGCCCAGCGCGCGCAGCTTCCCGGTGCGCACATGCTGGATGGTCTGTATGAGCGAGCCCATCATGACCTCCGCATGTCCGCCAAGCACATCGGTCATGGCCGGTCCTCCGCCCTTGTACGGGATGTGGAGCATTTGAGCCTTGCCCTGCAGGCGGAACAGTTCGCCGGCCAGGTGCTGGAAACTCCCGATGCCCGCCGAGGCGATGCGCAGCGCGTCCGGCTTGGCCTGGGCAAAGACAATCAGATCCTTGACTGTTTTGATCGGCACCTCGGGATGCACGACCAGCACGGCGGGGCCTGCGCCTATCGGGGCGACGGGTGTGAAGGCCTTTGCCGGGTCATAGGGCAGTGCCTTGTACATGGCGGGACTGAAGGAATACGCAATCGATACCAGCAACAGGGTGTAGCCATCGGCGGGCGCCTTTGCCGCCGCATCGGTGCCGATGGTGCCGCCGGCCCCGCCGCGATTCTCGATCACCACCGATTGCCCCAGACGATCGCTCAGCTGCTGGCCGAACATGCGCCCGACCACGTCGTTGCTGCCGCCGGGCGGGAAAGGGATGATGAGGCGTACCGGTTTGGATGGATAAGACTGCTGTGCAACGGCCGCGGCTGAAAGGAGTGCCGCAATCATTGTGGCGACCATCGTCAACATCACGCGCATCATTTCCATCTCCCGGAATTTTTTGACTCCCGGGAAATCATACGCCCAACGCCGCCGGCGTAAGATGTGAGCTCCCGTTTGCGAAATGCATGCGCTGCCAACATGATGAACGACGCTGCCCGCCTGAATTATTCGACCGCCTTTCCCTGCGTTTGCGACCAGGTCAGCCCCGAGGAGTGGGCAACACGCGTCGAGCTGGCCGCGTGCTACCGGCTGGTTGAGCGCTATGGCATGACCGACCTCATCTACAACCACATCACGGCGCGCATTCCCGGCACCGACGACCACCTTCTGATCAACCTGTACGGATTGACCTACAAGGAAATTACCGCGTCGAGCCTGGTAAAGATTGATCGCGAGGGCGAAATACTGTGGAAGCCGGATACGGACTACGGGATCAATCGCTCGGGTTTCGTGATCCATGGGGCCATCCATGCGGCGCGACCCGATGTGCGATGCATCATCCACACGCACACGCGCGCCGGAATGGCGGTGGCGTCCATGCAATGCGGCCTGCTGCCGCTCACGCAAACGGGCATTCGCTTCAGCGGCCACATTGGTTATCACGACTATGAGGGTCCGGCCATCGATCTGTCGGAGCGCGAGCGTTTGGTGAAAAACCTTGGGTCGCACGATGCCATGGTATTGCGCTCGCACGGTCTTCTGACCTGCGGCGCCACCATTCAGCAGGCATTCAACACCATGTACCAGCTGGAGCTCGCCTGCCGCGCGCAGGTCGATGCAATGGCCGCGCGCACCGAACTTGTCATTCCGACGCAGGAGGTGCTGGAGAAAACCGCGCACCTCTACCAGCCGGGAACGCGTCGGCCTTACGGGATACTGGAGTGGCCTGCGATGCTGCGACTGCTGGACGCCGAGGATCGCCATTCGGGATTTCCCCATTACGACACCTGAGCATTCGATGCCCGACATGCCAGCAGGAGCAGGATGGCATTGGCAGGTTCCCGGCTTTGAAATCGATATCCGGTGCTTGCACTAAAATCGGCGCGCGACAGCCGCTATTTTCTATTGAGGATTTCATGAACATCCAAGATCGCGTGACGATTGCAAGCCGCATCGTTTTGTTGTTATCGATAACTCTGCCGTCTGCCGCGATTGCGCAGTCCTACCCCGTCAAACCCATCCGGCTGGTGATGTCGGTGTAAGGGGGTGCCGAAGTGGTGGTGCGTGTCGCCTCGCAGCGCTGGCTTGAGACCACCGGCCAGCCCATGGTCATGGAAGTGCAGTCCGGCGCGGGCGGCGCGGTGGGCGCGGAGATGGTGGCCAAGGCCGCACCCGACGGCTATACGCTGCTGCTCGCCACCGCGAGCGCGATCACCATGCGGCCGCACCTCGCGAAGAACACACCGTACGATCCGATCCG
>CAIUKQ010000292.1 GCA_903899705.1 uncultured beta proteobacterium
ATGATTACCACCCAGAATGCCCTGGACCTCGCAGTCAGCGGAGATGGTTTTTTTCAGGTCTTGCAACCGGACGGATCGCTTGCCTACACCAGGGATGGCAGTTTCAAAGTGTCGCCCACCGGACAAGTCGTTACCGCCAACGGCGCCCTGCTCCAGCCCGCATTGACCATTCCGCCCACGGCCCAAAGCATTACGGTCGGGACCGATGGAACCGTATCCGCGGCACTGTCGGGGACCACCACCACGACCGTCCTTGGCAATTTGACACTGGCCCGTTTTGCGAATCCCGCCGGTCTGTCTTCATTGGGCCAGAACCTGATGGGGGCAACCAACGCAAGCGGGCAGGTGCAGCAACTGAAACCGGGCACCGTGGGCGCGGGCGTCATCGTGCAGGGCTCCCTTGAAGCCTCGAACGTCAATGTCGTCGAGGAAATGGTCAACATGATTGAAACGCAGCGTGCCTATGAGGTCAATTCAAAAGCCATCGCGGCCTCGGACGATATGCTGAAATTCGTGAACAACAACCTCTAATAAACCAGCCATTCATTGAACAAGATAAAAATCATGAAGTTGCATATTTCACCCGTTCTTGCCTGCAGCATTTTCCTTACAGGATGTGCTACCACCGCAGAAGTCATACCCACCGCGCAGTTTGCCCCGGTGTTTCCGGTTGCAAGGCCTGTGTCACGGGTGTCCACCGGCTCCCTGTTTGTGGATGGCCAGGGGGACAATCTGTTTGGTGTCACCAAGACTTACCAGATCGGCGACATATTGACGGTGTTGCTGGACGAGGCCACGGTGGGTGCGAGAAAACAAAACACCACCACCGAACGAAAGTCCTCAAACGACGCATTTCCATCGATTCAAGCCGGCCTCTCCAATGCAATCGGGAAAAGTGGGCTGCCTTTGGGCGTTGGCATCGGCTCAGCCGCCGCGCAGATTAATGCCGGCAGCGTGGACATCCTGAGCGGTGGAACCGGAGACCACAACCAATCCGGAAAACTCTCCGGATCCATTTCGGTGAGCGTGGCCGATGTGATGTCCAACGGCAATCTGGTGATTCGCGGGGAGAAACAACTGACGCTGAGTGAAGGCAGTGAAATCATTCAAGTCTCGGGAATCGTAAGGCCGGCAGACGTCACCCCTTACGGGTCCGTACTGTCAAAACGGATCGCAAATGCCCAGTTCACCTACAAGGGCACCGGCGACCTGGCCAACGCTACGCAGCAAGGCTGGGGAACCCGGGCGCTTTATCGCTTCTGGCCTTTCTAAGGACATCCATGAAACGCATTCTTGCAGCTGGTTTTTTCTGCCTTGCCTCGATTCAGCCCGCGCTGGCCGATCGAATCAAGGACCTGACGTCCATTGCAACCGTACGGGCAAACCAGTTGATCGGATACGGCCTGGTTGTCGGCCTTCCGGGAACCGGCGATGGAGCCGATCTGACCTTTACCGGTCAAAGCATGCGGTCCATGTTGAACCAGCTGGGAGTCAGTGTGGACGGATCCCTCTCCGATTTTGATGCCGGGGTCAAGGCAAAAGACTCCGTGGACATCAAGAACACCGCCGCGGTCATGGTTACCGCTGAACTCCCCCCGTTTGCGAAGCCCGGACAGACCATTGATGTCAACGTTGCTGCCATAGGAAAAGCCACCAACCTTCGCGGTGGCAGCTTGATCATGACCCGCCTTCGCGGTGTCGATGGAACCATCTACGCTCTGGCGCAAGGTTCCCTGACTCTGATGGCGGTGGACGTCAGCTCAGCCGGCTCAAGCGTATCAACCGGGATCACGACGGCGGGGAGAATTCCCAACGGTGCGCTGATTGAAAGAGCCGTGGACACTGCTTTTGACAAATCCGACGTGGTGATTCTGAACACCCGCAGCGCTGACTTCACCACCGCAAACGCCATAGTCGGCGCGGTCAACGACAAATTCGGGGCAGGCGTCGCCAAGGCCATTGATGGCATCTCCGTTGCATTGACCGTGCCACAGGATATCGGGCAGCGGGTCGCCTTCATGAGCATGGTCGAGAATCTCTCCGTAACACCCGGGGAGGAAGCAGCCCGGGTGGTCATCAATTCGCGCACAGGCACCGTCGTCATTACGCGAAATGTCCGCGTAACCGCGGCGGCCGTCAGCCACGGCGGCATAACCGTCAAGGTATCGGCAACGAATGAAGTCAGCCAGCCGGCCCCATTTGCGGGGACGGGGGCCGTAACCAAGGCGGTCACAAACGCCGATGTCGCCGTCTCCGAGGAGAAAAAGCCCATGTTTCTGTTTCAACCCGGTGTCGAACTGAGGGATATCGTCGATGCGGTCAATCAGATCGGGGCAACCCCGTCAGGAATGATTGCAATTCTCGAAGCACTGAAGCGAGCGGGAAGTCTGCGCGCCGAACTGGTGGTCTTGTGATGAATGAATCCATACAAAGCCCCACCTCCTACCTGGACTTTTCGGGATTGGGTCGGCTGCGCGGCAAAGCACACGTGGACGAAACCTCTGCAGCACGCGAAACAGGCCAGCAGTTCGAGGCAATGTTCATCCAGATGATGATGAAGTCAATGCGCGACGCAACCCCCAAGAGCGAATTTCTACAATCCGACGCCATGGATAGCTACCAGGACCTGTGTGACAAGGAAATTTCCACGCAAATGGCAAAACGTGGCGCATTGGGTATTGGCGACATGCTGACCACATCCCTAGAGCGCTTCAAACAGGCGCGCGTCGATTCGGAAACCCGCCTCGATAAAAACGACGGAAAAACCACCCCGCCACCCGGATTCCCGCTGATCAAGACCCAAGAACCCGTATCGCTGCAAAAGCCGGATCGTGTTCTGTCGATTTCCAGGCCGCATGAGGGCGCCTATTCACTCAATCGGTCGACACCGGATACGGTGGAACCGGTTCAAGACGCAAAAGAATAACCCCTAGACTCCAATGAGTGACATCCTCAGCATTGGCGGCTCCGCAATAGCCGCTTATCAAAAAGCACTCGGTACGGTAAGCAATAACATTGCGAACCTGAACACCAATGGCTATAGCCGCGAGGAAGTCACACTTTCCCCAAGCACGCCGGAAAACCGGGCCAACATCTATTTGGGGACGGGTGTCGTCGTAGATGGAGTCAAACGCGCCTACAGTGATTTTGCCGCATCGAGTCTTCGCAGCAGTTTTAGCGCGCTGAATACCCAGGAGCCACTGGTTCAATATTCAAACCGGATCGTGGATGTCATGGGCAGTGCAAAATCCAGTCTGACCACGGCACTGGATCATTTTTTCTCGTCCGCACGCGCGGTTTCCGCCTCACCCGCGTCCAGCGACATGCGCACCCAGTTCATGAGCGGCGCTGACGGCGTCGCAGCCACCTTCCGGGAGATTTCGGGACAACTGCAAAGCGTTGAAACAGACACGCGGGAATCCATTCAATCAAGCCTTGGTCAGATCAACACCATCGCGGCTCAACTGGTCACGGTGAACGCGCAACTGCGTCAGAACAGCAAAACAGCCGGTCAATCACCGGTTCTCCTTGATCAACGCGACCAACTGCTTACAGAACTTTCCAAATTGACGCGGATCAGCGCCGGCTTCAGCAGTAACGGCGAGGTGACCGTCGCCCTGGGCAGCTCCGTCAATCAGTCGGTTTTCCTGAACGGAACCGACAGGCAAATGGTTGGGGCCCAGTTCAGTGACAACGCCGCTGGTAAGGTCGATATTGTCATCGATCCCTATGGCAAGCCTCAGACAGTGAGCAATCTTGAAGGCGGCACCCTGTCAGGTTTGATTGCGTTCCGGCAACAATCACTGGAACCCACTCAATCGCGCCTGGACACACTTGCCCAGGTATTCGCCACGGAAGTCAACGCGATCCAGACCTCGGGCATAGACGGCAATGGAAATATCGGACAAGCCCTCTATACAATCCCCCCCTCTTTTCAGCTGGATTCACCACAAAACAATCCAGGTGTCAGCGTCGACACCCTGTTGGTTGATGCAACAGCCACCAGAAACCACAATTTGTCTCTCGGCTACGATGCCATTAGCCGCATCTGGACGGCAACCGATTCCGTTAGCAACGAAAAAGTCATTGGGGCAAAAGGCGCGACAGAGCTGACAATCAACGGCATCAAGCTGAAATTGTCCGGCACACCCACGCAGGCCGTATCCCTGACCTTGAACGCTTATCAAAGGCCGGCAAGCAGCATCCAGATGACACAATCCGACCCCAATGCGGTGGCGGCCGGCGCTCTTTTCAGGGTGACTGCAGGTTCTGACAATACGGGGAATAGCGCGGCAACGGTGACATACAGCCCCCTCCCCACCCCCACCGGCGGGCCCGCTTCTATAAACAGCATTTTTAGTCAGGCCTACAACGACAACGAAGCCGTCCAGTTTCAATCCACTCCGACCGCCCCGTTCCAATCCATAGCTACCATCCCGCGCGGATACAGTGACCCGGCCATTCAATACAACGAATTACCCCAGGGAAACGTTGATTTGCAGGTTTTCACCAGGGATGGAAGGCAGCTGCTTGGACCCGTCCTTAGCGAAACACAAAGGGAATCGGTCATTAGCAAGCACAACGGATTCATGTCCGGTGCCGGTTATTCCGCTGCCTATCTGAACCAATCGGGCGCTGCCTCATATCGGGGGCTGGACTTGTTTTATGGTGCCGTTGCCCAACCCGGTGGTAATCCGGCCTTTTTCAAGGCAAACAACCTGGTTGATCTTCGGGACCCCTCTGCAATACTCGTGGCCAGCAGCACTCCCGCGCTTAACCCGCATTTGCCGGCGGATGCCGCCTTTATAAATACGAACGCGTTGACATTGAACGGCACGGCTCTTGGCGCCTTGAATGTGCCCTCCAGCGGCACTCTCAGCACCCAGAATATTGCCGATTGGATCAACGGTCAGGTTCCCGCAAATTCGGACGTGGTTGCAAGCGTCGATGGCGATAATCGGTTGGTCTTAAAAAGTGCGAAAGAAATCCGGTTTGGCATGGGAACAGCAGGCAGTTCCGCCGATCTGGCAAAGTTGGGCTTCACTGCGGGAATCCACATCAACGGACAAGTTCCCGAAGACCTGCTTGTTTTCCAAACCGGCGTTGGCAGTGGAAGTATCTCGGCGGGATACCGGACGGGAACCCTCGACGCGCTCCAAGCACAGCGGGCCCAGCGACTCACGGTCACCTTCACGACACCCGACTCCTATTCCATAACAGATGCGACCACCGGACAGGAGTTGGCTTCCCGCATTTATGACTCGAGCACGCCCATCCGCTATGGAAGCCTTTCCCTGCATTTGAGCACCTCCCCGCAGAGGGGCGATAAATTCACTCTGGACGGCAACCAGGACGGCGTCGGCAACAACGAAAACATGCTGAACATGACCGCACTGGAAAGCAAGAAACTGCTCCCGGCGGGAAAGACGATCAGGGAAGGATATAACGACGTAGTCACCGATGTTGGCAATATTTCAAATCAGGCGCAGATAGCCCAGCAGGCAATGACGGTGGTCAATCAGCAAGCCGTCGAAGCACGCGACAAGGTCTCCGGCGTGAATCTTGACAACGAGGCGGCTGACCTCATTCGCTTTCAGCAAGCCTATCAAGCGGCTGCAAAAACCATGCAGATAGCAAGTCAGATGTTCGATTCAATAATTCAACTCAGATAATGCGGATCCCATCATGAGCATCTCCACCAGCTACTATTTCAATCAGGCAGTCACCCAGATGGGCGATCTGCAGACGAGCATCTCTAAAACACAGATGCAGCTGTCCACCGGGCAGCAACTGACAAAGCCCAGCGATGATGCCGTGAAAACCACCGCCATTGGAAGGCTGAACTCGTCGATTGCGCGTCAGGACAGTTATACGAGCACGTTGAATACGGTTGGAGACCGCCTGCAATCCCAGGAAACCACCATCAAGAGTGCCAATGACTCGATGACGCGAATGAAAGAGCTGGCAATCCAGGCTGCAAACGGGACACTAAGCGCGGCGGATCGCTCCAACATCGCCGTGGAAATGTCCAGTCTCAGGGATGGACTGATTTCCATCGCAAGCACTCAGGACATTAACGGAAACTATTTGTTTTCCGGCACAAAAACCGGACAACAACCATTTGCCGGCTCTAATAGCAATGCGCCGGAATACGTGGGCGATCAAAGCACCATAAAAGTATTCATCGGCGATCAACGGGAGATGAAGGCCAATCGGCCCGGAAACGAAGTCTTCACAGGCGTACTGAGGCAAAGCAATGGCCAGGACGTCAAAGTGGGGTTTTTCCGTGTAATCGACGACTTGGTGGCCTCGGTACGCAATTCCGACCAGTCGGGCATCCAGCGGGGTCTTGGCGAGTTAGACCAGACCAGCGCCGGACTCACCCATGCAGAGTCACAAATCGGTGCGGATTTAAACCTTGTGGACAATCAAAAAAGCCTGGTGGCAGAAACAAAACTGCAATTACAGACGACTCTGTCGTCCCTGGCGGACAGCGACTACACAAAAACAGCCACCGACCTGCAGAAGGAGATGCTGGGTCTGCAGGCGATACAGAGTAGCTTCGCAAAAACCGCGGACTTAAATCTTTTTAATTACCTCAAGTAGGTCACGAACGGCCCCGAAAACGTCGCCCCGCACAACCCGGCATGACAATTGATTTTTCTATCAAAGATTAAAGAAAGAATCCGTATGACCGACTCTTTGTGCTCAAGAAGCGGAAAGAGGCATCTAAAAGCGGAAAAAGGATCATCGACATGACAATCTCATCGACCACCTCGCCAACGAGCACCGCCACAGTCCAGCCGCAGGCGACGACTACACCCACATCGAAACCGGGCGCGTCGTTAATAGAGGCACTTGGGGCCGGATCGGGCGTCAATGTAAGCTCGCTGGCTCAAAGCCTGGTCGATGCCGAGCGCGCACCACAAAAAGCATTGATCGACAAACGAATTCAAACCTCGGAAGCGCGGATTTCAGGGTATGGGGTCGTTATGTCTTCATTGCTGACATTGAAAAACAGTTTTGCCGCGCTTCAGGACAAAAGTAAATTCAACACTTTAACGACCCAGACGGATGCCGCCGGTTATTTTGATCTGACAACAGATGCAACCGCCGCGCCCGGCTCGCATTCGCTCAGCATACTGAAACTGGCATCGGGCCAAAGCAGTCTTTCCGCCGGTTTTTCAAGCGGCGACGTCGGACTCAATGGTGGCGCGCCCATCTCACTTGCTTTGCAGGTGGGCGTTCCTGGAAAAACCACCAACCTGACTGTCAAAGGGACGAACTCGACGGGACCCACGCCCAATGACATCATTAAAGCGATTAACAACGCCAATGCCGGGGTGAATGCGCAGATCATAAATACCGGGGACCCAACAGCCCCCTACAAAATCAATTTGACTTCATCGGCAACCGGTTTGAACTCGGCATTTTCCATCAGCACCTCCGCCACCGGAGAGCCTGGTGGCGCCACGCTTGACTTTTCAACCTCCGTTCAAACCGCCCGAGACGCAAAGCTTTCGGTCGACGGCATAGAAATTTCGCGTAGCTCCAACTCCATCAGTGACGCAATTCCGGGTGTGACATTGAATCTTCTTGCCCCGACAAGCACCGATGGAACCTCGGCCAATAGTATCGCCGGTCATTTCAATTTAGCCCGGGACACGACCTCGATAAAAAGCAGCGTTCAGGCACTGGTTGATGCCTTTAACAGCACCAAAAGCCTTCTGAAAAACGTTTCGGACAGCCAATCCACCGTTCCAGGAACGGGGGCGACACTGGTCAACGATTCCCTGGTGCGGCAAATCGGATACAACATCAATGACATGGTCACCTCGAATTCAACGTCGCCGGGGTCGGGAGCTACAGCACTGAGGGACATGGGTGTGACCATCCAGCGCGATGGCACGCTGGCCCTGGATTCAAACGTGCTGGATAAAGCCTTGAATACCAATTTTTCCGGCGTCGTACAGATGCTGAGTGCCAACCAGCAGAATTCCACGGCAATCCTGCCCGGTTCT
Source organism: uncultured beta proteobacterium (assembly GCA_903899705.1). GTDB lineage: Bacteria > Pseudomonadota > Gammaproteobacteria > Burkholderiales > SG8-39 > 2-02-FULL-62-17. The sequence continues at coordinate 8,022 of CAIUKQ010000292.1, forward strand.
CGGGGAATCGCGGGAGATGCCGTAAGTAAATTGAACAGCCTGACAGATTCCGCCGGTCTGATTATGACCGCCAGCCAATCTGCAACCAGCAAAATAACGGAATACAACAAACAGCAAACCGAACTTGAGACCCGCATGCAAAGCCTGTTGGACCAGTACACGATGCAGTTCTCCGCGATGGACAGTATCGTCGGTCAAATGAACAGTCTAAAAACCTCTTTGACGAACCAGTTCACCGCTTGGGCCAATCAGAAAAACTAGATCCCATATTGAGAACAATGCGCAAGGCGCCGAATCAGAATACTTAACCCCGGACAAAATGGACTCCTATGAGTACCTTGATTTTATTGGCCATATTCTTTGGCTTGATGGGCATTGTTGTAATGATCATTTACCTTATCGACCGCGTAAATTCGATAGACAAACGGACAGCAAAGACCAGCAACCAGGAACCCGAAGATAGACATTCATTGCCAACAGACCGACGTTTCTCGGGTCTGGAAGGCGAGAAACTGTGGAACCAGCTTGCTTCTCAATCGGCGGCGACCGGAGAAAATGACGAATTAACAAAACAGCGTCAACTCTATTGCCCCGTTTTGATCCGGCACATCCAGGAGGTCTTTGAAGAAGGAACGCTCGATGCGCGGCAAGGACTCAAAATCCAGCCGGCGTCGGACCGATCAATCAAGACCACAAACGGACAAATAGTCTCCTGGATTCCGTCCGGTGAATCTCGCAGCATTTATGAGCTGGGGCAGGATCGGGGGGGGGCCGATAAAGCCAGGTTAATCGAAATCTCCGAGTCCATCGACCGCATATGTACCGGCATTTTTACAACCCTCGGTATCAGTCCAAATCAAATGATTTCCAATTTGATCCTTCCGGGCATCCACAGCGAGCGTGGTTCAGAAACGAACGTCAATACAAGTGCCAGCCCCCCAGCCAGAGTGCCGGGCGACGCAGAAAGCAATTCAACAACATAGGGCAAACCGGATATGTGGCTCAAGGCTTCTTTAACACCAATATGTCATATAATTTCAATACCTTATATGTTATTTTATTATGCGACACTTATATTTGGTTGGCGCCTTCGAGCCTAAAGATTAAGCAACTTATGACGACTATTCTCGCAAGATGAACCCATTAAAAGAGATACAACCATGATGCTTAGCAGCAGGGCAGCCTCCTCGTACAGCGACGTTCAAGCTGAAAGCGGAATCGCAGACGCCAGCAGGACCACGTTAATCCAGATGCTTTTGGACGGCCTCCTGGAGAGCCTCACATCCGCTGAAGGGCACATCAACAGAAAGGCCATCTCGGAAAAATCATTCCACCTGACACGGGCGTCACGAATTGTCATAGGTCTTCAAGCCGCCCTTGATTATGAAAAAGGCGGGGAAATCGCCAAGAATTTGGGGGAACTGTACGCCTACGTAACAAGACGCCTTCTGCATATCAATTTGAGAAACGATCTGGAGGCGCTGCGTGAGGTTCGCGGACTGATGACTCAGATTCGCGAGGCCTGGATCATGGTTCCGGGGCTGGTCTCCACACAACATCGCCTCATGTAGGGCAATCAGTGAACCTGGCAATAACCCACGCAGTCAATTATCGGACCTCTGCCACGGCAAGAGGTTTCACCCGCATCAGAATGAAAAACCTGCCAGGAATCGAACGCCTTGAACCGGGGCAGTGGAGAATCGAATGTTAAGCGTCGTCGGAATCATTCTTGTTTTTGCAATTGTATTCGGCGTATTTGCCGCCCACGGGGGCGACCTCCAACCGATATTCCATGCAGCGCCGGCTGAGACAATTATTATTTTGGGGTCCGCCATAGCGGCAATGGTCGCGGGCAACAGCATGCCTGTGGTGAAGGCGACCTTTGGCGGCTTCGGGAAAATTCTTGCGGGTCCGAAATTCAAAAAGCAGGATTATCTGGATGTCATTTTTCTCGTTTCGAAAATGATGAAACTGCTCAAGGCCGAGGGCGCGGTTGCGCTCGAATCGCACGTTGAGAATCCGGACGCCAGCGCCTTGTTCGCCGAATACCCGCGCATTCTGAAGGACCACGCTCTGGTACACCTGATCACGGACAACATCCGGCTTCTCGTTGTTTCCTCCCCCGCACCGAAAGCGGATTCGATAGAAGACATCATGAACCTGTCGATAAAAACACACCATCATGATGCACTGATCCCTGCGGATAATCTTGCCATGCTGGCCGGCTCCTTACCGGCGCTGGGGATTGTTGCCTGCGTATTGGGGGTTGTTAAGACAATGGGTAGCATCGACCAACCCCCGGCGGTGCTCGGCGCACTGATCGGAGGCGCACTGGTCGGAACATTTCTAGGCGTGCTACTCGCGTACGGCGTGGTGGAACCCTTGGGCAATCGTCTTAAACAAATCATCAATGACGAAGGCCAGATCTATCATGTTGTCAAACAAATTCTGGTGGGTTCTCTGAACGGACATCCGATTCCGGTGGTCATTGAAGCCGCGAGAGTGGCCATTTCGCACGAAAATCAACCTTCATTTTCCGAGGTGTTTGACGGGTTAAGAGGGAAATAATGGCTGAGGCAATCCCGCCCGAAAAGGCCCTTGAAGCTCCGCCGGAAAATGCGAATGCCGGTGGTGCCGCCGCGCCCCCTCCCGCCGAACCGGAGAACGGGCCATTAGCACCGATAATTGTCAAGAAGATCATTGAGGAAGGGCATGCTGGCGCTCACGGCGGCGCCTGGAAGATTGCCCTGGCAGACATGATGACCGCAATGATGGCCTTTTTTCTGCTGATGTGGCTTTTGGGAGCAACAAACGATTCACAACGAAAAAGCATTGCAGATTATTTCAAACCAACTGCAGTGACAAAGAGCGTCATTTCCGTTAATCAAACATCAGGATCCACCGGCCTCATGGGCGGCCAGTCGATCATCGATGAAACGGCATTGCCTCTAGCCGCGACTCAGACCGGCTTGTTGCAGATCCTGACACCGAGAGATACGACTGGAAGCAAGGACAGCGACAAGGAACAAAGCGCAGAGACGAGTGAAGAGGAAAAAAAGCGACTTTCGAATGAGTTGGATAAGGAAAATTTCGAAAAGCTGCAGAAAGAGCTCAATGAAAGCCTGTCACAGGACAAAGAACTGTCAAAGCTGAAAGATCAAGTCAATTTTGTCAGGGAGAAGGAAGGTCTCCGGATTGAAGTCATCGACAAAGCGGATTTCTCGATGTTCTCTATCGGAACAACAAAGCTGTCTCCCAAAGCACTCGCCCTGATCCAGGAAATCGCCCGTTCAATCATGGATATGCCTAACAAAATCAAGGTCAGGGGCCACACCGACAGCCTTCCATACAAGGGGCCTGAGCGCAATAATTGGTCACTATCCGCAGAACGGGCAGAAACAACCCGTCAGGTATTGGGAACACGCGGCGTCAATGACGCCCGCTTTGCACGAATTGAGGGGGTGGCAGACAAGGAACCCTTCAACCCGCAAGACGGACTCGACCCGCGCAATAGACGTATCAGCATCACCTTGATGTACCGCGAACCGGAATGATGGCAACGGACTGGCGGCAATGCAACCCGGCGGCTAGCAATCATCCCTGACCAACGGTGCTACACACCGTGTGCCGGTGATTTAAAGCCCTGTATTTATCCTGCAAAAATAATCATTTAGATACCAACGGTTTGGCGTAAATGAAGGGTTGTTTGTAAATCCACACTGGTCTGGCGGTTCCCTTTGCAAGAACCGCATACGGCTCAAGTTGGCTTGCCGCAAACTCAAGGCTCACCATGAATGCCCCCGGAATCAGTTCCCGGCTTGCCTTGTCCACCGCACGTGACATGGTCTCGGGGCGTTGAAACAGGTAGACCAGGCCGTACCTCATCCATGGCTCGGTCCAAATGTCACCTTGCCAGATTTTGGACCAAGGACATCTGAGCCATGCCATTCCGACAAGCATAAAACTGGCCTCGACCCCGAAATATTGGGCGCGAGGATATGCCTGCCGTAGCGCAATGAGGGCATCCCCCAATCCACACCCGGCATCAAGCACGCAGGCACGATCCGGAATCACAGCCACTTCAGATAAACGGACCAAAGCCCCGGAGGGAGTCGGAAATAGCGGCGCATCTTTCCAGAATTGAACCGGATATAGCAACAGCCCAAACAACAGGCAGCATGCCCAAAGCCACATCGGCAGGGGAACCGATTGCAAAATCACCAGAGACAGAGGAAATCCCGCCGCCAGGGCAACCCTTCGAGCCGGTGTCGATCCAACGCCACCGACAAGAATTCCGGCAAGGCAGGAAAACGCCGCCGCCATATTGAAAGGCAAAAAGCCGGACAACAATTCAAACAGCAACCAAATGAAGCACCACGCCACCAAGGGCGACAATGGCCATTTAAATAGCCTGACCATGGAATCAGAAACTCATAGATTTATTGTCGATGCAATTTCCGGGAATCACTCAGACTTGAAGCGACTTTCTCAGGTTCTTTGCGGTGGCGGAAAGAATCTGACTGACGCGTGACTCGCTCACGCCCACAATGTTCCCGATTTCCTTCAGATTCATTTCGTCCACGTAATACAGGGAAATGATGAGTTTCTCGCGTTCAGGAAGTTGGGCGATCGCCGTTTGGAGGGCTTCCATGAATTGCGACTCTTCGACCTGGACGTCGGGCCTCATGTTGTCATGCGCGGCAATGTTCTCGATTGAATCCGGCAGGGTTTCAATGGAGGTTGTCTCAAAGCGGACGGATTCACCGCGTTCCCGCTGAAGCTCTTCGATGTCCTTGTTCATGAATTCTGCAAGCTCGGCCTGCGTGGGCAACCGGCCCAATTCCGCAGAGAGTTCCTGCACGGACAGCGAATGAACCTTGTTCACGGCCACCGCCGAGCGCGGCAAATAAGAGAGACGACGAATCTCGTCAAACATCGCCCCCTTTACCCTCGAATAGGCAAATCCCTCAAACGGAAAACCCTTGTTCGGATCAAAGCTTCTTGACGCCTGAACCAATCCGAGCATCCCGGCTTGAAGCAGGTCGTCCATTTCGATAAATCTGGGCGTTCGCGCATGCAGGTGCAGCGCGACACGTTTGACCATTGAGAGGTGATTGATGACATATGAATCGGTATCCGGGCCGGTCTCTTTGTACATTGAGAGGCGGGATTTGCTCATTGAGCATGCCGGTTGCTTGATAGCCGTTCGAAAAAGAATTGAATGCCACCATCCGCACCCTCGATCGGGTTCAACCTTTCGATAGCGCCCGCCAATTGTCGGAAATCACGCGCCGCGGCACCACCCGGAGCAAATTCGACCACAGATTGATACGCTCGAATCGCATCCAGAACATGCCCGTCGTTGGTGATTGAATGCAGATATCCGATCGTGATTCCAAGAAAGCGCTGGCATACATCATCCAGGCGCCTGAAAAGCGTTTCTCCGGCCGCTTGACTGTCCACCATGTTTGGAATCAGATAGATTTCATTCAACTCGTGTTCCAGAGCAAGGACCTTTATCATTCCGTAAGCATCTGCAATCGACGAAGGCTCGTCACGCATGACAATGAATCGTCTTTGCGTCCCCTTCATGAATGCGATAACGGAATCTGAAATTCCGGCTGCGGAATCCACAATGAAGTAGTCGATCTCCTCGTCCATTTCACTGAACGCATTGATTATTCCCGCCGCGTCCATTTCACCCAGACTTGCCAGTTGCTGAATCCCCGAAGCGCCCGGCACAAGACGCACTCCCTGTGGCGTCGTGACGATTATTTCCCGAAGACTTTTCTCACCGGAAAGGACATGACTGAAATTGAAATCCGTCCGACAGCCCAAGGCCAGTTGTGCATTGGCCAGTCCCATATCGGCGTCAAACAACATGACCTTATGACCTTGTTTGGCAAGGCATACCGAAAGATTCGAGGCAATCGTCGTCTTTCCCACCCCTCCTTTGCCACTGGCGATACCAATAACGCGAGTCATTCTGGGTGCGATGCTCAATGGAGAGTCCTAAAAACGGGGGAAATTTTCATGAATTCGTGTCACTGTTTCTGGTTTTTATACTATTACTGCTGCTACTCGTTATTTTAATTCTTTCTACGAATTAAGGCTCTGAATCAACGGTTTCGCGTTGGAAATACCGCTCTTTTGACGAATATTGGCAATCTCCCTGGGGATGGGTAAATGCCGCATCGCAAGACTCACGAGAATGTCAGTGCTCGGTTCGGTGAAAAGTCCGTCCAATAACGCACTTTTTGCGGAGTATGAAATCGGCAGTTTTGTCTCGGTAAGCGCCTGAATCATGGGCCATGGTTGCGTGCTCTCATCAACCTTGCTGAGCATCAGGCTGTACCAATTGGGCGATTCAGCCAGATATCGCCTGATTGTCGCGACAGATGCGTCGGCCGGGAGAAGAAGATTGAAATGCACGCTTGAATTCAAGGATTTAATTGCCTGAATGTGATCCGTAAAGCCAAGGCTCGGCGTGTCTATCAGAATGAGCTTGCGACATCCCAGTTCCTGCAAAAGGCTCTTGAGACTCTCCTCATCGTGCGCACGAAAGGTTTCAACACCGGTCTGTGCGCCAATCAGCTGAATCTGGTTCCAAGCACCCGGCCTGCGATCCTTAAAGCTCAAAATAGCGACGTCATCAGCGGAATAAACCCCGTCTTTTGTATGCAATGCAGCCAGGCGGCCGATCATCAGGCTCTTGCCGGCTCCCGAAGGCCCCGATATCACGTGGATGCCACCAAGCCTTGGAGGGCATTTTTCCCTGCGGATGCTCCGCATGAGAAAAGCCTCTGTTGAGGCAAGTGCCTTCGGCAAATCACGCGCCCCCTTGATCTCTTCAAGAATTTTCGTGCGCAGCGCGTGGGGGACATTGGCATCGGTCAGTGCCTGTGCAATGGGCCGATGCTCCTCACGGGCTTCGGCGCCGCGATTGGCCCCACCGCTGTTTCTGAAGTCGCGCAGTTCTTCCCGTATCTCCGCGAACTGAAGGCGCAACATTTCAACCAGGTCCTTGGCCTTCGCCAGTTCATCCCCGTCGCTGGCCACTTCCGCATTGGTATCGGAAACCGGCCCGGGCAATTGTTGAATGGACTGTTCGACGAAGCGTTCCTTCAATATATTTTTAAAATTTTCGACGCCGGAATCGCAACGCTTACGCGCGGAGCGGCATCGTTGCCGGGCAGTTCCTTAACTGAATCTTGTGGCAAGGGGTCGTCAATGCCGTTCAGATCAACGGCAACAATGAGCTCGACCCGGCCATTGACGCGTTCGTTGGAGACAATCAAAGCGTCCTTTCCATACAGATTCACAGCTATGGCCGCGGCACTCTGATTGTCCTGCCCCAATACACGTTTGAGTTCCATATTTCCTCTTTCGCCTAGCTTTTCGCTTCTAGCTCAACGTTGAAAATTACCTTTATTTCCTGGTCATCAGGAATTTCAGAGTAAGACAGCACGACAAGATTCCCGACCCGATATCTGGCCATTTTTGATATCCATGAACGAATCGGCGGCGATACCACCAAAACCGCCGCATGCCCCTGATCCTGCACCGTCATCGCACTGTTTCTTAGCGCACTAAAGAGACTCTCGGCGAATACCGGTTCCAGAACAATTCCTTGCGCGCCGCCGTTTTGGCCGACCGCATCGTGAAGCATCTTTTCAAGTGACGGGGCGAGAGTCATAACCGACAGCGTGTCTCTGGGCCCGACCAGGCTTTGCACGATCATCCGCCCCATTTTCGGCCGGACCAGTGCGGTCAATTGATTGGGATCCTGGGTGCGAACGCTTTCCTCCGAGAGGGCCTCCATGATGGACCGCATATCCCTGATGGGAACCTCTTCGGCGAGCAGGTTCTGAAGAACGCGCGCAATCACACCGAGAGAAAGCTTGCCGGGAACAACATCTTCGACCAGTTTTGGAGAGGATGTCGCAAGTTTGTCTATCAGCTGTTGTGCCTCATCAATGCTCATGCACTCGGCGGCGTTTTCCCTCAATACCTTGTTGAGGTGCGTAGCAATCGCAGTGCTGCAGTCCACCACGGTATAGCCCAGCGTTCGCGCATAGTCCTTTTGCGCCGACTCAATCCAAACGGCGTCCATGCCGAAAGCCGCTTCTTTCGTCGCAATGCCTTCCAGCTTTCCATACACTTTCCCGGGACTAATCGCGAGCTCTCGCCCAACCTTGATCTCGCCGCTTCCGCGAACAACACCCTTCAACACGATCTGATACGCCTCGGGGTCGAGGTTGAGTGCATCGCGGATACGTACCGGCGGAACCAGAAATCCCAACTCCGCGGATAGCTTCTTTCTCACGCCTTTGACCCGGGACATCAATTGGCCTCCGGTTTCAGGATTGACCAACGGAATCAGACCATATCCAATATCCAAGCCGATGAGATCGACCTGATCCACGTCGCCCCAGTCGAGCTCCTTGTTCTGCACCGGCGCGATTGCCTGCTCGACAACACCACCGGCCGTGCTGCCCATGTGCTCGCGACGCAGAATCTTGTAGCCCAAACCTGCCGTAAGCACACCCAACACGATGAAAACAACGTGGGGCATGCCTGGGATCATTCCAAACAGCACCAGAATTGCCGCGGAAACAAATAGCGGACCCGGCATTCCGAGCTGACTGGCGGCTTGTTCGGTCATCGACTGGGCGGTTGTAACCCTTGTAACAATGATTGCGGTGGCCAGGGACAGGAACATTGCCGGTATTTGCGCGACAAGGCCGTCCCCTATGGTCAATAAAGTGTAAATCCGTATGGCCTCGGAAAATGGAAGTCCATGCATGCCGACGCCAATTCCGAGTCCACCGATAATATTTATCGCAAGGATCAATAGCCCCGCAATCGCGTCTCCGCGGACAAACTTGGAAGCACCGTCCATTGATCCAAAGAATTCCGCTTCCTGCGCCAGTTCCTCCCGCCGCTTCTTGGCTGCCTCCTGGGTAAGCACGCCCGAGTTCAAATCGGCATCGATGGCCATTTGCTTTCCCGGCATCGCATCAAGGGTAAATCGTGCAGTCACCTCAGATACACGACCCGCCCCCTTTGTGATCACGATGAAATTGATGATCATCAGGATCATGAAAATGATGACCCCGACCAGATAATTGCCGTGAATCACGAATTCACCAAAAGCTTGAATGACTTTTCCTGCAGAATCGGCTCCTTTATGCCCCTCCACAAGGACCACCCGGGCCGAGGCTACATTCAGGGCCAGGCGAAGCGTGGTGGCCAGCAGAAGGACCGACGGAAACGACGAAAACTCCAAAGGCCTGGTTGTTTTGATCGCCACCATGATCACGATCATTCCAGCCAGCAGGTTGAACGTGAAAAGCAGATCCAATATGACCGCGGGTAACGGAACCACGAGCATGGCCATGATCGCCAGGACCAGGGCCGGGATACTAAGATCGGCAAGTTTGTTTTTGAAAAACGCCTGCCGGATCGTAAATGGTGCAACTGCTGACATTATTTTGACACCTACGTTTGCAACATCATGTTTATATGGAATACTTTTAACATATTGCTAATTCACAGTATTCCTATAAGCAAAGGTTGTGCCAAACACCCCCACCTCGGGCGGATAAGGAAAATAGATATTTATATGCTGAAGATTCCAGATTTATTGGATTGGGTATATCGCTGTCACGAAAATTGCTTATGGACAGGCATACCCAACCCTCACTGTCCGGATTTGCTAAACCATGCCTTCAGCCACAATCATCACCCCAACAGCCACAACCAATTGTTTAAAAAGAACTAATAGACCAAACCAGGCGGATTCAAGGACTGAATCGACTCATGAAAAGGCTTTTGGAACGACACTAAAGGAAATGCGGGATGCCGGGAACGGCAAGGTTGCCGCCGGCGCTGGCGGCAAAAAGCTGCCCCCCAGTGGTTTGCGCAACATTTCACTCAGTCCGCGGGTGAAGATTATTACCGCCGCAGATCCGACCCCTGATGAAGGTAGCTTGCTCGCGTTCGCACGTTCGCTGGGAATTTCTGAACATTTGATTAGCCAGCCACCCGCACCAACCTTGGCAACGCCATTGGTGTCAGATCCGGCGGTTTCTGTCACGCAGGCCACGGATGAACCGACAATGCTCGATATTGCCGCGCCAGGTGGAAAGGCAGGACCTAACGATATCGCTCCTGCCGAAGCACAATCCCCACCACCGCCTCTCATCGCCGGTGCCGGCGACCCGATACCGCCCCCGGCAGCGTCGGGATCTCCGCTGCTTGATACCGGAGCGAATATGTCGGCAAAAATGCCCTCCCTGTCATCGCCTGGGCCATCCGGAGACCCAAGCGTCCCATTGGCGCCTGAAGGCCCACCAGGAGTCAAATACACAACGCCGTTGACGAATACAGCACCGGGGGTATTCTTTAAAACTGCAGAATCCGCCAATTCGATGGGTCTCACGAATGACGCGGGCCAACCCATCCTCAAACCACCGATGTATTCCGCAGGGACTCCACCCTCCCCAACCGCGTCCCAAAAGAACCTGACGATCAGCATAGTGCCGGATCCTCTGGCCCAGCCCTTACCGTTAGCAGGCCTCACAACGGCTGATTCCCAATCAAGCGCCATTGGCATCAATCCATCCGGCAAGGTGACCCCCGAGGAAGCCACCAGACTGGAAGTCACAGCATTGGCCCCCTCCTCCAGAAATGACGGCCTGATAACAGCATTGCAAATGAAAGAGGCCCTGCCCCCTAACGTCGTAAATCGGTACACAACCTCTGCCGCCGATGGGATCAACCCAATTGGTGGCCCAAACACGATGGAACAAACCGTTTCTGGCGGCAAAACCAGTTACATGCCATCACTTTTTGGAAACGTATCCGCCGAAAAAGACCTTGTTGCAGCAAGAGAGAACGATTCCAAAGGGCCCGGCCCAACCAGTCTCCCTGTCAATCAGGTGGCAACCAATGAGCACGCCGCGCGTCAAGCCATCGATTTAACGGGCACGGCACCCTCGGCAAAGGCGTCGTTTCAGGAGTCGTATTTCGCTAAAACCGAACAGTACCACGCACTGTCAGAACGCCTCTCGGAGATGGTAGCCCAGAGAATTTCCGCCGAGATCGCAAAAGGCTCCTGGCAAATTGACCTGCGCCTCAACCCCGCCTACCTTGGAAAGATAGACGTGAGGCTAAGCCGTCGGAGCAACGGCTCCATCGGCGCAGACTTCAGTGCCAGCGAAACCAGCACCCACGACCTGCTGGTTCATGGACTGCCCAAATTGAAGGAACTGGCAGCCGCCTCGGGTCTGGACCCCCAAATGTTCACGGTGCGTCCCGAAACCCAGGCGAACAATGGAGACGGGCAGCCGCAGTCCGCAAAGGGCCAGGCCTCGCCCCTCCCCTCGGCGCCCAAATCCGCAATAAGTGACCCGATTAAACAGGCGAACTCTCGGCAATCCTACATCGCCGAAGACGGACTTGACGTAACTGTCTAACAGAACATAGCCAGTTATCGGTACTTTGGCACACATTATGCTTTAAATGCTCGGAATGCTCCGAATGATCGGAATACTGTCATTTTTATGCTATTACTGTCTTTAATGTTTTAATTACATATATCTGCCTGCTCTACGCAACGATCTTTTATATCACTCACCACTTTGTCTTAAAACTCACCAGGCGCACCACACATCATGGCAGAAGAAGCAGCAGAAAAAGCACCGGAAGAGGCCAAACCCAAAAAACCGATAGTCAAGATATTGATCGTGGTATTTGTCGCTCTATTTGTGCTGACCGGGGCAGTTGGCGGGACGCTGTTCATGACGGGGTTTTTCTCGCATAAATCCCCGGACAACGGGGAAGAGGACACCGAAGAAGTCGCGGCTCCAGAAAAGCCCTCGGGGCATGACTCAGGAGGCGGGCATGCAAAACCTGCAGATCCGCACGCCAAAGCCGATCCGCACGCAAAACCCGACGAACATGGAAAAAAAGACCCCCACGGGAAGGCAGACGCAAAAGACGGCAGCGGTCCGCAGAAGAAACCGATACCGGCC
>CAIUKQ010000293.1 GCA_903899705.1 uncultured beta proteobacterium
GGCGCTGCCTTCCATATCCGCGCCCAGGGTGTCCAGCCCGAAGAATCGCTCGCTGCGATCGAGCAGCGCCTCGGCCTGTCGCACCGTCTGCTCGCCGTAGAGCAGGGCAAGGGAGCGGCGGTGGCTCTGCACGTCCTCCAACTTCATCAAGGCCTCGATGCAGCGATACACGAGCCTGCGCGCCGGTTCCAGCTGCGCGTAATGCTTGATCCAATCGCAGCCTTCGAGCGTCGCCTCTTCGTCGCCGACAGCCAATGCCAGCAGGGTTTTCAATTCACCGATGCGCAGCTGCTTCCAATTCGTACCGACGGGAATGGCCAGTCCCAGAATCTCCCACAACGGCCTCTCATCGTTGAGGTTTGCCGTTTGCAGGTCGGAGAGCAGGTCGGCGCATTCCTCCTCATCCAGGTCATGCAGCCGCACCAGCGCCGGGCGCATGCGGTTGCCGATGCTGTTGTTCTCCCATTCGAGGTCCTCGATCGGATAAATCTCCGACATACCCGGCACCAGGATGCGGCAGCTGTAGGCGCCTTGCTCGGAGAAGTCGGCAACATAGATCTCCTTGCCCTCGGCTTTGATGCACTCGCACAGCCAGGCATAGTCTTCTGCCGTGGTACTGCTGAAGTTCCAGTCGGCGAACGGAAAGTCAGGTTTGTCACCGAGAAAATTCCAGCTGACAACACCGCTCGAGTCGACAAAGTGAATTTCCAGGTTTGACGCGAGTTGAATTTCTTCCATGTCAAACCCCGGCTCCGGAAAGCCCTCAAGGGATGCCAGGGCGCGTCCCTGCAGCAATTCGGTCAGTGCGCGCTCCAGCGCAACTTCGAAACGCGGATGCGCGCCGAAGCTCGGAAACACCCCCTGGTCTTTGGGGTGGAGCAAGGTGACGTTCATCACCGGATAGCGGCCGCCTAGCGAGGCATCGCGCACCAGAATGCCAAAACCGGCATCGCGCAAGCCCTTGATACCCGCGGCTATGCCCGGATAACGCGCGATGACGTGTTCCGGCACCTCTGGCAAGCACAGGCCTTCCTTGATGATGCGGTATTTGATGTGGCGCTCAAAGATCTCCGACAGCGCCTGGGCGCGGGCCTCCATCATCGTGTTACCCGCTGCCATGCCGTTGCTGACAAACAGGTTGCCGATGATGTTGACCGGGAACCAGGTTTGCGCGCCGTCGGACAGGCGAGTGTAGGGAAGCGCACAGATACCGCGCTCCACATTGCCCGAGTTCAGGTCGACCAGCACCTCGCCGTCGATGTCGCCTTCAGGATTGTAGAAAGCCTGCAGTTCCGGGTTGAGCAATTCAGCGGGCCACTTGCCATCTTCGGTCGGCGCGAACCAGCGCTCCTGGGGATAGTGCACAAAGGATTTGTTGGCCCTGGTTTCGCCCAGATAAAAGTGCGTCCAGAAATAATGCGTGCCCAGTCGCTCGAAAAACTCCCCGAGGGCGCTCGCGCGCGAGGCAAGCTTGGTCGCGCCTTTGCCGTTGGCAAACAACATGGGGCAATCATGGTCGCGCACATGGACCGACCAGACCGCGTCCACGGGGTTCAGCCAGGACGATTCATCCAGATGAA
>CAIUKQ010000294.1 GCA_903899705.1 uncultured beta proteobacterium
CGCGACTGTGGGGGCGATGAAGCGGGAACTCGCGGGCAGCGCGAAGCTGCTGTTGAAGGATGGCGCCTACAAGGGCATCAACCTGGCGGAAACCTTCCGCAAGGCAAGTTCACTGGGTTCCAGATCGGGCACGCAGTCCGGCGATAGTCAGCAGAAGACCGATTTTTCCGAGATGAGTGCAAGCTTCGCGATCAAAAACGGTGTGGCGCACAACGACGATCTGACGATGAAGTCGCCCTTCGTTCGTGTGGGCGGGAGCGGCGACATCGACATCGGAAATTCCAGGCTCGACTACACGGCAAAGGCCGCGCTGGTGGCCACGGCCACCGGGCAACAGGGGCGCGATGACGTTGCGGGCATCACGATTCCGGTCAGGGTTTATGGGCCATTCGATGCCGTCAAATACGATATCCAGTACGGCGCGGTGTTTTCAGGTATCGGTCGTGCCCTCGGCGGTTTGCTGGGCGGCGCAAAAACCAATGATGCCGGGCCGGCCAAGGGAGCGGGGACTCCTGCCCCGTCTGCTGCCGATGCGGTCAAGAACAAGCTCAAAGGCCTCCTCGGCCGTTGAAATGCCTGATTCCCGTCTGACATGAGGACCGAATGACCGAACCGCTCAAAATAGCACGTGCAGGTGCCGAAGATGTCTGCCTGCTTCCCGGCCTTGCCAACCGGCACGGACTGATTGCGGGCGCTACGGGCACCGGCAAGACCGTGAGCCTGCAAACCATGGCGCAGGCATTTTCACGCGCCGGCGTGCCGGTGTTCATGGCCGACGTCAAAGGCGATCTTGCGGGCCTCGCGGCCCAGGGGGAGATGAATCCGAAAATCAGGGACCGGCTTGCCCTGCTCGGCGTCGCGGATTTTGCGTTTTCCGCCAGTCCGGTGGTGTTCTGGGATGTGTGGGGAAAGAGCGGGCATCCCGCGCGGGCCACCATCAGTGACATGGGGCCGCTGCTGCTGGGGCGCATGCTCAATCTGAACGACACGCAGCAGGGTGTGCTTGCCCTGACATTCAAGATTGCCGACGACAGCGGCCTGCTCTTGCTTGACATGAAAGACCTTCGCGCGATGCTGCAGCACGTGGCGGAGAATTCGCGCGATTACCAGACGCAGTATGGAAACATTTCCGCGGCGTCCGTGGGAACCATTCAGCGCGGGCTTCTATCCCTGGAGCAGGGGGGCGGGGAGGTCCTGTTCGGTGAGCCCATGCTGGATATCGCCGACCTCATGCAGACGGATGGTGAGGGCAGGGGGGTGATCAACATCCTCGCCGCAGACAAGTTGCTCAATTCACCCAAGCTGTATTCGACGTTTCTCCTCTGGCTGCTCTCCGAGTTGTTCGAACATCTTCCGGAAGTGGGCGACCCCGAGAAGCCCAGGCTTGTGTTTTTCTTCGATGAGGCGCATCTGCTGTTTTCCGAGGCGCCCAAGGTCCTGCTCGAGCGGATTGAGCAGGTGGTGAGGCTGATACGCTCCAAAGGCGTGGGCATTTACTTTGTGACGCAGAACCCTCTGGACGTTCCGGAATCGATATTGGGACAACTGGGCAACCGGGTGCAGCATGCCCTGCGGGCCTTCTCGCCGAAAGACCAGAAAGCCGTCAAAGCAGCCGCGGAGACAATGCGCGTCAACCCGAAGTTCAGCGCGGAGCAGGCCATCACCGAATTGCAGGTGGGGGAGGCGCTGATTTCCTTCCTCGATGATAAAGGCCGACCCGGCATCGTCGAGCGGGCCATGGTATTGCCGCCCGCGTCGCGCATCGGACCGCTCAGTGACGCCGAGCGCCAGGCAGTGATCAAGTCCTCCGTCATTTACGGGCATTACGAGGCGGCCATTGACCGGGAGTCCGCCTATGAAAAGCTCATCTCGCGGGCCAGTCAAAAAGTATCCGCGCAGTCGGAGTCTCCAACCGGGCAGGCGGCAGGGACCGGCGGCGCGATGGGGGCGCTGGGTTCGATATTGATGGGGTCGACCGGTCCGCGTGGCGGACATCAGGCGGGTATGTTGGAGGCGCTTGCGATGAGCGCCGTGAGGACGGTGGGTTCGCAGATCGGCCGTGAAGTCATTCGTGGCGTTCTGGGCGGCATTCTCGGGAGTGGACGCCGCCGCTGACCGCAGGGCCTGCTCGTGACGCCTTCAGTTCTCGATTCGCGGAATTCCGCGCCCGCCCGGTTTCAGCCCGGCGAATCAGCTTTTGACAGCGCCCTGATCAGTTGGCGCACCATGTCGATGTGTTGTCGCAGGGTATAGACGTCGCCGGTAAATGCGATCGGGAGCGGGCGCATATAGGCGCGTTTTTCAAGGTCATCAATCAGATCCGAATAGCGCTTGACCTCGGTGCGGTCAAACCGCTCCTTGATTTCCAGTTCGAGGAATTTCAGTTCGCCATACCACCGGTAAATGCGCGAGCGGATGCGCCAGTAGTAAATGGACGGTGCAATCCTCACGATCGGCAACAGCACCACCACCAGTGGCACGAGCAGCACGATGATCCGGTCGATCAGTGTGGCCGCCCAGAAGGGGAGGTAGCGTTGCAGAAAGGGCGGGCCCGATTTGTAGTAGCGCTGCGCCTCCTTGCTCGCCGGAAATTCGGAATCGCGCAGCGCGGGAAACTCACCGGCCTTGTGCAGGATCCCCTGCCCGCCATGCACCTCGGTCATGGTTTGCATCATCAGGTCGACCAGGGCAGGGTGGAAATCGTTTTTGACCAGGATGTTGGCCGTTGGGGCGAGGACGATGATGTCGTTGCGGGGGATGTTGTTTTGCAGATTGATGCCTCCTTCCGGAAGTTTCACCACCGACAGGAACGGAAATGCATTGATGTAGGCGGCGGTTCGATCAAAACTCAGTACGCGGATGTCCGTATCGGTGAGCAGGGAGCGGATGGTGGGCGATTCCACGGGGCCGACCAGGAACAAAACGTCCAGTGTTCCCTGGCGCAACGCCTTGGCACCTGCTTCACCGCTCAGATCCGAGATTTGCGTGGGTGGTGACCAGGCATCATTGACGAGAAGAAGTTGCGTGGCGATCTTCTGCGTGCCGCTTCCTATCGAGCCTGTGCCGATTTTCTTGCCCCTGAGGCGCCGGAGTTCGTCTTCCAGCCGGGGGCCCCGGTAAAAGATCCAGATGGGCTCGTAATAGACGCTGCCCAGGGTAACCAGGCCGGGATAGTCTTCGGCGGTGCCGGTCCCCGCCTGCACCATGCCCACCTCGACATCCGAATTGTCATCGGCAAGCAGACTGATGTTTTCCACTGCGCCGGCAGTGGGCCTCAATTTGACCGTGATGCCGTGCCTCGCAAGTATCTCCTTGTAGCGCAATCCCACCGCGTGATAGGCGCCATCCTCCCGTCCGGTCGCCATGACGAACGAATCCGGCGGTGCGGGCTGCACGAACTGGTATGCAGCCCAGAATGCGGCAACCACAATGGCCAGGGCGGGCAGGCCGATCATGGCCATGTCGCGCCGGGAGATCTCCGAAATCTTTATGTTTCGCAGGCGCGACAACCGGTCAGGCGGTGTGGACATGGTGTTTCAGCGCGGTGTGTTTGTCGGTTGTGGCTATCCGTTCAGCGGCCGGAAGCGGATCCGCGCCGGTTTGTCGGCATCTTCTCCCAGGCGTTTGCGCCGGTCCGCGAGGTAATCCGCGTAGTTGCCTTCGAACCAGACGGTGCGCGAATCGCCTTCAAAAGCAAGGATGTGGGTCGCGATCCTGTCCAGAAACCACCGGTCATGCGATATCACCACCGCGCAGCCGGGGAAATCCAGGAGCGCCTGCTCCAGCGCGCGCAGCGTTTCAATGTCGAGGTCGTTGGTCGGTTCGTCCAGCAGCAGGACGTTTCCGCCGCTTTTGAGCGTTTTGGCCAGATGCACGCGATTTCGTTCTCCGCCGGATATCTGGCCGATCAGTTTCTGCTGATCGCCGCCGTTGAAGTTGAATCGCGCGAGGTAGGCGCGACTCGGGATCACATAATTGCCGACGGTGATGTTATCCAGCCCGTCGGAGATTTCCTGCCAGACGCTTTTTTTCGGATCGAGCGAGTCGCGGCTTTGGTCCACATAGGCGACCTGAACCGACTCTCCCACTCGCAGAGTGCCTGAGTCGGGCTTCTCGGCGCCGACCAGCATGCGGAACAGCGTTGTTTTTCCGGCGCCATTCGCGCCGATGACACCGACGATGCCTCCCGGCGGCAGGCGGAACGACATGCCGTCAAACAGCAGCTTGTCGCCGTAGGCCTTGCGCAAACCCTCGGCTTCGAATACGAGGTCACCAAGCCGCGGTCCCGGCGGAATGTAGATTTCATTGGTCTCATTGCGGGTCTGGACTTCCTGGGAGGCCAGTTCGTCGAAGCGCGCGAGGCGCGCCTTGCTTTTCGCCTGGCGCGCCTTGGGATTGGAGCGGACCCATTCCAGTTCCGTCTGCATGGCCTTCATGCGCGCAGATTCCTGCTTTGCCTCAATCTTCAGGCGAGCTTCTTTTTGCTCCAGCCACGAGGAGTAGTTGCCCTCCCAGGGAATGCCGTGTCCGCGATCCAGTTCCAGTATCCAGCCGGCGACGTTGTCCAGGAAGTAGCGGTCGTGGGTCACGGCGACCACGGTACCCGGATAGCGCTCGAGGAATTGCTCCAGCCACTGCACCGAGAGAGCGTCCAGGTGGTTGGTGGGTTCATCGAGCAGCAGCATGTCGGGCTCGGAGAGCAGCAGGCGGCACAGTGCGACGCGGCGTTTCTCTCCGCCGGATAATTTGGACACATCGGCATCCCATGGCGGCAGACGCAGCGCGTCAGCCGCGACATCGAGCTTGCGTTCCACTTCCCAGCCGCCCTGCGCGTCGATTTTTGTCTGCAGTTCGCCCTGCTGTTCGAGGAGTTTGTTCATCTCCTCGTCCTCCATGGGCTCTGCGAACCGGTCGCTGATTTCGTTGAATTGTTTGACCATGGCGATGATCGCGCCCAATCCCTCCTCGACGATGCCGCGGACATTCTTGGCCGGGTCGAGTTGCGGTTCCTGCGGCAGGAAGCCGATGCGGATATTGGGCATGGGGACGGCATCGCCGTCGTGGTTCTTGTCCAGGCCCGCCATGATCTTCAGAAGGCTGGATTTGCCGGAACCGTTCAATCCCAGAACACCGATCTTTGCGCCGGGGAAAAAGCTGAGCGATATGTCTTTCAGAATGGTGCGCTGGGGCGGCACGACTTTTGCCACCCGGCGCATGGTGTAGACGTATTGGGCCATGGGATTACCACTTGGAAAATCAAGCGCGAAGCTTACCCGAACGGCCCGGACTTGCCGACCTGATTGGCATGAAATCGGCCTGCTTTTGCAAGTTGCAGATTGCCGGGCCGGGATGACCGATTGCGGTGCGGGTTGACCCGGTTTAGCATCGAGCGATGACATACCGATTCGCCTGTCTTGGCTTGCTGGAAATCCTGGTGCTCTCCGGGTGTGTGGCGGTTCAGCCCATGCCGCCCAGGATTGAGAGACTGCCCGAGGGCGCGGCTGGCACGGTCGTGCCTGCCCGTCCAGGCCCGAAAAGTCTCGCAGAGATCGTCGAGATGGCGAGAAGCGGAACGCCTGCCCATGTGATCATCCAGACGCTGCGCGAGTCGCCAACGAACTATGCGTTGAGTGCCGGAGAGGCGGAGGATCTGGCGCGTCAGGGTGTGTCCCGGGAAGTCATCGATTATCTGCAGAGGCGCGAACCGAGGGCGCCGGCGACCTATGTTTATCCGGCCTATCCTGCGTATCCCGCCTATGCGCCATTTGTCGTGGCACCGGGAATCTATTATTCACGCTGGGGCTACGGCCCTCATCCCCGTGTTGGCGGCGCGGGCTTGTCGTTGCGGTTCAGATTCCGCCGATAGTCGACGAAGCTGTAGGCAACCTGCGAGGCCGAAACGTGGCTTTCGCGACTGACTTCCGTCCATTCGGATGGCTCGAACTCCGGAAACCAGGCGTCGCCATCAAACTCGCCTGAAATTTCCGTCAAATACATTGCATCCGCAAGCGGCAAAGCCAGTGCGTAGATTTCCGCGCCGCCAATGACAAATGCCGGTTCTCCGTCAGCCCGCTCGATTCCCGATTCAAGGGATGCAACCACTTCACAGCCCGCGGCGGCATAGCCTGCAGAACGGGTGATGACGATGCTGCGGCGATTGGGCAGCGGCCGGCCGAGTGACTGGAGTATGGATTCGTGTGTCTTGCGGCCCATGATGACAGGGTGTCCGGTGGTGAGCGTTTTGAACCGTCTCAGGTCTTCGGGAAGATGCCAGGGCATCGTGCCGCGGCTGCCGATGACCCGGCTGCCGGCCATGGCTGCGATGATGGCGAGGTTCGAAGTCAAACGGCGATCGGCGCTTTGATGCCGGGGTGGGGGTCGTAGCCCTCGAGCGTGAAATCTTCGAATTTGAACTCGAAAATGTCTTTGACATTGCTGTTCATGATCATTCGCGGCAGGGGCCGCGGTTCACGCGACAGTTGAAGGCGAGCCTGTTCGAGATGGTTGAGATACAGGTGGGCGTCGCCCAGCGTATGCACAAACTCGCCCGGACGAAGGTCGCAAACCTGGGCCACCATCATTGTCAGCAGCGCATAGGACGCGATGTTGAATGGCACGCCGAGGAAGATGTCCGCGCTGCGCTGGTACATCTGGCATGACAGGCGGTCTCCCGCCACATAGAACTGAAAGAACGCGTGGCAAGGCGGCAGCTTCATGCTTGGGATATCTGCGGGATTCCATGCCGTCACGATGTGGCGTCGCGAATCGGGCGATTTCCGGATGCCTTCCACCACCTGCCTGATCTGATCGATGCGACTGCCGTCACGCGCGGGCCAGTTGCGCCACTGGTGGCCATAAACCGGCCCGAGCTCGCCATTGGCATCCGCCCACTCGTCCCAGATGGAGACGCCGTGCTCCTGCAGCCAGCGCACATTGGTGCTGCCCTGCAAAAACCAGAGTAGTTCATAAACAATTGATTTTAAATGTAATTTCTTCGTGGTGAGTAGCGGGAATCCCTCGTCCAGCGGAAAGCGCATCTGCCACCCGAATACCGACAGGGTGCCTGTACCCGTGCGATCGGCTTTGCGGTGGCCGTGATCGAGCACATGGCTCATCAACTGCAGGTACTGGGATTCGGAGGTGCTTGGCATATTGGGCAATGGCGATTATGGGGTGCGGTTGGCGTGGGTCATTCAGATGGCAATGTGGGCAAACAACTCCCTGGCAGACTGGAAGCGATCATCCGGATTCTTGGCAAGCAGCTTGTCCACCACATTCTGGAAACCGGACACCTTGGCCGGCAGTTTCGGAACGGGGGCGCTGACATGCAGGAATGCGAGCGCCGCAGGATTGTCCGCGCCAAAGGGAAGTTTGCCGGCGAGCATCTCGTACAGGATCACGCCGCAGCTGTAGAGATCGCCTCGTGCATCATGAGGGATGCCCTTGCATTGTTCGGGACTCATGTAGGCGGGGGTGGCGAGGATCATGCCGTCCTGGGTGAGTTGCATTTGCGACGTGGCGCTTGGGTCGATGGGTTTGACCAGCCCGAAATCCACCAATGCCAGACGGTCTTTGTCCCTGAACATGATGTTATGCGGTTTCAGGTCGCGATGCACAAGGCCCGCGGTATGGACCGCGTCGATCGCCTTGGTTAGCTGCATCATGATTTTGATGGCGGTCACGGCCGGCATTCCCTCGCGGATCCTGCCTTTGAGGTCTCCGCCTGCGAAATACTCCATGGCCAGATAAGGGCTCTCGCCTTCGGCGCTGAAATCGTGGATTCTGACCACGTTTTCATGACGTATCCGTGCAAGGACCTTGCATTCCCGGGCAAAGCGCTTGATGAAAGTTTCATCCTCGGCCAGAGTCATGTCGACGAGCTTCATGACCATTGGCGAATCATCGTCCTCCCGCTTCGCCAGATAGACCTTGGACATGCCGCCTTCGCCAATGAGGCGAAGCATGCGGTAGCCCGGGATGATCGGAAGCGATTCGCTTGTGGTGTGGCCTGATGCTGCGCGCAGTTTGCCGGCGTAGGCAAACTTCAGGGTCTCGACAACCCGTTCAGGTGACAAACCCGGGATCGGCAATACGCGCTCTGCGCCGGCCACAAGTGCGCGACCGGCAAGATCGCTTTCGAGGTCTTCAAGCAGGGCGATTATCTGTGCGTCATGGCCGTTCGCATGCGTGGACGATGACAGTTGACGGATCGAAGGCAGATGCTCGCCGTTGCGGCCGACACAGCACAAAAACACGTCGCCGGTACGGCCCAATTCATCCGGCATGTCCACCGGATACTTGATTGAAACAAGAGACATGTCCGGCATCGACGCGCCCAGCATCTCCGTCAATCGATAGCGAAGGCCTTCGGTCGCACCCAGCAACAATACTTGCATTGCAATTGCTCTTTAAGGATTGCCGCGCGCCACCGGACGGCGCGGATCGGAGCACCACTCACTCCATGAACCAGGATACAGGCGGCTGCCAGGAATGCCTGCGATTTCCATGGCGAGCAGATTGTGGCAGGCGGATACGCCGGACCCGCAGCTGTGCACCACCTGATCCCCGCTTGCACCCGTGAGCAGTATTCCAAACTCATTCTTGAGCGCGGCTGGCAACTTGAATCTTCCGGCTGCGTCCAGGTTGTCCCGGTAGAAGCGGTTTCGTGCCCCCGGAATCCTGCCGCCGACCGGGTCCAGCGTTTCGTTTTCACCGCGGAAACGGTCCGGTGCCCGCGCGTCTACAAGGGCAATGCGACCCAGGTTCTCCAGAACGAAATCTGCACCAACCCAATCTGCGCGGGGACGCGCTTTGAATTTGGTGGGCCTTCCCTCCGGAATTTCGGTGGACAGCGGGCGGTTTTCAGCCATCCATTGCGGCAAGCCTCCGTCCAGCACCGCGACCGCGTGATGTCCCAACCAGCGCGCAAGCCACCACAGCCTCGCGGCGAAAATGCCGCCCTGGGAGTCGTACGCAATGATCTGTTTGCCCGAAGTCACGCCTGAGCGTCCCAGCGTTTCGGCAAACGCCATCGGATCGGGCAAGGGATGCCGGCCATTGCGGGCATTTCGTTGGCCTGCTAGATCCTGATCCAGATTTGCGTAGAAGGCGCCGGGAATGTGGCCGCGTGTGTAGTCGGCCACCCCGGCTCCGGGATTCGCCAGATCAAACCGGCAATCAAAAACGACCCAGTCGCGGTCGCCAAGGTGGGAGGCCAGGACTTGCGTGTCAACCAGGGTGTCGAAAATCGGCATGATGAATTCGCGGCCTCCAAGGGGCATACGGGAAATCCGGCAGGGGCGTTCAGCCGCCTCCGTCCAGGTGCCGCCGGATGTATTCGTGAAAGTGAAGCATGCCGTCCTCCATGGGGGACTGGTACGGACCGGATTCGTTGAGGCCGCGCTCCCAAAGGGTGCGGCGGCCATGGTCCATGCGAACCGCGATCTCATCGTCCTCCCGAGCGGTTTCCATGTAGGCGGCCTGCTCGGCTTCGACGAATTCACGCTCGAACAGGACAATGTCCTCCGGATAATAGAACTCGACAATATTGGTGGTGTGCTGAGGAGACCGCGGAATGAGCGTGCTGATGATCAGGCAGTGCGGATACCATTCCAGCATGACGTTGGGGTAGTACACCATCCAGATCGCGCCGTATTTCGGGGCGTGTCCGTTGCTGTATTTGCGCACTGCCTCGTGCCATTTCGCGTAGGTCGGCGTACCCGCTTTCCTCAGCTGGTTCCTGATTCCGACGGTCTGCACCGAGTATGCATCGGCCATCTTCCACTGAAGATCGTCGCAGGTGACGAAATTGCCCAAGCCCGGATGGAATGGCACAACATGGTAGTCCTCAAGGTAGACCTCGATGAAGGTCTTCCAGTTCTGCTGGTATTCGTTGATCTGGATCCGGTCCAGCATGTATCCGGAAAAATCGAAGTCCTCCACGACACCACAGTCGGCAAGGTCCTTTGCGACATTGCGGGCGCCGCCGAAGAGCAGTCCGTTCCAGTTTTGCAGGTGGGCCGAATTGAGGTCGAGGCCGGGATTCTCGGCAAAATGCGGCGCTCCGAGCAGCCTGCCGTTGAGATCGTAAGTCCACCGGTGAAGCGGGCAGACGATGTTCTCGGTATTGCCTTTGCCCTGCAGGATGATCGCCTGACGATGGCGGCAGACATTTGAGAGCAGTCTCGGACCGTCGGAATTGCGAATCAGAAATTGACCGTCATCGCGCCACGAGAGCGTTTGATAGTCTCCCAATTGGGGGACCATCAGCTCATGTCCTACATAGGCTGGTCCGGCATCGAACAGGAGCTTTCGTTCGCGCTCGAAGATGCTTTGTTCGAAATACCAGGATACGGGTAATTGAGTTGCGCTAGGCTGCAGCGCGCGCCTGTTGGGCAGGTCCGACATAAACCCGGGGCTCCTTTCTCCCAATCGGCGTCGATGATAAGTCGGGGGATTGTAGACTGAAATGCAAGCAAAATTCTCCGAATGATTGTTCAGTTGATGGGTACGCCGATTGCATCGGTGCTCGTGCCGGTGCCACAAACGGACTTGATTCGCGGTCGCATCCGGATTCTGTCGTCGAAACGCACCAAGGGACCACCGGGCCAATAAATCAGCCTGTGAATGCCCTTGTAACGAGGCATCTTGTTTGACCAAGGATGCCACGATAAGCTATTGTAACGACTTTGATTTTTCGGGCCGCCCCGGTGGGTTTGGCCCGTTTCCCCGGATATGCCCAAATCCCCCAAAAATGATCAGCCCGCCAGTTTTGAAGCGGCACTGGCGGAGTTGGAAAAAATTGTTTCCAGCATGGAATCGGGCAACCTGAGCCTTGAACAATCCTTGTCCGCGCACAAACGCGGACGGGAACTGGGCCAGTATTGCCAGGAATTGTTGTCGCGGGCGCAGCAGCAGGTCAAAGTGTTGGAAGAAAACACCCTCAAGAATTTTTCCGGTGACGAGCCTGACGCCTGATTTCGCGGCGTGGATGGAGCGCATTCAATTCCGCACTGAAGCGGCACTGGAGCATCTCCTGCCCGATGCGCACCAAGCCCCGGTTCGTTTGCACCAGGCCATGCGGTATGCCGTGCTGGGCGGCGGAAAGCGTGTCCGGCCGTTGCTCGTGCATGCTGCCGCTGAAGCCGGCGGCGCTGGGGTTCAGGAGACGGGGCTTAGCAGGATGGATGCTCTTGCCTGCGCGTTGGAGTGCATTCACGCCTATTCACTGGTCCATGACGACCTTCCGTGCATGGACGATGATGACTTGCGCCGCGGCAAGGCCAGTGTGCATGTGGCTTATGATGAGGCGACCGCGCTGCTGGTTGGGGATAGTCTGCAATCCTTGGCGTTTCAGCTGCTCGTCGATGAACAGGTGGTGTTGGAGCCGGGCACGAGGAACGCTATGGTTCGAATTCTGGCTTCGGCCGCGGGCAGTTTGGGCATGGCAGGCGGCCAGGCGATTGACCTGGAGAGCGTGGGGAAAACCCTGACCCTGCCCGAATTGGAACTCATGCATGTTTCCAAGACCGGGGCCTTGATTCGGGCATCGGTTTCAATGGGTGCGCAGGCATCCGGAGGGTTGACCCTGGAAGAACTTTCGCGCCTGGACAATTATGCGCGATGCATCGGGCTGGCATTCCAGGTGGTGGATGATGTCCTCGACGCTGAGGGCACCACGGCGACGCTGGGCAAGACCGGGGGCAAGGATGCGGTCAATAACAAGCCCACATACGTGAATATCATGGGATTATCGCGTGCCAAGGAGTTCGCGGCCGAGCTGCGATTCGAGGCACACCGGAATCTGGAAGGGTTCGGCGAGCGGGCCGGCCGGCTGGGTGAACTGGCTGATTTCATGGTGTCGCGCAAATTCTGAGTTGGAGGAAATTGCATTCATGAGTTCTATTGGCGGCGCGCAGGATCTGCCGGGCGGCCGTGCCGCCGACCCAGACGCGCGTTCGGGGGCGGAGCCCTATGCCTTGCTGAGGACGATCAATGATCCGGCAGCGTTGCGTAGCCTGGATCGCGGAAGCCTTCGCCGGCTCGCGGACGAATTGCGTGCATTCGTTCTGGATTCGGTGTCGCAGACCGGGGGCCATCTGTCCTCGAACCTGGGCACGGTCGAGCTGACCATTGCCCTGCATTATGTCTTCGACACGCCCGAGGACCGCATTGTCTGGGATGTCGGGCACCAGACCTATCCGCACAAGATATTGACCGGTCGTCGCGAAGCCATGAACCGCCTGCGCATGCTGGGCGGAATATCCGGATTCCCGCGTCGCAGCGAAAGCGGTTATGACGCTTTTGGAACCGCGCACTCGAGCACGTCGATATCGGCGGCCCTGGGCATGGCGACGGCGGCGAAACTCAAAGGAGAAAGCCGCCGCGCGATTGCCGTGATCGGCGACGGTGCCATGTCGGCGGGCATGCCCTTCGAGGCGATGAATAACGCGGGCGTAATGGACGTCAATCTGCTCGTGATCCTCAACGATAACGACATGTCAATATCGCCCGCCGTGGGGGCATTGAACCGCTATCTCACGCGTCTGATGTCGGGCAGGCCCTACTCGGCCGCGCGGGAAGCGAGCGAGCGCGTGCTGGGAGGCGTTCCTCCGCTGCTTGAACTGGTGAAGAAGGTCAAGGAGCATGCAAAGGGGCTGGTCACACCGTCCACGCTATTCGAGGAATTCGGCTTTCACTACTTCGGCCCCATCGACGGACATGATCTTGACGCCCTTGTGCCCACATTGGCCAATCTCCGGGAACTTCACGGGCCGCAATTTCTCCATGTCGTGACCAAGAAGGGGCAGGGATACAAACTCGCGGAGGCGGATCCCGTCCTGTATCACGGCCCTGGGAGGTTCGATCCCGCGGAGGGGATCAAAAAGTCTACAGGGGGGCGGCTCACCTATACCCAGGTCTTTGGCGACTGGTTATGCGACATGGCTGCGATTGAACCCCGGCTTGTTGCAATCACGCCGGCGATGCGGGAAGGATCCGGTCTGGTGAAGTTTGCGCAAAAATATCCCGACCGGTATTTCGATGTGGGCATCGCCGAACAGCATGCCGTCACGTTTGCCGCGGGCCTCGCCTGTGAGGGTATGAAGCCGGTGCTGGCAATCTATTCCACGTTTTTGCAGCGCGGATACGATCAATTGATTCACGACGTCGCCATTCAGAATCTGCCTGTGGTTTTTGCACTGGATCGCGCCGGCATTGTGGGCGGGGACGGAGCGACTCACAACGGGGTGTTTGACTTCGCCTTTCTGCGCTGCGTGCCCAACATGGTTGTGATGGCCCCATCAGATGAAAACGAATGCCGCCAGATGCTGTACACGGCCTGCCAGCTGAACAGTCCGAGTGCCGTGCGTTACCCGCGTGGCAGCGGCCCGGGCGTCGCTGTCACCAGCCAGATGAACGCGCTGCCGGTTGGCAGGGCGGACAAAAGGCGCCAGGGCCGCAAGGTGGCGATACTGGCGTTTGGATCGATGCTCCATCCGTCCCTGGAAGCGGCAGACGTACTGGATGCCACGGTCTACAACATGCGCTTTGTAAAACCCCTGGACCTCGATGCGGTGGCGGAGGCCCTTCGATCTCATGATCTGGTGGTTACCGTGGAGGAGCACCAGGTGCAGGGAGGTGGGGGCGCGGCGGTCGCGGAGGCGGCGGCAGGCCTCGGATTGAACCCGTCATTGCTCCTGCTCGGGTTGCCGGACCGGTTCATCGACCATGGTGATCCCGCAGTTTTGCTGGCCTCGGTCGGGCTGGACGGGACGGGAATCATCGAGGCGATTCAGGCCCGGCTTGCCACGCTTACCTAGGCGTCTGCGGTGTTCTTTCAGCAAAGCGCGGCACCAGGGGTGCGCAGGGTGTCGCATGATAAAATCCGGCCAATCGACAGGGCGTATCACATGGTGTCCATCAGGATTGACGGCCAGGTGACTTTTAACGGCGCGGGTGTCCACCCGCAAGAGATCAAATCATGAATACTCGCGATCAAGTGGCGATGCCCGACGTTCAGGGCAGCGCGGACAAGCGCAAGATAGCCATCGACAAGGTCGGCGTGAAGTCGATTCGCCATCCGGTGCGCGTGGCCGAAAAGGGAGGCGGTGTGCAGCACACCATCGCAATGTTCAACATGTATGTGGGGTTGCCGCACCAGTTCAAGGGCACCCACATGTCCCGGTTCCTCGAGATTCTCAACGCCTATGAGCGGGAGATTTCAGTGGAATCGTTCAAGGTTATGCTTGAGGACATGGTTGTCCGCTTGGAAGCTGAATCCGGCGTGATAGAAATGACTTTTCCCTATTTCATCAACAAGGCCGCCCCGATCTCCAAGGTGCAGAGCCTGATGGATTACGAGGTGACTTTCGTCGGCGAAATCAAGGATGGAAAGCGGACCTTCAACATGAAGGTGGTTGTTCCGGTGACCAGCCTTTGCCCGTGTTCCAAGAAGATTTCCGCCTATGGCGCCCACAACCAGCGATCCCATGTGACGATATCCGCGAGGACGAGCGAGTTTGTGTGGATCGAGGATCTGGTCGACTACGCGGAAAAGCACGCGTCCAGCCAGTTGTACGGCCTGTTAAAGCGACCGGACGAGAAATTCGTCACGGAATACGCCTACGATCATCCCAAATTCGTCGAAGACATGGTCCGTGATATCGCCGCGGATCTGAACCGCGACAAACGCATTGAACATTATGTTGTGGAGTCGGAGAATTTCGAGTCCATACACAATCACAGCGCATATGCCCTGGTCGAGCGCGACAAGGCCCTAGGCTGACCGGTCGCACAAGGCCGTGTCAGAAGCGCTTGGTCAAGGTCATGAGCTGACCTTCTCGGCGCATGTTGGTGCGATTGAGAAAGCTCATGCCAAGCAGAACAGGCATGGACTGGTTTTCCATGACCACCGCATCGACATTGTCCAGGGTGATATCACCGACCCTGACGGTGTCCAGCCTGACCTGCCATGCCAGCGCCACGCCGTTGGCCGTGCTCAGTTGCACTCTTGCTCCATTGCGATAGTTGAGCCCGAGGCGCTGGGCTTCACCTGATGACATGGAAACGACGGTGGCACCGGTATCGATAACAAATCGAACGGATCCCCCGTTAATCTGGCCATCGGTTATGAAATGACCGCGGGCATCGGCGCTCAAGGTGACGCTGGATGAACTCGAGGAATTGCTGGTGGCGTGTTGCTGCCCCATCTTGAGTGACCGGCGTTTTCCGGATATGTCGAATACGGCTTCGCCCTTTTCGACCCCCAGAAGGATGACGCCTTCGGCGGTCTTCTGGCCGACCGATAGGGTCCGTGGGGTGCCGCCATCGATCTGAACAACCGCCTTGGTTTGAGACAATCCGACAACGGTGACTTCGGTGGCGGCGGAACAACCGGCGAAAAACAGTGCGGCGAAGGCCATACAATATCGGGGATGCGGACAGGCAAGCATCATCCGTCCCGGTGCAAAACGCCGGGATTCGAAAAAAACGTTTTCCAGCGTTCTGACCATGAAACCCATTGCCATCTTTCGACACAGCGTCACCGAAGGTCCCGGTTATTTTGCCATACACCTGGATTTGCGCGGCATTCCCTGGCGTGAGATCAGGGTCGACCAGGGAGAGGCAATCCCCGTCGAACCGCGGGATTTTTCCGGACTGGTTTTCATGGGCGGTCCCATGAGCGTCAACGACAAGCTCGGCTGGATTGATGCGGTCCTGGTCCTGATCCGGAAGGGCGTGGAACTTGATGTTCCGGTCCTCGGGCATTGTCTTGGCGGTCAGTTGATGTCCAGGGCCCTGGGAGGTGCCGTTATCAGGAATCCGGTGAAGGAGATAGGCTGGGGAGCGGTCTTGGCGGCGAAGAATCTGGAGGCCAGGTCATGGTTCGGTGATCTGCAGGAATTCGAATCATTTCACTGGCATGGCGAGACGTTTTCCATACCGTCAGGCGCGCAGAATATCGCTTCAAGCGAGTTTTGCACCCATCAGGCGTTCGCGATGGGCAGGCATTTGGCCATGCAATGCCATGTTGAAATGACACCCCAACTGATTCGGGCATGGTGCGAGGACTGGCACAAGGAAGTGGCATCGCTGTCCGAACGGGTCCGGTCGGTGCAGGCGCCGCAGGAAATATTGCGTGATGTGGAGGCCCGGGCAAAGCGCCTCAATGGCGTCGCCGGAGTCCTCTATGACCGGTGGCTCGAGGGCGTGAAAAGGGAGGCGTGACGCGGGTCGCTGCCGTGAAGGACCCGGAAATCTAGTCCCTGAAGTTGCCGAACTGAAGCGGTATTTCCTTCACAGAGTCTTTCATCATCTGTATCGCTGCCTGCAGATCGTCGCGCTTGGCACCGGAAATCCGCACCGCCGGCCCCTGTATGCTGGCCTGCACCTTGATCTTGCTCTCCTTGACGAGCTTGACGATCTTCTTGGCTTGCTCCTGCTCAATGCCTTCCTTGACATTGACGATCTGCTTGACCTTGATACCTAACTTCTCGATTTTTTGCGTCTCCAGCGAGCGGTTGTCGACACCCCGCTTGGCGCATTTGGTTTTGAACAGATCCATCACCTGGCCCAGCTTGAATTCGTCATCGCCATACAGCGTGAGCACGAGTTCGTTCTGTTCGATCCGCGAATCCGATCCTTTGAAAT
The DNA here is from genome assembly GCA_903899705.1 of uncultured beta proteobacterium. GTDB lineage: Bacteria > Pseudomonadota > Gammaproteobacteria > Burkholderiales > SG8-39 > 2-02-FULL-62-17. The sequence goes on from CAIUKQ010000294.1 coordinate 16,651, forward strand.
CGAAACGGGTTTGTATCTCCTTGTTGGCCTGGTCAACCGCGTTCTTCAGTTCGACCTTGTTTACATCGGAGGTGACGTCAAACGAGGGCATGGGCGGGCTCATTCAATAATTGATACCGGATATTATACTGGCCGTCGGTGACCCTTCGGGCCCGCCAATTCGGGGCTCTATCCCGGACGGACACTCGTAGCCTCAGGAAAACCGGGGAGGGGGGCGGCCCACTGCAAGGGTTGGAATCGAAGGATGGAGAATATGCCAAGCGTTGATCTCGCAATTCCGGTTTTGCCTGCCCGGGATCTTTCGGAAACCATCGAATTCTACAAGCCGCTTGAGTTCCTTTTGGCCTACCGGCACCCCGAACTCGACGACTACATCATTCTCAGGCGCGGACCATTCGAGCTGCAGTTCTTCCAGTGGCCTGACCTGGATATTCAGGCGAGTTTCACGGGTTGCTATCTTCGTGTGTCCGATGTGGACGCGATCTACCAGTCGTTCGCCGGTGCCCGGTTGCCGGCGCGGGGCACCCCCAGCCTGGGCGGCGTCAAGCGATGCGTGAATTCCATCTGATTGACTGCAACGGAAACCTGTTGCGGGTCGGCGAACCGATTGCGAATCCGAACCGCAAGGCCAGATGTGCCTAGGTACTGGCCGCCGAAAGTCTCGTTTTTTCCACGAAGGGGGTGAGGCGCAGGTCAGCCGGCCCTGAATTCTTCCGGGGCCGGCGCGACAATCAGCGACGCGATTTCTTCAGGTTTGCCGCGATGCGCAGTCGCAGTGCGTTCAATTTGATGAAGCCCGCCGCATCGGCCTGGTTGTAGGCGCCGCCGTCATCGTCGAAGGTCGAAATCCGCGGATCAAACAGGGAGTCCGATTTCGATGCTCTTCCAGTCACGATGACAGTGCCCTTGTAGAGTTTCAGGTTAACCGTGCCGTTGACCGTTGACTGGGACGAATCGATCAACTGCTGGAGCAGTAATCGTTCGGGGCTGAACCAGTAGCCGTTGTAGATGAGCCGCGCATATCGCGGCATCAGGTCATCCTTCAGCGAGAGAACTTCGCGGTCCATGGTGATCGATTCCATGGCGCGATGGGCCTTGAGCATGATCGTGCCGCCAGGCGTCTCGTAGCACCCGCGCGATTTCATGCCCACATAGCGATTCTCGACAAGATCCAGCCGGCCAATTCCATGCCGGCCGCCGAGGCGATTGAGCTCGGCAAGCACCTTGCCCGGTGTCATCCGCTTCCCGTTGATCGCCACGATGTCGCCTTTTTCATAGGCGAGTTCGATGCGCTCCGGGCGCGCCGGGGCTTTTTGCGGCGAAACCGTGATGCGCCACATCGAATCCTCGGGTTCAAAGGCGGGATCTTCGAGGATCCCGCCTTCGTAGGAAATGTGCAGCAGGTTGGCGTCCATCGAATAGGGGGCGCCGCCCTTGCGCTTCTTGTAATCCACCGGGATTCCATGCTGGTCTGCATAGGCAAGGAGTTTGTCGCGAGAAAGCAGGTCCCACTCGCGCCAGGGGGCGATGACCCGGACATCGGGCATCAGGGCATAGGCTCCGAGCTCGAACCGGACCTGGTCATTGCCCTTGCCGGTTGCTCCATGGGAAATCGCGTCAGCGCCGGTGCTTTTTGCTATTTCAACCAGGCGCTTGGCGATCAGCGGCCGCGCAATCGAGGTTCCCAACAGGTATTCGCCTTCGTACACCGCATTGGCGCGAAACATCGGAAAAACGAAATCGCGAACGAATTCCTCGCGCAGGTCTTCCACGAATATCTGCTTGACGCCCATGGCGCGGGCCTTGCGGCGGGCCGGTGCCAGTTCCTCGCCCTGTCCGATATCGGCGGTGAAGGTGACGACTTCGCAATCGTAATTGTCTTTAAGCCACTTGAGAATTACCGAGGTATCCAGGCCGCCGGAATAGGCGAGGACAACCTTCTTGACCCGTTTTGATTCCTTCATTTCTATCGATTGCTCCACAGTTGCGATGATTGCCGCCCGATCCGGGGTGCGCGGAAAAATATTGACTCGCGCCGGCCTCCTCCAAAGCGAAGAAGGTCGGGGAGGACATCTTTAAGACTACTGCTCAACCCGTCCCAACATTAAAAACTCCATCAAGGCCTTCTGGGAGTGCAGGCGGTTTTCAGCCTCGTCCCAGACAACGCTTTGCGGCCCGTCGATGACTTCAGCCGCCACTTCCTCGCCGCGATGCGCGGGCAGGCAATGCATGAATACGGCGTCCTTTCTGGCAATCTTCATCATTTCCACATCGACCTGCCAGTCCTCGAAATCGCGCTTTCTTTCCTCGTTTTCGGCCTCGAACCCCATGCTGGTCCAGACATCGGTGGTGACCAGGTCCGCATCACGGGCCGCCTCCATCGGATCGGAGAATTCCTCGTAATGGCTGGTTCCGTAGAGGCCTGCCCGTTCCGCCTCCACTTCGTATCCCGGCGGGGTGGAAACATGAACATTGAAATCAAACACCTCGGCCGCCTGCAGCCAGGTGTTGCAGACATTGTTCGAATCGCCAATCCAGGCCACTGTCCGGCCCTGAATGGGGCCGCGCTGCTCCATGAAGGTGTAGATGTCCCCGAGGATCTGGCAGGGATGGTATTCGTTGGTCAGGCCATTGATGACCGGCACTCGCGAGTGCTTCGCAAACCGCTCCACGATTTCCTGTTCGTAGGTGCGGATCATCACGATGTCCGACATCCGCGAAATCACCTCTGCAGCATCCTCCACCGGTTCGCCCCGGCCGAGTTGTGAGTCGCGCGTGTTCAGATAGATCGCGGCTCCCCCGAGTTGGTGCATTCCGGCTTCGAACGACAGCCGGGTGCGCGTGGACTGCTTCTCGAAGATCATCACCAGGGTGCGGTCGATAAGCGGCCAGTACTGGCGGTACGATTTGAATTGATCCTTGATCCAGCGGGTGCGCGTGAAGAGGTGCTCGTACTCCTCCCGGGTGAAATCCTTGAACTGGAGAAAATGCCGCGCTTTCATGGCTTTGCGGCGGCCTGCGGCAGCGGTCGCGCCAGAAACTCGCGGATCAGGGGAACCAGAATCGAGACGATCTGACGGGCTTCGTCCGCTTTGAGATTCAGCGGGGGAAGCAGGCGCACCACATTGTCCACCGTGACATTGATCAACAAATGGCGTTCAAGCGCCTGGGTCACGAGTTCGCCGCAGGCGCGGTCAAGCTCCACACCGATCATCAGGCCGCGGCCGCGAATCTCGCGGATTCCGGCGACATCTCCGAGGCCTTCCGCGATGCCGTCCCGGATCAGTGCACCCATATTGACGGCGTTGGCCATCAACCCTTCTTCCTCGATGATGGCCAGAGTCGCAAGTGCTGCGCCGCTTGCGAGCGGATTGCCGCCGAACGTGGAGCCGTGATTGCCGGGTTTGAATACCCCGGCGGCAGCGCCTCGGGCAAGGCAGGCACCTATCGGGACGCCGGACCCCAGTCCTTTTGCGAGCGTCATGACGTCGGGCAGTATGCCGGCATGCTGGTACACAAACCAGTTGCCGGTGCGTCCGATCCCGCACTGAACCTCGTCAAGCATCAGAAGCCAGCCGAACTTGTCGCAGACCTCCCGGAGGCCGCGCAGGTACTCCATGGTCGAGACATTGATGCCGCCTTCCCCCTGTATCGGTTCCACCAGCACCGCGACAACGCTGCGGTCATGTTCCCCGATCTGGCGCACCGTTTCCAGATCGTTGAACGGCACCCGGACGAAGCCGCTGACCAGGGGTTCGAAACCCGCCTGCACCTTGCGGTTGCCGGTGGCCGAAAGCGTGGCGAGGGTGCGGCCGTGGAAAGCCTGATCCATGACGATGATCGAAGGGGATTCGGCGCCCTTCCTGTGTCCATGCAGCCGCGCGAGCTTGATGGCCGCTTCGTTGGCTTCGCATCCCGAATTGCAGAAGAACACATTGTCCATTCCGCTGATGGCCGCGAGCCTGTCGGCAAGCAATTCCTGATTGCCGATGCGGTACAGGTTGGACGTGTGAATGAGGCTGCCGGCCTGTTCGCAAATGGCCTTGACGAGCTTGGGGTGCGCATGTCCGAGCGTGTTGACGGCGATGCCCGCCAGGGCATCCAGATATCGCTTGCCGGATTCATCCCAAAGCCACACGCCTTCGCCACGCACGAAAGTGATGGGCAATCTGCTATAGGTGTTCATTACGTGCGACATGGCCGTATTCCGATCGCTGTAAAAATGGTGTTGCCGTCTTCTGCTGCTGTCGTTCGAATGGAACTATAACGGGAGCCATGCAAGGTCTCGAGAGGCATCGCTCTGGGGATGTCTTGTTTGAGTCGTAACCAGCCTGCTTTGGCACGACCACCCGCAAAAAATGCAACGGTGGCCGCAGCCACCGTGTGCAATAATCAACAATAAGAAAATCTCATTGATACCAATATCTTAGCACAGCCTCGGAGCGGCATGGGTGCATCCCTTACGGTGTTCAACCAGAAAGGCGGGGTGGGGAAAACCACCACCGTTCTGAATCTGGCTGCCGCGATTGCAAGGCGTGGACTGCAACCCGTGATGCTCGATCTGGATCCACAGGCGCACCTGTCGTCCATCCTAGGTGAAGCCTGCACCGGTGGCACCAGCATGTTTGCCTTCTACTCCGAAGAACGAAAGCTCGCAGGCCTGATGCGGCGGATCGAGTTTGGCGGCCACAAATCGATGTCCGGGGCTCTTCTTCCAGCACACGCGGAATTGCTGAAAGTCGACACACTCTTCGGCAAGGGGCCGAATGTCCTGAACCGTCTGCGTCTGGGTATCGCGGAGGAAATCCAGGCGCATGGATCCAGGCCGGTCCTGATTGACTGCTGTCCGATGCTGGGCGTGCTCTCCCTGTCAGGCATTTTCGCGAGCGAACGTGTTCTCATCCCCATATCCACGGATTTTCTGGCCATGCGTGGCGCCCTGCATCTGGAGGCGACGCTGGGCGCGCTCGAACATGTCCTCAAGCGAAGGGTGGAACGTCGCTATGTATTGACCCGGTTCGACGGTCGTCGGCGCATGTCTCATGACATCGCCACGCAACTCGAGCAGCGGTTCGGAAACGAACTATGCCGAACGCGTGTCGCCGAGAACGTTGCCGTGGCTGAAAGTCCTGCCGTTGGAAAGGATATTTTTTCGCATGCGCCGCAAAGTCGCGGTGCCGCGGATTACGAAGCGCTGCTGGAGGAGCTCACTTGTTCGGGATTTTTCGAAATCTGACGAACGCAAATGCGTTGCCGGCGCAATTGCCACGCGAGAGCGTTCACTTCGCGATGATGGAAATAAGATCCTCGAAACTGAGCATGTCGGCGCGCTGGCCGGATTGGAGAATCACGCACTCGAGTATCTGGCAATGCTGGTACATCTGGCGAAGCTTTCTTTCGGCGTCGGCCTCGTCCCGGCCATGAATGGACAGGCTTTCGACAAGCAGTCCGTGTCGAGTGCGGATGCGAAATCCGTACTTCAATGTGGTTGGCGTCGACATGAGATTCTCGTTAGCTAAAACGATAAATTCAAAATCAATGGGTTATGCAAGATATAGCATGAACATTTAAGGTATGCAAGATAACGGTATGGTTTTTTTGATTAAATCCACAAAAAATCACGCTCTTGCATCGCGTTACGGCGAAATATGCGACGGTATAATTGCAGGACTGCGAGGGGAATCGCGGCAAAACCACTGGCTTGTTCCACGATCGGTGCATGATTCACACGGAATTTCGAGGCGGCTGCGATGGGCCGGGCCCGGAATGACAAGCGCCAAAATCCAAGAAATCACCCCCCATGCCTGACAAGGTTGATGAATTCGTAATCAAAGGGCTCACCCGGGACGGCAAGGCCTTCCGGCCCAGCGATTGGGCGGAGAGACTGTGTGGCGTGATGTCCGCTTTTGGCAGTGATGGGCGCATGCAGTACTCGCCCTATGTTTATCCGATCACGACGGCAGGTTTGAAGTGCGTTGTTGTCGACGTGAAGCTTGGCGAAATAGAGCCGATGGCGTACAACTTCCTGATCGGTTTCGCCAGGGACAACGAACTGCAGGTGCGCGACGGTCGCATCGTCAAGCGCGATGGCACGGAGACGGATCCGCCGCCGGTAGCCGTGATTCCCGGAGAATGACGGCAAATAAAAAGGCGGTCACCCAATGGCGGCCGCCTCCTTCATCGTGGCAAACGGCCCCGGTATTAAGCGAGCGCCTTGATCTGCCCGGACAGTTGGCTCTTGTGCCGGGCTGCCTTGTTCTTGTGGATGATGTCCTTGTCGGCAATCCGGTCAATGACACTCATCGTGTCCTGAAATACCTTCTGGGCGGCGGTTTTGTCGCCGGCTTCGATGGCTTTGCGTGCGTTCTTGATGGCCGTGCGCAACTCGGAGCGCTGACCGACATTGTGAGCACGCCGATGTAGGGATTGCTTTGCAGCCTTGCGTGCGCTTTTGGTATTCGCCATGGACCCAGGAGCCTGAAAAGAAAGGGCGTAATTGTAATTCCTTGGCGCCGGGAAAGCAAGGAACGGGAGATACAATGAAGGCCTGCTTCCAGGCTTAATCCGCTGGCTTTTCCGGCAGAACCTCTTTTCATCGGATATCGATTTTGTTCCAAGCCCCAGTTACACCATGAATCTCGTGAAATCTCTCGTCACGGTCAGCGGAATGACCATGATTTCCCGGATCCTGGGTTTTTTGCGCGATCTGCTGATTGCACGGATTTTCGGGGCCGGCGCCGCCACGGACGCGTTTTTTGTGGCCTTCAAGATTCCCAACCTGTTGCGGCGGCTATTCGCCGAAGGCGCATTTTCCCAGGCCTTTGTGCCAGTGCTGTCCCACTATCGCGTCGAGCAGGGCGAGGAGAGCACCCATTTGTTGGTCGATCGTGTCGCCAGCCTTCTTGCCGTCGTCCTTGTTGCAGTCAGCCTGTTGGGGGTGGTGCTTGCCCCCGTGATCATTTACGTCAGCGCGCCCGGGTTTTCCGCCGATACAGCGAAGTTCGATCTCACGGTTGCCATGCTCCGGGTGACATTTCCCTACATCGTTTTCATTTCCCTGGTGTCCCTGGCGGGCGGAATACTCAATACGTGGAGCCGTTTTGCGATTCCGGCGCTGACACCGTCCCTGTTGAACCTGACGTTCATTTTCGGGGCGCTGTATGCCGCCCCCTATTTTCACCCGCCCATCATGGTGCTGGCGTGGTGCGTGTTTGCGGGCGGTGCCGCCCAGCTGGCATTCCAGATTGCGGCGCTCATGCGCATCGGCATGCTGCCCCGTCCCCGGATGGATTGGAATGACGAGGGCGTCAAACGGATATTGCGCCTGATGGGGCCTGCGGTTCTGGGCGTTTCGGTGGCCCAAATCAGTTTGCTCGTCAACACCATTTTTGCCTCGTTTCTCGCGGATGGCAGTGTCTCCTGGCTGTATTACGCCGATCGTCTCATGGAGTTTCCGACGGCCCTGCTGGGTGTCGCGCTCGGTACCGTGCTGTTGCCCAATCTGTCGCGAAGCTTTGCCTCCGGCGATGCCTCTGAATATTCGCGCCTGCTTGACTGGGGGCTGCGACTGACGCTGATGCTGGCCCTGCCCGCTGCCGTGGCGCTGGTGGTGCTCTCGGTGCCCCTTGTAAGCACCCTGTTTCATTACGGCGCATTCTCGGAAAAGGATGTGGCCATGACTTGCCTGGCGCTGAATGCCTACGCGGTCGGATTGCTCGGGCTGATCTTCGTCAAGGTGCTCGCGCCCGGTTTTTACGCGCGGCAGAATGTGACCACCCCCATGCGCATTGCGATCATTACCCTGGCCATGACGCAAGTCATGAACGCCGGTCTGATCAATGTGCTGGGCCACGCTGGCTTGGCACTCTCGATTTCCCTGGGAGCCTGTCTGAATGCCGGGTTGCTGTATCGCGGGCTACGGAGGAACAATACCTTTCAGCCGCAGCCCGGCTGGCTGTCCTACATGCTGAAGGTCATGACTGCGGTGCTTGCGATGGCATTGGTGCTGTACCTTTTGTCCGGACCGGGCTCCTGGTGGCTCGGCGCAGGGTCGGTGATACGGGCGCTGGCGCTGGGTGCCCTGATCTTGTTGGGTGGGGTAGCCTATTTCGGCTGTCTGCTGTTGCTGGGTATCCATCCCCGGGATTTTTCTGGAAAATTCAAGTGAACCGCGGCCTGGACCGATTTGCCGAAGTGGTGTCCCACGAGAGCTTCAGCCTTGCTGAAGCCAGTCTTCTGATCGCCCAGGATATTTACCAGGATCTTGATGTCAATCGATACCTCGAGCGGCTCAACAACATTGCAGAGACTGTGCGGTCCCGAGTCCCCGGAGATGCGTTTGCGGAGCAGAAGATTCTCGCGATCAATCATCACCTGTTCCGTGAACTACAGTTCCTCGGCAACATCGACAATTATTACGATCCGCGCAACAGCTATCTGAACGAGGTGATCGATCGCCACACCGGCATACCGATCACCCTGTCGATTCTTTACATGGAGATCGGCAGGCGGCTCGGATTGAACATTCACGGCATATCCTTCCCGGGCCATTTCCTGGTCAAGCTGAAAGTCAAACGCGGCCACATGGTGATCGACCCGTTTATCGGCGGAGAAACCCAGTCCGAGTCGGATCTGCGGCAGCGCCTGGCACAGGTTCTGCCGGCGCCCCAGGTGGAAAAGGCCCCCATACATCGCTACCTCGAACCGGCAAGTCCTCGCCAGATCATCGCGCGCATGCTGAGGAATCTTAAAAACATCTACATGAAGGAGGAGAAGCCGGAAGCCGCGCTGGATGTCATGCAGCGCATGTTGCTGCTGCTGCCGGAATCCGTGGAGGAACTGCGCGATCGTGGCCTTCTGTATCAGCGACTGGAGTGTTTCCGACCCGCGTTGTCGGACCTGCGTAATTATCTGCGCCGGCTCCCCGATGCGGGCGACGCGGGCGACATTCGGGCGCGCATCGCCGATCTCGAAGTGGCCTGCGCGCGCCTGAACTGATCCCGTCGCAAGCGGATTGCAGGTGCCATCCGGCGAAAGTTGGTGAGGACTATTGGGCGGAAGGCGGTTCTGCTGCGGCATGGCGCAGGCGTTCGAGCCCCTCGGCAATGCTGATGCGGGGCGCGTAGCCCAGATCCCGCCGCGCCGCCGAGATATCGAACCAGTGGGCCGTGGACATCTCGCTCACCACAAAGCGCGTCAGCCTTGGCTCGCCCCGCCGGCCCGTGACACGGTGTGCGATTTCGAACCCCGTGGCAAGCAATATCGCCAGCCAGCGCGGCACCCGGCGCGTGACCGGTGGTGCGCCCGCCGCGTCGAGCAGGCGATTGATCATGTCCCACATCGGTACAGGGTCTCCCTGCGAAATGAAATACACCTTGCCGGCGATCGCTGATCCCGGAGACAGTCTATCGGCCGCGAGCAGGTGGGCGTCTGCGGCATTGTCGATATAAATGGTGTCGATCAGGTTTTTGTTCGTGCCGATGCGCGCTAGCTGGCCTGAGCGCGCGCGCGCCACCAGCCGCGGAAGCAGGTGGTTGTCACCGGGCCCCCAAATCAGGTGCGGACGCAGACTCACGGTGGCAAGCTGTGCATCGTTGGCCGTCCGGACAATCTGTTCGGCAAGCGCCTTGGTTCGCGGGTAGTGCGCCTTAAAGTGATCAGGGTAAGGAACAGATTCGTTGATCCCCTCCATGTCCCTGCCATCAAACACCACGCTGGGTGAGCTGGTGTGGACCAGTTTCCGGATGCCATGCCGCCGGCACGCGGCGATCACGTTCTGCGTTGCGATGACATTGGCCTGGTGATAATCGTCGTAATCGCCCCAGATGCCCGGTTTTGCAGCCACGTGAAACACCACATCTGAACCTTCCGCGGCCCTTGCAATGGCGTTCGCATCGACCAGATTGCCGCGATGCTGCTTCACGCCAAGTTCGGCCAATGCGGGATATTCACCGCGTGAAAAACTGTGTACTTCAATTCCGCGCTGCAACAGCGCGCGCACGATGGCCTTGCCGAGAAATCCCCCGCCCCCGGTGACCAGTGCCTTCATCCGAGTTGCTTTTCAGCCCAGACGGCGAGTTTTTCGCGGAAGATCTTGGCGTTGTGGCGAACGTCCACGGGGAAGCCCGGATGAAACAGGAAGGTGTCAATGCGGCGCGTATGTTCATGCATGGCGCCCAGTTTTTTGAGCGCTTCGCGGATCGCATCCTGCGACTCCTTGCCGGCGGCGGCTTCCAATTCGACGCACAACACACCGGTCATTCGCCCGTTGCGCCGCACGCCCACCAGGGCGGTGCGGAAAATTCTCGGGTCGGTGTTGAAGACCGCTTCACAGGGAATGGTGAACATCACGCCCTCCGGCGTTTCCACGCGATGCGCTTTGCGACCGCAAAACCATACACGGCCCTGCGGATCGAAATAACCCAGATCGCCCATACGGTGAAAGAAGGAATTTGACGCGGTGTCGGGAATCTTCGCGAGTGCCGTCGCGGCGGGCATTTCGAAATAAGTTCTCGTTGCATGATTTGCCCTGACGGCAATTTCCCCGATTTCGCCTGTCGGCAGTGCCAGCGCCTTATCCCAGGCTGCAATGGGTTCGTCGGTAATCCGGATGACCCTGGCCTCAAGGCCCGGCACCGGCCGGCCCACGCAGACACCGGCCCCCGCATCCGTCTGGTACCGGGTGTCCCCAAGTATTTCCGTGCTGCCGATGGAGGCCACCGGGAGGCATTCGGTTGCGCCGTAAGGCGTGAAGACCTGGGCGCCAGGCGACATCATGGCGACAAATCGATCCAGAACTTTGGCCGGCACCGGTGCGCCCGCAGAAATGGCGCGTCGCAGTGTCGGCAGTTTCAGCCCGTGTTTTTCCCCGTGGCGACCAACCCGGTTGATCAGTGCCGGGGATCCAAACATGTTGGTGATTTGGAATTTTTCAATGGCGCCGAAAATATTTTCCGGGTTCACCGTGGCCGGTCGCGCGGGATCCATCTCTGGAATCACCGTGGTCATGCCCAGTGCCGGACCGAACAGTGCAAACAGGGGGAAGGTGGCCAGATCGGTTTCACCGGCTTCGATGCCGTAGAGATTCCGGATGTGCGTGACCTGGGCCCCGAACATTGCGTGCGTATAAACGACGCCTTTGGGCGCGCCGGTGCTGCCGCTGGTGAAGAGAATGGCGGCAGTCTCCTCAAGCTCGGGCTCAATCGCTTCACAGGCGCCGGCCGTCGGTGCCATGGCGTTCAGTTCCTGAAGGCTGTATCCACCCCAGAACCAACGGGCGCCAACAGTCACGCAGGTGCGGACAGTGCCCCGGGCCCATCCAAGAACGACCCTCGCCGCATGGGCCTTTGAAATGCCAATGAACGCAGCCGGTTGAGCCTGCTTGAGGCAGCCACCCAGATTGCGCACGCCGATACCCGGATCGATCAGCACCGGAACGGCGCCCAGTTTGAACAAGGCGAAAGTCAGCACAAAGAAATCAAGGCCGGGGGGAACCATCAATGCGGTCCGTAAGCCCCGGCCAATGCCAATTTCGGCGAGTGAAAGCGCAAGCCGGTTGCTGCGTTGCTCCAGTTCGGCAAATGACAACTGTTCGTAGGCCACGGCGCCATTTGCGTCGCGCCCCCGGGCGCAGATGATGGCCGCGCGCTCCGGTTGCAGGCGCGCCATTGCCGACAAGTGGCCGGCAATGTTTCCGATCGGTTTTTGGGCCGGGTCAGGCATCTCCTGGGTGGCGCCTGAAAAAATCCTGGATGAGGGGCAGGATGCGCGGACCCGCATCCTCCAGTACGTAATGACCGGCGTCCGCAAACCGGTGCACCTCGGCCTCCGGAAGGGTTTCCTGCCAGACACGCAGGAAATGGTGATCGAATACAAAATCCTTGTCGCCCCAAAGAATCAGGGTTGGCGTCTTCGTGAAAGCGGGCAGCTTCGCCTGTGTTTCGCTCACGATCCCGTAACCCGGGTCTTTCGGTTTGAGGGGAATATCCAGCACGAATCGCAATACGCCGGTGCGATCCTGTGGCGTGCGATAGGGAAGCAGGTAACCCTCCCGTATTGCCTGTTCCATGGGTTTGCACACCGCCCAGCGCGCGAGCACGCTCACGAAGAATGCAGTGTCACGGATGATCAAGGCACCCAGCGGCGTCTTGCGGCACAACCACAACGAGGTGGGAAGTTTTTTGGTTTTTGGCAGGTGGAATGCCGCAGTGTTGAGGATCACCAATCGTGAAATTCGTTCCGGATGGCGTGCGGCCCACGCCATGCCTATCATTCCGCCCCAGTCATGCATCACCAGCGTGATGCGGCCGTTGATGTCCAATTGCGCAATCAGGTCCTCGAGGTCTTCCACGCGGCGTTGCAGCGAGTAGTCGTAGTCCTGCTCCTCCGGTTTGTCGGACAACCCGCAGCCGATATGGTCGGGCACGATGACCCGGTGGGCATCCCTCAGTCCGAGCACCAGGTTGCGAAAAAAGAAGGACCAGGTCGGGTTGCCATGCAGCATGATGACGGTGTCGCCGCTGCCTTCGTCCAGGACATGCATGCGAAATCCGTTGACGGTCCGGAAGGTGCCCGCAAAAGGATAGAGTTCGCTTGTGAAGTTCATCACCATTCCAGACCCATCATCAGGCAGGTGAGGCCACTGCCAATCCCAAGGAATGCGACCTTCTGGCCCCGCTTGAGAACGCCACGTTCTTCGGCGATGGCGGCCGTGACAGGCAGGGCGGCAGTGCCCATGTTGCCGAGAAAACGAAAAGTGGTGAAATCCTTCTCCTTCGGAATCCCCAGTGTTTTGAGGATGGCATCCTGATGCCCGCTGCCCACCTGATGGCAGATCACACGTTCCAGGTTCGCCGCGGTCCAGCCCATTTCTGCGAGAAATATCTGCCAGGTCTTCTGACCCAGAAGCACGCCGTACTTGAGCACGGATACGGAGTCGGTGGCCATGTACTGCGACTGCATGCCCTCTGAGGAGGTCTCCAGTCCCCAGCGGCACAGGGCATGATGCTCGGGCGCAACCTGCGAGACCGCGCCCAGCAGGCGGTGGCCTTTTTCGCCGGGGAACGAACCGTCCGTGAGCAACATCGCCACTGCGCCGGAACCGCCGGTGAACGTCGCAAGCGCTTCGGCAAATTGATCCATCCCCGCCCCATGGAGTAGGTTGGATATCGCTATCTCATTGATTTCTCTAGATGTTTCGCAAGATACAACGATCCCCGCGCGAATCTGACCGAGCTCGATGCGGTTGGCGATATCGATCATGCCGTTGAGCACACCAAGGCACGCATTCGACAGGTCGTACACGGAGACCGCGTTCCTGACGCCCAAAGCATCGGCGACGGCGCAAGCTGTGGCGGGTTCGAAATTTTCCCTGCAGACCCCGGCGTAAATGAGCACGCCCACATCGGCGGCCTTCACCCCTGCTTTTGCGAGGGCTTTGCCGGCCGCGGCCGCCGCGCCCTGCGAGAGGCGTGCGTCCTTTTGCCACCAGCGGCGTTCTGAAATGCCGGTCCAGGCTTCCAGTTGCCCCGCCTGCAGGTTCAGTCGTTTGTAGACGGGAGCGAGCCTTTCCTCCAGTTCATCGGAGGTGACGACCTCGGGCCCCAGTTCGTAGCCCATCGCGGTCAGATAAACCCTTTGATATTTCGGCGACATGTCAGTAATGCAGGCGCACGGTAAAGTCCTTCATGCCATAAATGACCCGGCCGTCGACCGACAGGAATCCGTCGGCGCGCAGCAGGCGTTGATTGTCATCTACTGCGGTGACCACCGCCTCGACCGTGACCTCATGGTCTGTCGGGATGATCTGCCCGCGGTAAATCCATTCGTGCTTTTCGTTCAATGCAACGGCTTCGCATCGCGCATTCCCGGGAGCGCCCCAGCGTTCGGTGGCGACGAATTTCAGCAATTGCAAAAACGATTCCAGCCCCAGTGAGCCGGGGACCACCGGGTCCTGGAAAAAATGGGCCTTGAAAAACCATTCATCCGGAACGACCTTACGCGTCGCGCGGATGAAACCCAGTTTATTCGGACCGCCATCCGGTATCCACGCGGCGATCCGATCGACCATTCGCAGCTGATCCCCGGGGAAAGGCTTGGTGCGCGGAAAGGCGAGGGATTTGCCCCGCGCGAGTTCGTCCTGATCCGGCTGATAGCGCTTGGCATCCTTGATGCCTTCCTGCTCCTCCAGCGCGACTTTGGGAAAAAAACCGAAGTAGGTGTCGCCCCGGTAGATGAGCGTGTCACCGGCGTGAACTTCGTATTCGAAGAACTGGATGATCATGCCCGCGGAACTGGAGGCGCGTGTCAGCTTGACGCGTATCGACAGTGTCCCCGAGTCCGCTGTGACGGGTGCGAACTGGGTGGCGGTGCCGCCGAGGTTGCGAAACGACACATCGACTTCGCTTTGCAGCGCCGAGCCCATGTAGGCCGCGAGCCATCCGCAGGGTTGCAGTGCGATTTCAAGCAGCACCGCAAAAGGCATGTCTCCCTGGCGGTTCTCGGCGAAATACCAGGCGTCGGGTGGCACATCGTATTGCGCTTCGACTTCGGCGCCGGGTTCGATCTTCCAGGGCTCTCCACGAATTTCGGTGATGCGGTCAAGGAACTGGTAGGGCGGTCCCGGCAGGCGCGCAATGATGCGGCCTTCATCGAAGATTCTGTAGGGCTCGCCGAATGCAACCGACGGTTTGCCGGTGGCGAAGGCGAGAATCCGCTCGTAATCAAAGAGGGCGGGCTTCTTCGAAGGATTGCCGGCCCTTTGAACTGCGACGGACATGGCCGCCGGATTGCGGGGTGATTTCGCCGCAGACCAAAGAGCGGAAAAGCTTTCTTTTGTTGCTCCCGCATAGCGAAGGCTCATGTTGGCGATTTCCACGATCGCTTTTCCGTCTGCGTACATGAGCGCATCCGCGATCACATAGGGCTCGGGCGCGTACCCCATTTCCTTGATGGAAATCTCGTAGGTCACAAGGCGCGTTGAATCGAGCACCTGCCCGCGGCATTTCAGCTGGCTCACCACGCCGGGCACGGGTTCCAGCACCACGCTGCCTTGCTCGGCAATCCAGCCCATGCGCAGCAGGTAGACCCGCAGCGTATGCATGCAGCACTCGAACATCAGTGTGCCCGGCATGACACGGTCGTCGACGAAATGGCAGATGAGAAACCAGTCATCGGGATGGATGTCGGCCTCGCCGCGGATCATCCCCATGCCGAAGCGCCCGGCCGAGGGATCGAGATGGGCGATGCGGTGGACCAGCTTCATCCTCCCGCCTGGAAGCGTGACGGGGTTGTTCAAGGGAAGCCCGGCGAATGCACCGCCGAAAATTCCGGCAAGGTCTCCGGCGCGCAATGCATCCAGCTGGCGCTCGGAATAGCTTTCGACCTGCATCGGGACCAGATCGCTCCAGTCGGTCGGCCGCTTGCCGGGCATGGGTTTCAGGTCGAGCGCCGTGCGTACGATACCTTTGCCACCGGCCAGCTCTTCATTGGAGAAAAATCCTGCGCAACCCTCGGTCATGGTGAGCAGGGGTTCGCCCCGCACCGTG
The DNA here is from genome assembly GCA_903899705.1 of uncultured beta proteobacterium. GTDB lineage: Bacteria > Pseudomonadota > Gammaproteobacteria > Burkholderiales > SG8-39 > 2-02-FULL-62-17. Next base: position 32,196 of record CAIUKQ010000294.1, read on the forward strand.
GCTTCGAAACTGAATTTAAACAACCAGGTATCGCTCTGGCGGAAAAAGTGGTCGATGCGGATGTCGTAACGGATGACTTCGCCAGCACCCGGCAGTCCGCGATGAAAGCAGACCTTGGCATCGAGCAGCCGGTACATGGCGCGCCCGCGGGTCTGGAAGTCGATACCCAGAAACCCTGACAGAAACAGGTCGGCCTGGCCGGCTTCGACCGCAATGCAGGTCGGTATCCTGCCGCAGTCGAGATACCACGCACCGTCGTGGATGTCGTGCTCGGTGACAACGCGGCCGTGGGTCATGGAAAGCGGCTCGGCGTCGATTTCGGTGATGCGGTCGACCAGCATCAGCGGCTCATCGGGGAGACGAACTCGGGTGGGGAAGCCGTCGGCTTCAGCGAACCGCGGGCCCAGCACCGCGCCCACCCGTCCGCGGCCGAATTCGAGGCAGGCTGCGCGATCGAGTGAAAGAGGAATTTCCGTAATAGCAGGTGTCCGCGCCGGGACCGTTGATCCGGGAATTTGCGGGATGCCTGTGCCGAATGCGAGGGAGGAATCGCTCCGGATTGGACGTGACGCGACATCATCGGGAATTGCAAGGCCATTCGCCGCCGCTGTGCGATGCAGATTCACCTGGGCAGCGATGGCCTGTCCCAGCGACTCCGAAAGCCCCTGCGAAAACTTGAGGTAGGCATCATGCGCTTCGACCGTCGCTCGTTCAGCGTCGGCCATTGCGCGATAAAAGTCTGGTGTCGCAAGCCTCAACGACTCCGTCGGCGGTACCGTCTCGCGTGTGGTTTCAATGCGCCTTGTGGCAGCCGGCCCGCTCGCCTGCGCCTGAAGGAGCACTGGGTCTGATTTCACACCGGATGTGGATGCGTTTCTTGCGTTCGGCGTTGCGTTGGGTGCAATGGCAGGACGCACCGGCGGAACGAAGGGTGTGCCCGTGATGGCAACGGTGACGCACCGGCCCGGGGTTTCGGTCGAAGTCGATGACTGCGACCGTTCCTTCGGACCCAAGCCTTCGAGCATTTCCGGATCGACCGGCAATCCGTTGGCCTGAAGCTGGAGCATCACGCTGAGTACCTGGGCAACGGGATCCACACTGTTCGCTGCGAGTGATTTTGCGAAATGCGGCCTGCCTTCCAGAATTTTTCCGATCATGCGGCTGCAGGAATTTCCCGGGCCCATTTCAATGAACGTTCGCACACCGGCCTCGTAGGCGGCCAGTATCACGCGCGGAAAGTCGACGCTGTCCATGGCCTGGGCTTCGATGGCGTCGGCCGCGGACTGCCTGTCCGGCACATAGGCACGGCCCAGGCCGCAGCTGTAGAACTGCACGCCTTCAGGCGGCGTTGTGTCGAACAGGTGCATTTCCCGATAGGCATCGCGCACCGGCCGTGCCAGTTCGCAATGCACCGTGCTGACGCCGGTCAGGGCGAACCAGTGGCAACCCATGGTCGCCACGATGCGCTCGACCTCGAGGCGATTGCCGCCGATGACGCACTCTCCGGGGGTATTGGCGATCAGCACATAGGTCTGGCTGGAATCGCCGATGGCGGACCGCACCGCGTCGGCCGAACGATCGACGACACCGGCCACCCATTCCACGGCGTGCCCGGCCGGCAGATTCCATGCTCGGCGCAGCACCTCGGGATCGCCCGCAAGGTCGCGCGCAAAAAGGCTTGAGTGGCTCAGGCGCTCAAGCATCTGGTCACGCTCGCGCCACGCCCGCAGCGCGAACAACGCGGTTGATTCGCCAAGGCTGTAACCAATGGCGGCATCCGGCTTGATGCCGAAGCGAAGCGCGAGATCGGTCATCATGGCGCCGAATGAAACCTGGCCGCAGATGAGCGCGCGATGATCGGCGAGAGTTTTCGGACTCAGGCGCGCATTCCAGAATTGTTCGGCAAACATCTGGCTTGCGAGGTGTTGGTTTTCTGCGTCCTGGGTCCTCAGGATTTCAGGCCATTGCAGGGCAATGGCTCGCCCCATGTCCGCGAATTGATTGCCCGAACCGGGATAGACGAAGGCAATCTTTCCTGCGACGCCGGATAGTGGTGATGGCCCTGGCAATATATTTGGACGCTTCGGTGCGGGTCTATATTGTTCTTTATATTCAATATGTTGTGAAGACTCGCGTCCCTCCAGTACGACGTGAACGCAATTGCCTTCAACCCCCATGGCGCTGACCCCGGCACTGCGCGGTCCGGCTGCGCGGTCGCGAACCCAGAGGCGCGGCGCGCCGTTGCATTGCAGATTTATCTCTCCACCCAACCCGGAAATCGGCTCGATGCAGCCACGCATCCCCGGAATGACTTCGTGGAACAGGCACAGGCTTGCCGCGACGAAGGAAAACATCCCCGATGCCGCGCCGGCATGGCCGATGTCGGCCGCCACGCTGCCCAGCCGGCAGGGTGCCGAACGCTTTTCGCTATTGAAGAAAAGTCCCAGTGCCTGTGCCTCGGCAAGGTCTTCATCACGCGCGCCGCTACCATGGGTCTGGAGAAGTTGAACGCTGCTCGCGGGAACATTCGCTTCGGCATAAGCCCTTTTGAGCGCTTCAAGGCTGGCATCGGATAGTGATGACCCTATATCGGATTTGCCGGCATTCGCGGTGCCCACGCCGCGAATCACCGAGTAGATCCGGTCTCCATCGCGCACCGCGTCGGAGAGCCGTTTGAGCACCACGCAGGCTGCGCCCTCACCAGGAATCGGGCCGTCCGAATTGACATCAAACGGAAGCGCAACACCGCTGCGTGAATAACGGCGGGTTGCGTCGGTGGCAATGAGTGTTCGAAGGTCACCGTTAAGATCAACCGCGCCCGCGAGTGCGACATCCAGCTCGCCGTTCTGCAGCGCGCGCAGGGCCACTTCGACGGCGCGCAGTCCCGAGGTGTCTTCACTGCAGATGGTGTGGCTCGGTCCGCCGATGTGAAACTCGCGTGCCACACGGCTGGCGACAATGCTGCCCAAGGCACCCAATGTGCGGTCGGCAGTCAGGGCGGGGCCCGCGCCATTGCACAGATCCGCGATCCATTGCGTCGTCGCCCGACTGTCCGGTTCCAATCCCTTGGCGCGCGCCCATTCGATCGCCCGTTTTTTCATCTGCCATCGAAAATGAAAATCCGTGGTTCTCTGGTCAAGACCGAGCCCGATGAACACACCTGTTCGCTGGGTGTCCAGAGCCGGATTGCGCGCGTCGATCAGTGCGGATCGTGCGACATCCAGCATCAACAACTGCTGCGGCAGCATCTCCGCCATTTCACGCGGTGGGATGTGGAATCGGTCGATGGGGATCGACAGGTCGCCAAGGTAGTACCCGGGAAACAAACCGGCCGGGCCTGATTCGGACGCGCCCCAGACTTCATTGATCTGCTCAGGCGTGAGTCCACGCCAAAGATCGCGTTGCCGTGGTTTCAAATCCGGTGCGCCGCCCAGCACCCGTTCGGTGAATGCCGCAAGGTTCGTCCATGGCCCCGCGTGCGCGGCCATGCCGACGACGGCAACGGGTTCACTGGCCTCAACCGGACGGATTCTCGGGGGGGCGGCCGCGGGCTGTGTTGTAGAGCCGCCCATCCATTCTTCAATCAACAGGTGTGCATTGTTGCCGCCGAACCCGAATCCGTTGATCGCCGCGCGCCTTGGAATATCCGGACCACGACGCTCCCAGGCGCGGCTCTTTTTGAGAATGGTGAAGGGGCTTTCCGCCAGTCCTATTTTTTCCGAAGGAAGGTCAAAGTTGGCCACCGGCGGCAGCACGCCATGCTTCATCGCTAGCAGCGTCTTGATCAGTCCGGCGCTGCCTGCTGCTGTCAGCAGATGGCCGATGTTGGACTTCACCGCATTGAGCACACACTGGTTTTTCCGCCACGAGTTCCCGTCCCACAGTCGGGAGAGGCTTTCGAATTCCACGGCGTCGCCCACCGGCGTTCCGGTTGCGTGGCATTCGATCAGGTCCACCATGTCGGGAGTCCAGCCTGCCTGCCGGTAGGCGGCTCGCAAGGCCCGCAACTGGCCCTCGGAGCTGGGGGCGAGCAGATTGCCTTCAATGTCGTTGGAGAGCCCCACGCCCCGAATGAGGGCGTGAATGGTGTCGCCGTCACGAATGGCATCGGCCAGCCGTTTCAACACCACCACGCCGGCGCCTTCGCCGACGATGAGGCCATCACCCTTGCGGTCGAAAGGCGAGCAGCGGCCGCTCGGGGAGAGGGCTCTGAGTTGCGAAAAACCCATCTGCGTATAGAGAGAGTCCGGCCGTGACAGCCCCCCGGTGAGCATGGCTGAGGCGCGATGGGAGTGCAATTCATCGCACGCGAGCTTGATGGCGTAAAGCGATGAAGCGCACGCGGCATCCAGCGTGTAACAGCCGCCGCCCAGTCCCAGCGCGCGAGCCAGAAGGCCTGCGGGCAGGCCGGTGACATAACGATTGAGGGGGTTGCCGTAAAGGTGCGCGGCCGCCGATGTGCCCGGCGCATTTCCGCCAAAGACCTCCCGTCCGTAAAGCGGCGCCAGCACTTCGTCGCACAGTGCCGAGGAACCATCGGTCGGAAGCGCGAGGTTTCCAAGGATGATGCCGACGCGGGACAGATCCAGTGAATCCTTGCGTACGCCGGAGAAGGCGGACCGCCCGGCGTGCAGCAGCAGATGGAAGTTGGGATCCAGCGACGCGGCTGCTTCCGGGCGAAGGCCGGGAATATCAAGATCTCTTTCAAAAGAATCAATGAAGCAGCCGCGTTGACTGAATACCGTGTCGGGGTTTCCCGGCACCGAATTCACAATGGCGGCGGAATCCAGTATCCATCGGCCAGCAGGGACCGGACCGCAGGCGTCACGGCCTTCTTCGACAAGGCGCCAGAAGTCCGCAAGCGAGGGTGCGCCCGGAAAGATGCCACCGACGCCGACGATGGCTATCGGTTCGTCGAACCTGCCCCCGTCTTTGCCTGGCGAGACTGCAAAATTACTTTTCAAGCCCCAGCCGGTTCAAACGAAAGGCATCACTGAGCGATGCATCGACGACGCATTCGCAACCCTCGGCGGCGGCGAGGAGATTGCCCTGATTGTCGAGAAATTCGATCGTTGCCACCGCCATCGCGCTGATGCCCAGCGCAACCCCGATGACGACGCGGCACCCGCCCTTCGGAAATGCCGAGACGAACTGGCGATAGCGGGCCAGTGCGCTTGGCAGCGAGGGCGCGGCACGATGCGCCGAACTCCAGAGGATCATCATCTGAAACGCGCTGTCGAGCGCCAAGGGATCGGCAATCCAGGTGCCGCGCAGCGGGTTGCGTATCCATTTTCTCGGTGATGGCGCTCCTCTTATTGTCGCGGCCACGCCTTGCTCGGTGCAGCCTTCAACGCTCTGAATTCCGTGCAGGTCCGCCCCGTGAAACAGTACGCCGCGCGTATAGGCATCATTGAATCCGCCGTCGGAGACATTGTTCAAAGCAGGCGCGGGCGCGACCGGGAGTTTCTCCGTGGTCAGCAGCACCTCGGCCTCGGCATGCAGGACCAGACGCTCGCCGGCACGACTGCTCATGCGCACCGATACGGCGAGGAGATTGGCGCGCGGCATCTTCTCTCCGGCATGCAGGCTCACCGTGATCGATTGATCCGTTTCGAGCACCAATCCCTTGAGCACCTTGAAATTGTCGAGGCCATGAAAGGCCATTCCGGGGTTGCCGTGGAGCGCGGCCTGCGCCAGCCATTCCACCATGAG
>CAIUKQ010000295.1 GCA_903899705.1 uncultured beta proteobacterium
CCGCGGTTGCGCTCGCTTGGCGTGACATCGCCGCATCGCGTCGCGCCAACGCCATGGAGGACGCCGCGAAATGAAACAGCCTGACGACATACTTGCGATGTTCTGGCAGTTCACGCTGCTCTCACTGCTCGCGGTGGGCGGACTGAACTCGGTGATTCCCGACATGCAGCGCTATGTGGTGGATCAGGGATGGTTCACCGCGCGCCAGTTCGGCGAGGTGTATGCCCTGTCGCAGGCCACACCCGGCCCCAATGTGATGGTGGTGACCATGATCGGCGCCATCGTTGCGGGCTGGACCGGCGCGGTGGCGGTGACCATTGCCTTGTTCCTGCCCGGCACCATCATGACTTCGGCGATGATCCACCTCAACACGCGCAATCCGGACACCATACTGGCGCTCGCGATCAGGCGCGGACTGTCGCCGGTCACCATTGGCCTGACGATGTCCACCGCCTGGGTGATGCTGCATGCCCTCTCGACGGAATGGACGGGCGTGGCCATGGCTTTCATTACGGCACTGCTGGTGTCGCGTACGCGCATGAACCCGCTGTGGTTGATCGCCGCAGGGGCCATTGTAGGCATGCTGGGCATCATCTAATTATCTGATTTATAAATGAAAACGACAAACATCGGCATCTGCGCGGCCTTGCTCGCGGCCGCCCTGTTTGGTGCGGGCACGCCGTTCGCCAAGGCCTTGCTCGAGCACACCAGCCCGTGGTTGCTGGCGGCGTTGCTGTATCTGGGTTCGGGCCTCGGATTGGGGTTGGTAAGAATGGTGCAGGGCGCACCGCGGGTGGCGCTCTCGGGCCGCGAATGGAAATGGATGTCGGGCGCGGTTATCTGCGGTGGCGTGATCGGCCCGGTGCTCTTGATGAGCGGCCTTGATGCCATGCCGGCCTCCGGAGCGTCGCTGCTGCTCAATGCCGAATCGGTGTTCACCGCATTGCTCGCGTGGTTCGTGTTCCGGGAAAATTTCGATCACCGCATTGCGCTGGGCATGATTGCCATCGTGGCGGGCGCCATCGTGCTTGCCTGGCCGGTGGACGGCACGGTCGCGATTGCCAGCTTCTGGCCGGCCCTGGCGGTATTGGGCGCATGCCTTGCCTGGGCAATGGACAACAATCTCACGCGCAAGGTGTCGCTGTCTGACGCTTCGTGGATAGCCATGGTGAAAGGCTTGGTTGCCGGGCTCACCAACCTGGTGTTGGCGGCATCGATGGGTGCCGTGTGGCCCGCAACCGCCACGCTGGTCGGTGCCGCGATTCTTGGTTTCTTCAGTTACGGCGCAAGCCTCGTGCTGTTCGTCATCGCGCTGCGGCACCTGGGCAGCGGCCGCACCGGTGCCTACTTTTCCGTGGCGCCGTTTTTCGGCGCCGCCATCGCGGTGTTGTTCTTCGGCGAGTCCTTCACCCTGCCGCTGTTCGCGGGCGGTGTGCTGATGGCGGTGGGCGTGGCCTTGCACCTGTCCGAATCCCATGCCCATGCGCACAGCCATATGCCCCTGGAACATACGCATGAGCATGAGCACGGTCCGGGTGATTCGCATCACGAGCATTCGCATGATGAACTCGTTGCGCCGGGGACCCGCCACAGCCACAGGCACAGTCACCAGCCCCTGTCGCATTCGCACCCGCATTTTCCGGACATGCATCACCGCCACGAGCATTGACTCGCGCCTGCGCGCCGGATTTCAACCGAATGAAATCCGCTCAGGCCTTGGTTCCGGCCACCGCCTGAATGATGGGGCAGGGAACGCGTCCGGCGCTGTGTTCGCATTGGGAAACGAGTTTTTTCAGCACATCGCGCATGGCTGTGAGGTCGGCGAGTTTGGCCTCGATTTCCTCCAACCGGTGCGTGGCCAGTTGCCTTGCTTTTACATGCCCGGTGCCGTCATTGAGTTTGAGCAAAACTGCAATGTCTTCCAGTGTCAGTCCCAGTCGCTGGGCGCGTTTGATGAAGCGCAGGCGTTCCGCTGCTTCCGGGGGATAGCTGCGCTGCCCGCCCAGGGGCTTTCCGGGTTCGGCCAGCAAGCCTCGTCGCTGGTAGTAACGTATTGTTTCAACACCAACTTTTGCCACTTTTGCAAGCGCGCCGATGCGCAATGGCTGTGATTCCACGATTTCCCCTTGACTCCGTACTGGAGTACGGATTCTAGACTGTGTTTCATAGGTTGGAATTGTCGTTGCTCAGGCAACAGACAACCGTCGGCAGATCATGAAAGGATCGCAGCATGAATCAGGCAAACCAGCACGATCATCATTCGAGCGACGACGCCGTCTCGAAGGGGGCGCCCATGGAAATCGATCCGGTATGCGGCATGAAGGTCAATCCGGAAAAGCCGGCAGCCACCGGGGAGCATGAAGGCAGAATCTTTTATTTCTGTTCCAAGCGCTGCCACGCGAAATTCACCGCGGATCCAGGTCTTTTCCTGAACAAGACAAAGACGGAGGTACAGCCGCCACAGGGCGTGCCCTCAGCAGCCGGCCATGCGCACGATCCGCATCACGACCACACGCATCACGCCGTTCAAGCGACGGAAAGCGCCACGCCGGCCGGAACAATGTTCACCTGCCCGATGCATCCCGAGGTGCGTCAGGTCGGCGCCGGCGACTGCCCGAAGTGCGGCATGGCGCTCGAGCCGGAAACGGCGAGCGCCGAGTCCGGGCCCAATCCAGAGCTGATCGACATGACGCGGCGCTTCTGGATTGGTCTGGTGCTGACTTTGCCGATTTTTATCCTCGCAATGGCCGAGCACGTTCCGGGGCTGCATATCGACCAACTTGTCAGTCCGGCATTCTCCGGCTGGACGCAATTTGTCCTGGCCATCCCGGTGGTGGCGTGGGCGGCGCTGCCCTTTTTTGTGCGCGGGTGGAAGTCGCTCGCTTCGCGCAACCTCAATATGTACACGCTGGTGATGCTCGGTGTTGGTGTGGCCTTCGGCTACAGCGTCATTGCCCTTTTCGCGCCGGGAATCTTTCCGGAGGCATTTCGGCATCATTCCGGCGTGGTGTCGCTGTATTTCGAGGCGGCCACGGTGATCGCTGTGCTCGTGCTTTTGGGCGAGGTGCTGCAATTGCGCGCCAGGGAAAACACCTCCGGCGCCATACGCGCGCTGCTGAAACTCACGCCACAAACGGCGCATCGCATTCGCGATGACGGCCCGGACGAGGAGATTCCCCTGGAGCAGGTGGTGATGGGGAATCGCCTGAGGGTGAAGCCCGGCGAAAAAATTCCGGTCGACGGCTCGGTGCTCGAAGGACATTCGACCGTGGATGAGTCGCTGGTGACCGGCGAGCCCATCCCGGTTGAAAAGCAGTCCGGTGAAAAAGTGACCGGCGGCACACTCAATGGCAACGGGTCATTTGTGATGCGTGCCGAGCGCGTGGGCGGTGAAACCCTGCTCGCACAGATCGTCCAGATGGTGGCCGACGCCCAGCGAACCCGCGCACCCATCCAGAACCTCGCCGATGTCGTTGCAGGGTGGTTCGTGCCCTCGGTTGTGGGTATAGCGATACTCGCCTTCATCGTCTGGTCGGTATTCGGTCCGCCGCCTTCCATGGCTTTCGCCTTGGCGGTTGCCGTATCGGTGCTGATCATCGCCTGTCCCTGCGCCCTGGGCCTCGCAACGCCGATGTCCATCATGGTGGGCACCGGGCGGGGCGCACAGGCCGGCGTGTTGATTCGCAACGCACAGGCCCTGGAACGGCTGGAGAAAATAGATACGCTGGTGGTGGACAAGACCGGCACGCTGACCGAGGGAAAGCCCAGGCTTTCGTCACTGGTGCCCGGGGAGGGATTTACCGAGGAACAGTTGCTGCAAGTGGCCGCGAGCCTTGAGCGGGGCAGCGAACATCCACTGGCTTCCGCAATCATCAAGGGTGC
>CAIUKQ010000296.1 GCA_903899705.1 uncultured beta proteobacterium
CAACCAGACCACCGAGCGCGAGCTCTCGCCGCAGCGCCTCGCGTTCTATCGCGGCAACTGGTACCTGGATGCCTGGTGCCACCTGCGCGAGGGCGTGCGAAGCTTTTCCATCGACGGCATCCAGAACGCCATGCTGCTCGATAAACCGTCGAAAAATGTAGAGGAATCAAAGCTTAACGAGATCCTCGCCAGCGGCTACGGCATCTACTCCGGCGCCCACACCCAGTGGGCCAAGCTGCGCTTCTCGCCCACCGCCGCGCGCTGGGTGTCCGCCGAAGAATGGCATCCGCGGCAGAAATCGCACACCGAACCCGACGGCGCCTATGTGCTTTCGATTCCCTACAGCGATGACCGCGAGCTGGTGATGGACATCCTGCGCCACGGCGCGGACGTCGAAGTGTTGGAACCGGAGGCGCTCCGCCACCGCGTGCGCGACGCGCTGCTCGCGGCAGTGAAGAACTACGCGCCGCTCATCACCTTCAAGGATTTCAGGAACCTGGTGCGCAAGGACGATTGAGGCGGTTTGGCCGTGCCGTAACCTTACGGTCAGGCGCCACCTTATCTTACTATTAGCCGCTACCTTAATTAGCGATCAGCCGGGCTGTTACTTTACTATCAGCCGCTACCCAACCTTGCGATTAGCCGCTCGCCGGGGCTATCATCGAGAATGCCGACCGCATCCCGGAACTTTCCACGCTACCTGTCCGCCCGTTTGCGCGAGGCTCTCGCCGACACCCCCGTGGTGCTCATCCACGGCCCGCGGCAAAGCGGCAAGACCACTCTGGCCCGCGCCGTCGGCGAGCACCGCGGCTATCGCTACTTCTCCTTCGATAACGAGGCAGCGCGGAGTGCCGCAAGACAGGATCCCGCTGGTTTCGTGGCCGGTCTTCCGGAACGGGCGATTCTGGACGAGGTTCAGCGCGTTCCGGAGTTGTTTACCACGTTGAAGGACGTTGTCGACCGCCGGCGTGTTGCAGGCAGGTTCATGCTGACCGGGTCGGCGAACGTGTTGCTGGTGCCGAAGCTGGCAGATTCGCTCGCCGGTCGCATGGGCATTCTGAGGTTGCATCCACTCGCGCAGTGCGAGCTTGCCGGCAGGCCGCCGGGGTTTCTGGATGACCTGTTTGGCAACGGCTTCCGGACTAGAACCACCGAACGCCTCGGCACGGCGTTGATCGAACGCGTCGTGGCCGGTGGGTACCCGGCCGCATTGGCGCTGCGCACGGCGTCGCGGCGCGCGGCCTGGTACCGGGATTACGTCGAGACGCAGGTTCAGCGTGACGTGCGTGATCTCACGCGCATACGCTCGCTGGATGCGCTGCCGCGCCTGCTCTCCATGGCCGCCGGCTATACCGCGCGGCTGATCAATGTCGCCGACCTGGCTGGGCCGTTCCAACTGACTCGGCAGACGATCAATGACTATGTCACCCTGCTCGAGCGGGTGTTTCTGCTTGAACGCCTGCCTCCATGGCACAGCAATCGGCTGAGTCGGCTGGTGAAGACGCCCAAGTTGCATCTGGGCGATACCGGCGTGGCCTGCGCGTTGCTGGGCATCGATGCTGCGGGCCTTCTTGCTGACCGCGAGGCGCTCGGCCCATTGCTGGAAACTTTCGTTCTTCAGGAGTTGAAACGGCAGGCAAGCTGGCGCGAGGCGCCGGTTGCATTTTTCCATTTCCGCGATCGTGACGGCATGGAGGTCGACATCGTCATGGAACAGGGGGCGGGCAAAGTCGCCGGCGTGGAGGTCAAGGCATCGGCCACGGTAAATGCTGCGGATTTTCGCGGCCTGCGCAAGTTGCGCGAGGCTGCGGGCAAGCGCTTTGCCGGTGGTGTGGTGCTCTATGACGGCGAAACGAGCGCAAGTTTTGGCGATGGCTTGCATGCCGTGCCGCTGCGCGCCCTTTGGGAAAAAATCTGACCGCGCTCTGTCAGGCAACCGCCAACATCAACCGCCCGACGGAATCCTTGGTTGGCTTCAGCTTGATTTCAATGTCGTAACCCAGCCGGTTCAGGCAGTCCATCAGCTTGCGCTCAGACAGATTGGAGAAGTCGCCGCGCAACATCCCCGAAACCTTGGGCTGCGGTATGCCCATGCGCTCGGCCGCCGCCGATTGCTCGAGGTTCAGTCGGTGGATCGCTTTCGTGATCTCGATCACCAGACCCGATTTGATCGTGAGTTTGTCGGCGTTGGGCAATCCCAGATCGGCAAATACATTGCCGGTTCCGATTTGGACCGTGATGCCGTCAACGATACGTTTTGTCATTCTTCCATTCCTTTCCAAGCGCATAGGCGACCTTCAGCCGTGAATGAATGATGTCCATATCTTCCTAGGGGCTCTCGTTGATTGGCGCGGTAGACCTTATCTGTAGACTTCACGGCGATGGCGAACGGTACTGATTCTTCGCTTTGCTTTTACCTCCAGCATCTTCTTCACCTGGGTCAAAGATTCGCGGGGTTCATTTCGTCTTTGATGTGCGATATAGGCGTCAAAAAGGTCCTCCCACAGGAGCTTGTGCTTCTTGAGATCGATCAAAACGACCTTCTTGCGGCCATTTCGATCGATCAAAAATTCGATACCGGGGATATTCATGTTTAGCTCCAGAGAGGGAGTGGTTCAAATTATAGCGCGGCCACCTTTTCTGACTGTTAAATCAAATGCTTATGGTTTCGACCTCCCGTTGAAATTTGAGAACCCAATTGTGCCGACGTCCTGAGGGACGCCCGTCTGGACTCGCGTGCAGGGACTCCGGTCTCATAGGTTAATTGATGACGGTTCTCAAATATGAGAACATACCCACATGCGCTTTTCCATCGAATACTTTCACCCGAAGGTGCTCGCTGAAATTGAAAGCTGGCCTGCGGACATCCTTGCTGATTACGCGCGGATTACAGAACTGCTCATGGAGCACGGCCCGAATCTGAGGTTGCCGCATTCGCGGACGATGGGAGATGCGCTTTTCGAATTAAGGCCAAGAGGCAAATCCGGAATCGGACGTGCCTTTTATTGTTTTGTGATCGGTCGCCGTGCCGTGGTGCTGCACGCATTCGTCAAGAAATCGCAACAGACACCGGATCGGGAGCTCAAGCTCGCCCGGAAACGCCTGAAGGAGATGCTGAATGGCTGAAATCAAGTATCAACCTGTACCCCATGACCACGACGCCTTCCTGAAAAAAGCGCGAAAGCGCAAGGGCTTTCAGGCCGCCTATCAGGCTCTCGCGGTCGAGTACGCAGTTGCAAACGAAATGCTCGCCGCACGCGCCCGGGCCGGCCTGACGCAAGAGGTTGTTGCCTCCCGCATGGGCACAACCAAAAGCACGGTGTCGCGCCTTGAATCCGCAGGAAAGCATGCTCCCTCGCTGACTTCGCTGAAGAAGTATGCGGAGGCGGTAGGGTGCAAAATCGAATTCAAGCTGGTTCCGAATCGATAGGGAACATGCCCGAAACCTTGGGCTGAGACATGCCTGCGCGCCGGGCTACCGCAGCGAATCTTCCGCCTCCCCGTGGCCTCGCAACGCCACCGCCTATCGGTATATGCCAAACCATACAAATACCGCGACATACACCAGTATGAAAACCACGATCAGTTTTCCATACTTGAACGGCTTTGCCGTGGGCTCCACAGGCTCGCTGCCCGGGCCCTTTTTTTCAGTATCCATGGTCAGTTGTTCGGGGGCGAATCGCTGG
>CAIUKQ010000297.1 GCA_903899705.1 uncultured beta proteobacterium
CCCATGCTTTTTGAAAGGTAATCTCCCACGGCTCGCGCAACGAAATCATTCGGTCCGGCCGCTGGGACAGGAACAACCATGTGGATGGGGCGGTTCGGGTAGGCGGCATTGCTCTGGGCGTATGTTTGGGCGGCAGCCACTGCCATGACTACCGATAGCATGGCCGGAATATTTTTCTTGATGCGGGGTTTCAAATTACATCTCCTTTAGCTTCGTCTCCCGACGAAGCGGTTTGGCGCAATCCAGTCAACGCAGATCGGCCGCTTCCCCATTCATTACCGCGCCTTCAGCCAGCATGACGTCAATTTCTGCGTCTGAATAGCCCGCCTCGACGAGGACTTCGCGGGTGTGCTCACCAAGACCCGGCGCGACTCGCCGCAGGCTCATGTCGTAAATGCTGCTCTTGAACGGCATCTTGGGCACGCCCGCGGTGCGGCCTCCCGGGAACGTCGTGGGGATCAGTTGGCCGGTGGCCAGCAGGTGCGGATCATCGAACAATTGGTCGGGCCGGTTGACCGGCGAGTAGGGGATGTTGGCGCCTTCGAGCTTTGCAGTCAGCGCCTCCGCGGTGTACCTGGCGGTTTCGGCATTCACGCGCGGCAGCAGATAATCGCGCTCCCTTGCGCGCTTCGGGTTGGTATCCAGTCGCGGGTCGGCAAATAAATCGGGAAGATTGAATTCCTTGCAGAACCGCTCCCAATGCGTGTTGGATGTGACGGCGATGAAGACCTGCTGATTGTCGCTGGTGGGGAACAGATGGAAGATGCCCCAGCCCATGCGCACGCCCTGGCCTTCGGCGGCCATGGGTTTGGCCGGCTCGCCGCTCGCGCCCGAGCGTGCCAGATGCTGGCCAACCAGAAACACGGTGGTCTCAAAAAGTCCGGAGTCGATTTTCTGACCGACGCCCGTCAATTCGCGCATGTACAGCGCCGCGAGAATGCCGATGATGCCGTAGGTGGCCGCGCCGATATCGATGATCGAGGCGCCGGCACGCAGGGGTTTGCCCGGTGGGCCGGTCATGAACGCAAGTCCGCCCATCATCTGCACCACTTCATCGAGGGCGAGGCGGTTCTCGTACGGTCCGGGCAGGAAGCCCTTGACCGAGAGGTAGAGGAGCCGGGGATTGATCTTTGCCAGCTCTTCGTAGCCCAGGCCCAGCCGCTCCAGGGCTCCCGGACCGTAGTTGTCGAGGCAAATGTCGGCCTTGGCAACAAGCTTCAGCAGGATTTCCTTGCCCTTGGCCGACTTCAGGTCGATGGCAAGGCTGCGCTTGTTGCGGTTGTAGTGAAAAAAACCCGAATTGCCGGCGCCGGGCATGGACCGCGCCTGGTCGCCGCCGTCCGGACGCTCGATCTTGATGACGTCGGCCCCCAGGTCCGCAAGAAGCAGCGATGCCGCGGGACCCGCAACGATGTGGCCCAGTTCGAGTACTTTGATATTTTGCAGCGGGAGCATGCCCGGCTGCGCGCCTGCCTGTTGATTCATGGAGTCCCTGAGAAAACGTTCACGCGGGGCCGAGTGCCCCGCGTTTGGCCGCCGGATGGCTAGGCAGCGACTGCCTGGGTCGCCATCTTCTTGCGCAAGGCGGCGGTCGCGGATGCATCGATTGATTGATCCGCCTTGATCACCACGCCGTAATGCTTCTGCGCCGATTCTGTCGAGACCAGACCTTCAATCACATCCCACTGCACGCGCTCGGGCTCGCGGTCCAGCGGGTTGCCCCAACCGCCGCCGCTGCCGGCGAGGATCATGACCTCGGAGTCGGTGGGCACCAGGTGGCGCGACAGATCCACGTTGACGAACTTGTCTTC
>CAIUKQ010000298.1 GCA_903899705.1 uncultured beta proteobacterium
ATAGCCCGCGCCCTGTCGATGGAACCGAAGGTGCTGCTGCTCGATGAACCCTTCGGCGCGCTGGATGCGCTGACACGCGCCCACCTGCAGGATGAGCTGACGCGCATTGTCGGCAAGACAGGCAGCACGGTCATGATGGTGACGCACGACGTCGACGAAGCGGTGCTGCTCTCGGACCGCGTGGTCATGATGACAAACGGGCCCGCGGCGGTCATCGGCGAGATCCTCAATATTCACCTGCCACGGCCGCGCGAACGCCTGGCCCTGGCTACGAACCCTGATTACATGTCGCTGCGCACCCAGGTGCTGCAGTTCCTGTACCAGAAGCAAATGAAAATCGCCGCCTGAAACGGGCCACAGGCAATTGCCATGACCGAAACTCTCTCAACCTGCTGCTACTGTGGTGTCGGCTGCGGTGTGGTGATCGAATCCGAGGGCGACGTCATAACCGGCGTGCGCGGCGATGCCGGTCATCCCGCCAATTTCGGCCGCCTTTGCAGCAAGGGATCGACCCTGCACCTTTCCGCCGGGCCGGTCGGGAGAATACTTTTCCCATCACTTCGCACCAGGCGCGGTTCACCGCGGATACGCGCCGGCTGGGACGAGGCGCTGGGCCATGCCGCGGACCGGTTCGCCGCAATCATCCGCGAACATGGTCCCGATGCCGTGGCTTTCTACATTTCCGGACAGTTGCTCACCGAGGACTATTACGTCTTCAACAAGCTCGCCAAGGGATTGCTTGGCACCAACAACGTTGATACCAACTCGCGCCTTTGCATGTCCTCCGCCGTGGCCGGCTACAAGGCCACGCTGGGCGCGGACGCGCCGCCCGCCTGCTATGAAGACATCGACCATGCTTCGTGCCTTTTCATTTCCGGTTCAAACACCGCGTGGGCGCATCCCATTTTGTACCGTCGGATCGAGGACGCGCGCGCGCGCAATCCGGGACTTAAAACCATCGTTGTTGATCCGCGCCGCACCGAAACCGCACGCGAGGCGGATTTGCACCTGTCCATCCTTCCCGGGACAGATGTCGCGCTGTACAACGCCATGCTGCACGTGCTGCTTTGGGAGGGGCTGTCCGACCTGGGTTACATCCGCGCCCACACCGAGGGCTTTGATGCCCTCAAGGATGCCGTGCGCGAATGCACCCCCACGATGACAGCGGAAATTTGCGGCGTACCTGCCGCCAATATCACGGCTGCCGCGCGCATGTTCGGACAGTCCCGCGCCACACTGTCGCTTTATTGCCAGGGGCTCAATCAGTCAAGCAACGGCACGCAGAACAATGCCGCGCTGATCAACCTGCATCTGGCCACCGGGCAGATCGGGCGACCGGGTGCCGGCCCCTTCTCCCTCACCGGCCAGCCCAATGCCATGGGCGGCCGCGAAGTCGGCGGCATGGCCAACCTGCTGTCGGCGCATCGCGATCTTGCCAACCCGGAACACCGTGCCGAAGTGGCCTCGCTGTGGGGCGTGAAAGATGTGCCGGCCAAACCCGGCAAAACCGCAGTGGAACTGTTCGAGGCGCTCGCCAGCGGAGAGGTCAAGGCCGTCTGGATTGCCTGCACAAACCCTGCGCAATCAATGCCGGACAGCACTCTGGTTCGCAAGGCGCTTGCCAACGCGGAACTGGTGGTGTTGCAG
>CAIUKQ010000299.1 GCA_903899705.1 uncultured beta proteobacterium
GGATTGAAGATCCTGGCAAGTTTTCACATCTCGAGAATGGCATTGAATTGCAGCGCGGAAGTGTCGTAGAGGGTGTCATGGACTCGTGGACTCCATGCATGTGAACCGTTTTTTATAACATATTGATTTATAAGGAAATTAAGTCAGTATCTGTCGGCAAGTACAATCGAAGTGACCAAGCGGCCGCACTTTGACCCGAACGCCCCCCCTTAGAAGAGCCCTACCGTTGAACTTTGTCGCAACGCGTATATTGATAACGATCGCAGTGGGCGCGCTGTTAATCGGTGGCGCACACGCTGAGTCGGCACCAGAGCCGGAGATCGGCATCCGTGTGCATATTGAAGGGGGAGCCGTCAAAGTCGACGTTGAATTCCTGGTCCGTGCAACCCCCGAAGAAGCCTGGGCCGTCATGACCGACTTTGACAATGCGAGCCGCTTCATCGCCAAGCTTCATGAAAGCAGAATCCTCTCCCGCACGCCGGATGTCCTGATGGTCTCGCAAAAGGGCACGATGGGCTTCGGACCTTTCACGGTGCCCCTTGAGTCGGTGAGCGAAATCCGGCTCAAGCCTTACGAGGCCATTCAGTCCCGCATGTTGAGCGGCAACATGAAAAAATATGATTCCGACACCACCATCCGGCGCGAGGCAGATGGCTCGCGAATTACCTACCGTGTTGAATCCATTCCTGATGTCTGGATTCCCCCGTTGATTGGGCCCGCAATGGTCGAATTCGAGACGCGGTCCCGGTTCAGACAACTCGTCGAGGAAATCCTCAGGCGCAAGGCGGCTGCGGCGGCGAGGAAATGAGCGACATGGATCGGGAATGAAGGGCTGTTTGTTCCGGCATAATTCCCCCGGAACTTTCCGCCTGACCATGAAACCGGCCCGATGCCAATGACCTACCTGAGAGAGCGCTTGCTCAGCGCCGGACACGCTGCGCGCGGCATCGCAATGCTGCTGCGTGATGAACCGAATGCCCGCATCCACGTGTTCGCCACCGTTCTGGTTGTTTTGACAGGTTTCTGGTTGCATATTTCAACTGTGGAATGGGGCCTGATCACCCTTGCGATAACGGTCGTCTGGGTCGCCGAAGCGATAAATACCGCTCTGGAACACCTGGTCGACCTGGTGTCTCCTGAACGCCACACTCTCGCTGGAAAAGCAAAGGATGTGGCCGCAGGCGCGGTGCTGCTCGCGGCTTGCGGTTCCGTGGCTATCGGCTTGCTGGTGTTTGTTCCGCGGCTTGTCAGCCTGCTCCATGGCTGATACCGCAATTCTGAGTCCTCCGGCCTCCGTGCCCAGCCTGAGAGTGCTTCCACCCCTTTCGCTGTATCTGCACATACCCTGGTGCGTGCGCAAATGTCCGTATTGCGACTTCAACTCACACGAGAAGCAGGACTCGATGCCGGAGGCCGAGTATTGCGCGGCTTTGCTTCGCGATCTGGAAATTTCGTTGCCACTGGTCTGGGGGCGCCGCATCCACAGTATTTTTATCGGCGGCGGAACGCCAAGCCTGTTTTCCGCTGCGTCGATTGGAGGGATTCTTTCCGGGGTCCGGGCGCTGTTGCCCCTGGCGGCTGATTGCGAAATAACGCTTGAGGCGAATCCGGGAACGTTTGAAGCTGAAAAGTTTGGCGCCTTTCGGGATGCCGGTGTGACCCGCCTGTCGATCGGGATCCAGAGTTTCAACCCCCGCCATCTCAAAGCGCTGGGCCGTGTTCACGACGACCATGAAGCGAGGCGCGCCATCGAGTCTGCGCAGCACGCGTTTGACAATATCAATCTGGACCTGATGTACGCCTTGCCCGGCCAGAGCCTTGAGGAAGCGTTGCAGGATGCGCAGGAGGCGATTTCCTGCAACACGGCGCACCTATCTTTCTACCACCTGACCATCGAACCGGACACAGTCTTTCACCGTAGACCTCCGGTCATCCCCGACGCCGACGCAGCGGCGGAGATCGAGGAGTCGGTTCACCGTGAACTGGCGAATGCCGGGTTCGATCAGTACGAAACGTCAGCCTTTGCGCGCGCCGGGCGCCGTTGCAGGCACAACTTGAATTACTGGGAGTTCGGCGACTACCTGGGGCTGGGCGCCGGGGCTCACTCAAAGCTTTCATTTCCGGATCGCATCCTGAGGCAGGCGAGAACCAAACAACCGCGCGAGTATCTCAAGCGCGTCTCCTTGGGTACGCCGGTGCTGGAAGAAAGGCGGCTGCAGCGTCCTGATGCGGTGTTCGAATTCATGATGAATGCCTTGCGCCTGAGTGATGGGTTTCCCGTCTCGTTGTTTCAGGAACGAACGGGACTGTCCATCAGCGCGGCCGCCAAAGGGCTTTCGTCCGCGGAAGAGCGTGGACTGATCGTCCGGGATCACAAGACAATTCGCCCCAGCGCCCTGGGTCGGCGATTTCTGAATGACTTGCTGGAAATATTTCTGCCCGATTCAGGCTGAAGTGCCTGATGCCACCATGCCCGCCGGTATAAAGCACTGTGCCGCCGGTCAGCGTTTCCGGAATACCAGATCACATACCTTGTGACCAAGCCTCAACCCACGAGTCTCGAATTTGGTTTGCGGACGACTTTCCGGTCGCGCGGCAAACCCCTCGACGGTATTGGCCAGCAAGGGTTCTGCTCCCAGGACTTGAAGCATCTGATGGGCATACTCCTCCCAATCGGTGGCCAGATGCAGGTAGGCACCGCTGGCCATTCGGCTCGCGAGCAGGGCAATCAGCGGGGGTTGCACCAGTCGGCGCTTCTGATGGCGTTTTTTGGGCCAGGGATCCGGAAAGAAGATGTGTACGCCATTGAGCGTCCCGGGCATCAACATGTACTGCAATACCTCGGTGGCGTCATGCTGCACGATGCGGATATTGCGAAGACTGTTTTCACCGATCAACTTCAACAGTCCGCCCACTCCCGGTGTGTGCACTTCAATGGCCAGGTAATCGTTTTCAGGATGAGTTCCTGCGATCAGCGCGGTCGTTTCGCCCATGCCGAATCCGATTTCGAGGATTCTCGGCGCTTGTCGGCCAAACACGGTATTCAGGTCAAGAGGGGCCTGTGTGTAGGGAACGCCGAACACCGGTAACAGCGTGTCGTGCGCACGGCGCTGTGCATTCGAAACGCGGCCCTGCCGCAGGACAAAACTGCGGATTCCGCGCTGTTCGGGCAAGGGAGAGGATTCGATCGCGTCAGGCCGCTTTGGGCGTGATCAGCCCTTCGGAGGGCGAACTGGGCGACGCACTGTAGAGTTTCTTGGGCATGCGTCCCGCGAGGAAAGCTTCTCTCCCGGCCTCGACGGCTTTTTTCATGGCCTGTGCCATCAGCACCGGATTTTTTGCAAGGGCCACTGCGGTATTCATCAGCACGGCGTCGCAGCCCAGCTCCATGGCGATGGCGGCGTCCGACGCCGTGCCGACACCGGCGTCCACGATCACGGGGATCTTTGCCTGATCAATGATCAGTCTGAGGTTCCATGGATTGAGTATGCCCATCCCCGA
>CAIUKQ010000300.1 GCA_903899705.1 uncultured beta proteobacterium
GCTGATGGTAACGCATGGATTCACGATCTGAGCTAAATTCGCCGTCTCCCAGCAGCATGCAATTACAACCCTGGAGTGAATGATGGCCCGTGTCAGAAAGCTAGAAGTCAAGGAACTCAACGAGCACCAATTGCGCCTTGCCAATGAAATCGGAGGGACGCGAGGTGGCGGACCCGCCGTGAACGGCCCGTGGGGACTGCTGCTTCGCAATCCTGCGTTGTGTGAAATTGGCGCCAAATTCGGCACGATGCTGCGTGACGCCACCTCGGCTCCCAAGCGACTCTCCGAAATCGCCATTGCTGTTGTTGCGCGGCACTGGACCGCACAATTCGAGTGGTATGCGCATGCCCCCCAGGCATTGCGCGCCGGCGTCTCCAAGGAAGTTGTCGAGGCGATCCGCGACCGCCGCCGCCCGGTTTTCGACAAAAAGGACGAAGAGGTCGTGTATGACTATGTGACAGAACTGATCACCACCAAAAAGGTCGGCGACAAGACCTATCAGGCGTTGATTGCGCAGGTCACGCAGGAACAGGCCATCGAGATCACGACCATTGCGGGTTTTTACGCCACCGTCGCCATGTTGATTGTGGCCTTCGAGGTGGATTTACCGGAAGGTGAGAAGCCTCAGTTGCCTGTCTTGGCTGATTGATACAGGCGGTCGGTTTCGGCATTGCCGAGACCGATCCGGCTAGGCGGGTTTTTCAACCTTGGCAACGTTGTGCATCAGGTGCTCGCGCCCGTCCTTCTTTGCAGCATCGAGAAACTTGGGCAGGTTCGAGGATTTGACGCGCCAGATCGCCCACAACGCGGCGATGCGCTGATACTCGTCATTGGTCTTCCAGGCCTTGACCGACAGTTTCTCGGTTTGCGCGGATCCGATATTGGCCAGGGCAAGCAAGGCCATGCGTGAAACATACTCGTCTGCGCTTTCATTGAATTTCAGCAGCAGTTGTTCGGCTTCGGCCTTGTGGGGGCTTGCTCCCAGGGCGACTGCCAGTTGCCAGAGGGCATCGCCATCCTCGAATTCAAGGGATGCATTGGCAACGGCATGCAGCCACTTCGGAAAATCGATCAGTGTCTGCACCATCCACTGATCGGCGTTGTCACGGGCCACCACATAAAGAACCTGTTCAATTGCCTGTGGGCCCGCTGTGACGGGATCGTCTGCCTTGACCGCCGCCGTTGCGGCGTCGCGCAGCACGGGCCATTCCGGATACCCGGACTCCCAGCCGGATGTCCGGCCTTCGTCGGGAAACTGTTCGGACCACTGCAGGAATTTGGCGATTTCCGAGGTCAGGGAAGATGGCATATTTTGGGCGTTTGTCTGTTGCGAGTAATCGGTCTCACGCACGCATTCTCGCAGATTCGGCGGGGCCGGAGTGCCCCTTTTCTGTAATGCGGTAGTACCATGCGTCTTACTTATTGGCTTACCGAAAGGTGGCGTACATGGAAACGGTAAAGGTATCAAGCAAAGGGCAGATAGTCATTCCAAAGGCCATGAGAGATGCGGGACGTATCCAGGCGGGTACGGAACTGACCATTTCCGCGGTTGCCGATGGCCTTTTTCTTGCCCCGGCCCGAAAAATAGCGCCAACGAAGGTTTCTGATGGCTTGGGATTGCTCTCGAAATCAGGTCGCCGA
>CAIUKQ010000301.1 GCA_903899705.1 uncultured beta proteobacterium
CTCGCCCTGCGCGAACTGCTCAAGGCGCGCGGCGTGCTGGCGTTCGCGTCGGCGGAGCGGGCGGCGGTGGCTTATGCGGCCGCGTTGAAGGTTTGGAAGCAGCGCTGAAGGTGCCATGAAGTCCGTCGTGACTTCACTCACGCGATGTTTGTCGCTACAGACTCCGTCATTCCCGCGAAAGCGGGAATCCAGCGTCGTTAGTCCACATAAAAAAGTCACTGGATCCCCGCTTTCGCGGGGATGACAGCCAGGGGCGACCGAACTGTTGTTTCGGTCTGCACCGTTCGCCTAATGCGGTTCGTACCGACCCCGCTGGGGTTCGTATAAGGCTACTGAGGTTCGTACCAACCCCGCAGGGGTTCAAATAAGACTACTGGGGTTTGTACAACCCCTACTGCGGCTCGTAATTCGCCAGCTTCGCCGCCTTCGCATAGAAGTCGATCTCGGCCTGCACCACCTGCCGGAACCCTTCCGGCGTGCTGCCCGAAGGCTCGGCGCCCACCAGCGGCTTCACGCGCTCGCGCACCTCGGGAATCGCGGCGATGTTGTTCACGGCGCGGTTCAGCTTGTTGATGGCGTCGGCCGGCGTGCCCATCGGCGCCCAGATGCCGGTGGCGAATCCCGCCACCATTTCCGGAAGACCGCCTTCGGCTACCGAGGGAACATCGGGCGTGAGCGGCGAGCGCGTCCTGGTCATGATCGCAATGGCGCGCACCTTGCCCGCGTCGATATGCGACTTGAAGGCCTGCATCACGGTGATGGTGAACTGCGCTTCATTGGCCACCACCGCCGTGGTCGCCGGGCCGGCGCCCTTGTACGGCACGGAGAGCATGTTCATGCCCAGCTGCTTCTCCAGCACCGCACCGAGGATCTGCACCGTGCCGGCGTTGGAGGCGTAGTTGACCTTGCCGGGGTTGGCTTTCGAATAAGCGATGAGTTCCGGCAGCGTCTTGGCTGGCACCTCGGCGTTCAGGAAGATATACAGCGTGCCGTTGTAGACCAGTGACACCGGCGTGAACGCCTTCATCAGCTCGAAGGGCAGATTCTTGGCGAACACCGGCGTGAGGCTCGACCCGCCGGTGAAGAGCAGCGTGTAACCGTCGGCCGGCGACTTGGCCACCAGGTCTGCGCCGATCACCGCATTGGCGCCGGGCCGGTTCTCGACCAGGAAGCGCTGGTTCAATTGCTTGTCCAGTTGATCGGAGAATATCCGCGCGATCACGTCGGTGGCGCCGCCCGGCGCGTAGGGCACCACCACTTTCACGGGGCGGTCGGGATAATCGGCAAGGGCAGCCGGGGAGCTGAACAGCGTGGCGAAGATCGAAGCGGATATGCCCAGCGTGAACAATGCGGCGCGATGGAATGCGGCCATGGTGGATCTCCTCTTGAATGTGTCGGGTCGTTAACTGGCGCCGCGTGAATCACGGCTTGTTATGGGAGGCATTGTATGCGGATGTCGGCGGGGGCGCGAGGCGCGAGGCCTTTGATGAGGGCGTGAGGCGTGAGGCGTGAGGCGTGAGGAATAAGGATTGAAGGCGGATTGACTGGGGCAGGTGCCTGAAGGTGTCCGCCAGATGGACTTCTACGGGCAATGCATAACTCCCGTCATTCCGGACGCCGCGTCAGCGGCGAGCCGGAATCCAG
>CAIUKQ010000302.1 GCA_903899705.1 uncultured beta proteobacterium
GTCGTATCGAGCCACGAGCAATCAAGCGACGACCTAAAAACTATCCGACAATGGACAAACCACGCGCCACAATTACAGAGCATGTCCGCAAACATGGACACCCGAAAAAGATTAAGTAAGTACCATTCGGGCATGGCCCCCTTGTTCAAAAATTCGCTAATCAGCCGCCACGAGTATCAAGGCGATAAGCGCGCCTATGCCCACCGGCACGCCGTAACGAGCCGCTGCAGACGCACGGTCCCCGGCAATCACCTGCACAGGCACCGTGGAGACTTCCATGAGGTCGGTCGTCAGCGAGCGGCGGAACAATCGGGCGAGAAGCGGCATGCGGGTGCTCCCCACCATGATCTGGTCGGCCTTGATGCGGCGCGCAACGCGGTCAATGGTTCTCGCGGCGGCGCCGGTCTCCACGTGGGTGGCGTGCGCCACGCCATGGCGATCCAGAATTTCACGCGCCGGGGCCAGTGCTTTTTCAGCCTCCTGCTTGTGCCATGAGCGGCGCTCACCGTGCTTGAGGAATCTCGCAATGGTTTGCGGCAGCGGCACCCGCACGTTCAGCAGGTGCACTTCAATGCCCGGCTGTTGCAAAGCCAGATTGGCGGCGTGCCGGACTGCGTTGAGCGAATTGGCGGACGCATCCACCGGTATCAATATCCTGGTCATGTTGAAACCCTCCTTTTGTCCGACAGGTTGGAAAGACTCTTGCGGTTTTGAAAGAAGACCGATCGCTGCGACGGCCTTGGCACTGGCATTTCCAGGCATGCGATTGGCCCGATAGCCACCGCCCAGCACGCCGCCGATGACGATTACATAGGCAAACCATGTAATCCATGGGTTGGCAGCCACGACATCCGCCAACAAGGGCTCTGAAGTCATCATCTTGGCCGAAGTCCAGGCCAGCACCGCCGCTCCGAGGTAAATGATGGAGGGAAAGCGGTCCACCAGTTTCAGTATGAGCTGGCTTCCGCCGACAACGATGGGAATGCTGATGAGCAGTCCGAGGACCACCAACAGAAAGTTGCCGTGGGCCGCGCCTGCAACACCCAGCACGTTATCCAGGCCCATCACAATATCGGCCACCACGATGGTTCTGATGGCGCTCCAGAAGCTATCCGAACTGTTGACGTCATGCTCATCCGAGGACTTGTCGGCCAGGAGTTTGTAGGCGATCCAGACCAGCATGACACCGCCCGCGAGCATCAGCCCGGGGATGGCCAGCAACCAGACCACCGCGATGGTCAGGACGCTGCGAAACGCCACCGCGCCGACGGTTCCCCAGAGGATCGCGGACTTCCTCAAGTGCTGCGGAAGCCTGCGGGTCGCCAGGGCGATCACGATCGCGTTATCGCCGGCGAGCACAAGGTCGATGACGACAATGGCCGCAAGCGCGCTCAGAAACTGCATCGAGAAGACATCCATCCACTTCCTCCGTTCTTGATTTAATTGCGTGACGCATCATGCAAACCCAACCGGCGTTTGGGAAATGAATGTTTGCAATACATTCGATAGCGCCACGCAATCGCGATTGCAGAACGCAATAGTGGGCATTGCAACCTGCAATCGCCCCCGACCGCCCCCCCGAAGGCGGGTGAACCCTGCGGCCGGTATCGGCATTTGCACCGTCGTCGGAAACCTGATTTAATTTCCTCCGATGCCTGATCTGCCGGTTGGCAAATCAGGCATCAACTCCAAAGGGGAGTAGCTTCGTGGGGCTGGCAAGGACGCCGGCCCCTTACGCCAGCATCGTCAATACGGGGATACCCTCCCCCGGTGCTGGCGGCAACGATGTCAGAAGCATTCGTTGCGAGCGAGACCTTTGCCTGGCCGGGCAAGGGTCTTTTTATTTGCGCGATGCGCGCCCCTGTCCGGTTCGGAAAAAGGTTGCCGCGCGTTGCGCGGCGCTCGCACATTGCCGCGCCGGTAGGCGTGGCGATGGCTCACGAACGATGAGGACATCATGCCGCAAAGCCATATCCGCCGTTACCTGCGCCACGGAACGCTGTCACAGATGAGCGTTTTTGAAGCCGTGACCCGAAGGGGCAATTTCACCCGCGCCGCCGAAGAGCTCCATCTGGCCCAGCCCACCGTCTCGATTCAGCTGAAAAAGCTCTCAGAGCTGATCGGTCTGCCGCTGGTCGAGCAGATTGGCCGGCAGGTGCATCCCACCGAGGCGGGGAAATACGTCGCCGAGGCGTGTCACAAGATGTTCCGCACGCTGACCGAACTGGAAAATCAGCTCGCCTGCCTTCGCCAGCTAGAAGGGGGCCGGCTGCGTCTCGCGGTCGGCAGCGCGGCAAAATATTTCGCCCCGCGACTTCTGGCGGCATTCGCGCACAAGTATCCCGATGTGGAGCTGTCCCTGCAGATTCACCATCGCGAAGCGTTGATTGAGCGCTTGTGCGCCAATCAGGATGATTTGTACATATTTGCGAATCCGCCAGAAGACGCTGACATCATCAAGCAGGCCATTCTTCCCAATCCCCTCGCGGTATTTGCGCGAAGCGACCACCCCCTGGCAAATCGCAAGCGCATTCCGTTCTCCGCACTTGCCAACGAACCTTTCATTGTCAGGGAGCCCGGATCGGGGACCCGCAGATCGGTCCAGCGAATGTTCGAGGAACGGAGCCTGATGCCCAGAGTCAGGATGGAGCTGTCATCCAATGAAGCGATCAAGCAGGCCATCATCGCCGGTCTCGGAGTCTCCATCCTGTCGCGCCACACGCTGGGGCAGGATACCGACCAGCCGCAACTGACCACGCTGGACGTTGAGGACGTTCCCGGAGAGGGGCACTGGTATCTGGTTTATCCGATGGGAAAGCAACTGTCGCCCGTGGCATTGGCGTTCTCGCAAATGGTGAAGACCGAGGCTGAAAATCTGTCCAACACAAGCCCGGCCGCAGTTCGTTGAGTCTGGCAAACAGGGCTGCAAAGCCCCTGTCAGGGGCTGCCTTGGGGCATCCGCATCGACCATCACCACCGTGAAATGAGTCATACTCGGCCGGCTTGCGGAGACTGCAGCGCATGTCCTGAACGGCTCGTTGCGTTGTCGTCAATCTCGTCCTGCAATAAGCAGGCAATCAACCAGGACTTCCAGGCGCACATTTCCGACGAATCGGGTGCAAGCCGGAATACAAGACACCCAAGATGCAAGACAACGCGGAAAAGGTAAAGCGGGCCATCGTCGCGGCGGTACAGTTGCCCGGCGTCAGCGACGCCGAACTCAATGCATCTCTGGCCGAGCTTCGCCAACTGGCGAAAACGCTCGGCTACGATGTTGTCGGGTCATTCACGCAGAAACGCGCCAGGTTTGATTCAACGGCCTATCTGGGCACCGGCAAGCGTCAGGAGATGCGCCGTTTCGTCCGGAATGAACCTGAGGCAGACGATGATGCGTCGGGCCTTTCCGACGACGACCGGGATGAACAGACCGACACCACCGCCGAAGAAATTCCGGAGGGCCGCAGAAGTTCGGTCCGCCAGACCGCCGCAAGGATCGCGATGCGGGAGGCGACTGTGGCAAAGGAAATCGAGGAGAGTCCGGCTGATGAAAGCACCCGCCGCGCCGACATCATCCTTGTCGATCACGAAATCTCCCCCATGCAGTCGCGCAATCTCGAGAAGGAAGTCGGCTGCGACGTCATGGACCGCACCATGGTCATCCTCGAAATCTTCCAGCGCCATGCCCGTTCGCGTGCCGCATTGGCGCAGGTCGAAATCGTGCGCCTGGGGTACATGGCGCCGCGATTGCGCGAAGCCGCCAAGGCCGCAGGACCGCAGGGTCGCCAGCGCAGCGGCGTGGGCGGTCGCGGCGGCGGCGAATCGCTGGGGGAAATCGACCGGCGCAAGATCCGCGATCGCATCGCCGAGTTGCAAAAGGAGCTCGATGCCATGGACATCGAGCGTAAAACACAGCGGGCGAGGCGCCAGGAGCGACAGGGGCTCTCCCGCATTGCACTTGTCGGCTACACCAACGCGGGCAAGTCCACGCTGATGCGCGCACTGACGGGCAGCGAGGTACTGGTCGCGGACAAGCTGTTCGCAACCCTGGACACCACGGTGCGGGCGTTGCATCCCGAAAGCGTTCCCCGCGTGCTGGTCAGTGACACGGTCGGCTTCATCAAGAACCTGCCGCACGGTCTGGTCGCCTCTTTCAAATCAACGCTGGACGAGGCGCTTGAGGCCTCGCTGCTCGCGCATGTGGTTGATGCCAGCGACCCCGGATTCGAGCGCCAGCTCGCGGTGACCGAAACGGTGCTCGACGAAATCGGCGCGAAGGCGGTGCCGCGCATGCTGGTCTTCAACAAGATCGACCATGCCGGGAACGCCGACGAACAGGCGGAGCGCGAAGCCGCGCTGCGTCTCAAGTATCCCGGCTGCATCGTCATGAGCGCACGGCGACCGGACGATGTGGCCCGATTGCGCGAGTCCATCGTTGCGTTCTTCCGGAAAGACCTGGTGGAGGGCGACATTTTCCTGCCCTGGTCGGCGCAGAAACTGCGAGGCGAAATTTTTTCCAGTTGCGAAGTGCTGGAGGAGCGCGCCGACAATGAGGGCGCGCATCTGCGTGTGCGTGGAGAACCGGAGACTGTCAAACGCCTTTGCGAACAGTTCCGGCCCGCATAATCCACAAAAAGTTATTTATTTAATATAATCAAATAGTTAAATAATATCCGCCCAGCTAAACCTAGGCCGTCACAGACCCCAGGCGGCCGCGTATCTGTGGCGAATCCGCCGAGTAGCGATAGGACCGGAACACCCAGTTGGAACGATAGCCGCCGGGATGCGGCCCGCAGAACGGGCTGATGTACTCCCATACGATTTCGTTGTCGGGGGCCACTTCAAAAATTCTGCCCCACTGGCCTTCACAGATCAGCGTGTTGCCCGATGACAGTCGCTGCGATCCGCTGATATGCGGGCTGAAAAAGGTCCAGGGCGGATTCCCCTGGTACTCCCAGATGGTCTTTCCTGTGGCCGGATCCATTTCGATCACCCGTGAATGCGGCATAAGGCCGGTGTCCTGCCCGTTGGCAAAGAACAGGATGTTGCCATTGGCCAGCATTTCACAGTCGTGCTGCATGCCCCAGGCATCGTCGCGCTTTTCCCAGCGCGGTTTTCCGGTTTTGCGGTCGATGATCATGATGGTCGAGATCTTCCTGAAGCTCAGCATCACATCGCCATTGGGGAGCGGGCAGCAGGCGTTGCAATGGGCGAATTCCTTGCGGCCACCCACCATGTTGAGCGGGTAGCGCTCGATATCCAGATCCTGGGTATGCCACTCCCAGACGGTTTTTCCTTTCGCGTCTATTTCGCGAAGGTAATCGCCGAAGATGAGTCCCTTCTCCTCGGTGCCGGGAATGCCGCCCTGAACGCGCTTCGCGTTTTCCGGCCGCATGGCCTCCCAGCCGATATAGATGGTGTTGCCGTTGGTCAGTCTGCGAAAATCGTGATGCTGGTTGTCGTCGCGGTGTTCCCACACCACCTTGCCGTTCCAGTCGAGCTCGCGAAGCCATCCACCCTTGCCGCCCGTGGTCGGAAGGTTGCCCTCGGCAGTGCGTCCGCCCCAAAGCAGGTTGCCGTTCTCGAGCAGGTAGGCGTAATTGCCGGGCGTGAGCGGATGGCCGCTCCACTGATGCACGATCTCGCCGCGCATTCCGAGCAGATAGGTTTCATGGCCGAAATTAGGCGAGAAGAGCGTAAAGCCCGGCGTCGCCCGCTCCGGGTTGCAGGTGGTCAGTCCAAATTGCGAGTACCTCATTTTTCAATCCTCCATCCTCGTTGATTCAGCTTCGACAATGATTACCAGCGCCCGATCAAAGGGGATCCTGGCTTGCGGCGGTCTTCAAACCGGGCATTCATATCGTCATCGCTCATGGCAATCCTGTTCTTGCGCCCGCGCATCCATTCGAAGATCCGCTCCTTCATTTCCGCCCTCGTCGAAGCATGATTCGGATCGCGCCCCAGGTCGCAAAGTTCCGCGGGATCGGATTCCAGATCGAACAACTGCGGCGTGTAGCCGTCGAAATGCACGTACTTCCAGCGACGGGTGCGTGCCATCACGGCACGGCATTCGTTGAGGCCACGACCCAGAATGTCCCTGGCCACATAGGTTGCATAGTCCAACTCGCTGAAGGCAACCTCCCGATCCACGGCCATGCCATGCCGCACCCTCGGAAGCAACGACCTCCCCTCCAGGATATGCATGGGAGCCTTGTGACCGAGTGCCTCGATAAATGTAGGGACCAGATCGATCGACTCGACAAGATCATCCGACACGACACCTTTCGGCGCCCCCTCTTCGGGGTGGGCAAGGATCATCGGCACCCGTGCCGATTGTTCGTAGAACAACTCTTTTTCTCCCAGCCAGTGGTCACCCAGGAAATCACCATGGTCCGCGGTCAGCACGATCAGCGTGTCCTTCATGCGTCCGCTTTGCTCCATGTGCCGGAACAACCGGCCCAGATGGTCGTCCACCTGCTTCACAAGGCCCATGTAGGTCGGGATGACCGTGCTGCGGACTTCGTCCCGGGAAAACGACTGGCTGTCCTGGTGGCGCATGAACGCGCCATAGACCGGATTGGGTTCGCGCCGTTCTTCCTCGCTGCGAACCACGGGCAGCATGTCCTTTTCCCCGTACATGCCGTTGTAGGGCGCAGCTGCAATATAAGGCCAGTGGGGCTTGATGTAGGACAGATGCAGGCACCAGGGTTTCTCGCCCTGCTCCTTCATGAAGGCCATGGCCTGATCGGTGCAGAAGGCGGTTTCGCTGTGTTCCTCTTTGGCACGCGATGCGTGGCGCGCATTGCGCATGTTCCAGCCCGAGAGCACCTCTCCGTTGGATCCCGCGCCGGAATTGGCAAAGTCATGCCACGGATTGACACCCGGGTAGCCCATGCGGTTGAGATAGCGGTTGTAGGTTTCCTCGGGCGTGCCATCCGCCTTGAAATAGATGCCGTCATCGCGCGCATAGGGCTCGAAACCGCACTCGCCCACCAGCAGGCCATCGCCCGTCTTGTACGACAGTCCGAGGCGCTCCATGCCGGCCTTGTCCGGCTTCATGTGCGTCTTGCCGATAATGGCGGTGCGCACACCATGCGGACGCAGATAATCGCCCAGCGTGAGTTCCCCGACCGGCAGCGGGACGAAGTTCCAGGTCGCGCCATGGCTCATGCTGTAGCGACCTGTGTAGGTGGACATGCGCGACGGCCCGCATACCGGCGCCTGCACGTAGGCGCTGGTAAACCGCGTTCCGCGCGCGGCCAGGGCATCAATGTTGGGCGTATGCAGCGCCGGATGCCCGTAGCAGGACAGGTAATCCGCGCGAAGCTGGTCGCACATGATGAACAGGATATTTTTTGTTTCAGACATGGTTCCACTTTGAAGTTTTTTGATAGTCGGCCATGCCCGACGCAATCAGGATCGCATCGCGCCGTCGGGGACTGGAGAACTACTGGAGCTTGATGTTCGCGGCCTTCGCCACGCGGCCCCAGCGCTCGATTTCCACGGCGATCAGCTTGCCGAACTCCTCCGGCGTTCCCGCCGCGGGGTCTGCCCCCAGCTTGCCGAACGCCTGCTTCACATCAGGCAGGTCCAGCACTTTCGCCAGGGTTGCGTTGACGCGCATCACCAGATCGCGCGGCGTTCCGGCTTTCGCGGCGATGCCCTGCCAGTCCCGGACCACAAAATCGGGATAACCCGATTCCACCATGGTCGGAACATCCTTGAGGGCAGGAAGGCGCTGCGGCCCCGTCACCGCAAGGGCGCGCAACTTTCCGCCGGTGACCTGTGGAATCAGCGGCGGCGTCGCACCGAACATGAACTGGTGTCTTCCTGCAACGAGATCGCTGATCGCCTGGGGAAACTGCGCATAGGGCACATGTAATGCGTCGGTCTTGGTTTCCATCTTGAACAATTCGGCGGCGAGCTGGGCCGGTGTTCCGGGGCCACCCGAAGCGAAGCTGAATTTCCCCGGTTCGGCGCGCATCAGTTCCGCCAGTTCGCGCGGCGTTGTGGCCTTGACCGAAGGATGCACCGCAAGCACGTTGTACGACCAGGCGAACTGGCCGATCGGCGTGAAGTCCTTGACGAGGTTGTAATTGATGTCGGCCATGATGGTTTGAACCACGGTCATCGGCATGAATACCGTCATCAGCGTGTAGCCATCGGAGGCCTGCCTCAACACTTCCTGGGCCCCGACGGTGCCGCCGGCACCCACGCGGTTTTCAATCACCACAGGCTGTCCCAGTTGCGCCCCCAGCTTGTCGGCGACCACGCGAGAGAGGATATCGATCGGCGTGCTGACCGCCGTGCCGACGATCAACCGCATGGGCTTCGACGGAAACCCCTGGGCGCAAAGCGGCCCGGCAAACCCCAGTATCGCCAGCACCGCAACTGCATTTCCCGTATTTTTCACTTTATCTTTCTGTCTGAATTTCGGTTTGTAGTGTCCACCATCACCGCGCGCCACGGCAGCTTTTTGCCGCCCGATTGCAACTGCCCGTTGATCTGGCCGCCGACGATGTGGGCCTCGAAGTACAGCTGCTGCTTGCCGTCCGTCAATTCGAACGTCAGGTCATTGCCCTTCAGATCGGGCCGTTCGATGACAACGGTCCGCGTGCCGATCTTCGCCGTCCCCGCGACTTTCTGATAATGCTGGGTGAGCGTGAGTTCCATCGCGGCGCTGCCCGAGGCAGAGGGAATGTTCGATTGCCACCTGCCCGCCACTTGCGCCGGCACCATCCAGTAATAGATCCAGCTGGCTTTCTCGAGCCCCACGGGCTTTTCGGGCACCGGCACCTTGGACTGTGCGTCAGGCTCCCAGTCTCCAATGCCGTAATCGTGCGAAACAATGCGCGTGCCGGGCTTGAGCGCAAGCAAGGTGGGTTGCAGCACGGCGTTGTACTCGGGCAGAAGGTAGATCGTGACAACCGATGCCTTTGAAAGATCGGTCTTGAACACATTCTGGTCCACAAAGCTCGCGCGATCGGAAACGCCGGCCTTCTGCGCGTTTTCAGTGGCGAGCCTGACAAGGCGCGGATCGTAGTCAACGCCGAAGCCTTTAACCTCGTATTCCTTTGCCGCCGTGATAATGATGCGACCGTCGCCGGATCCCAGGTCGATCAGGAAATCCCCGGTGTGCACATTCGCCATGCGCAGCATGGTGTCAACAACGATTTTCGGCGAGGGCACATAGGGTGTCTCTTCCGTGATCTTCGGTTGCTCGTCCTCTGCATGGACCGGCAAAACAGCCAGGCCAAACAGTGCTGCAAGCGCGAACGGAATCGCGCGAATGGCATTTTTCAAGCGAAACTCCTTTGCAATAAAACAGTTTTTTACCACGGCAGGCTCGGATTCTATTCGACTAACGCGCGGCGGGGAGTCAGGTTTCCCGGCTCGCAAAAAACAACGAGACCCAACCCGCAATCAGGCACGCACCACCCACCGGCGTGAGGAAGACCAGTGGCTTGAAAACCGTGACGGCGTAGAGATAAAGCGAACCGCTGAACAGCAGAATGCCGGCGGCGAACAGGGAAAAACTCAGCCGGGTGGTGCTTTTTCCCGAGAGCAACAGCAACACCACGGAATGCGTTAAATGATAAAGCGCGGCCGTCTTCCAGGTTTCGGATGTGCCTAGAGCAATAAGTGTCGGCTGCAGGCTGTGCGCGCCGAAAGCCCCCAGCAAAACCGCCAGCGCGCCGAAACCGGCTGAGGTCCGCTGCCTGGCAATGACAGAAAACCTCAACGGACCGGCAGCGAGCGATCCACCGGTGCGCCGCGCAGCACGACCGTGGCGATGCGCCGCGTATTGGTGATGTCATCCAGCGGATTTGCATCAAGCACCAGAAAATCCGCGCTCTTGCCGGCCTGCAACGTGCCTGCATCCGCAAGCTTCAGGAAGTCCGCGCCGTTGCGGGTAGCAGCCACAATCGCCTGCATGGGCGTCAGCCCGGCGACAACCATGTCCTGCATCTCTTCATGCGGACCCCAGGCGCGGTTTCCATCGGTGCCCAGCGTGATGCGAACGCCGGCTGCATTGAGTTTCGCCAGATTGCGCGACTGTATGCCGTAAGCGGCCTGTGCTGCGGGACGGTCGAGGTTGGCGGCTTCCAGCTTTGCGTATTCTTCCGCCGGCAAACCCGCGCGAAGCCAACTGAGGTCGGTCTTGACGCCCCGATCGGGAAGGTTCGGTCCCAGCACCAGACCGGGACGCGCCCGGAACAGTGCCACCATCTCGTCGTCGATATCCTTGTCGCGAATGCCGTGAGCCAGCGCGTCCACACCCGCGCGCAGCAAGCCTTTCGCATCGTCCTGGTCAAACAGATGGGCAATCACACGAAGCCCGCGCTTGTGGGCCTCGTCAATGATGGCGCCATAGATTTCGGGGGTGAGCTTCTTGTACTTGCCGTCCCTGGAGTCCACCCAGATCTTGACGATGTCGACCCGGCGAGCCGCCAGCTCCTCGACAACACGTCGGCCTTCCGCCTCGTTGGTGACCCAATGGGGCACCGTGGTGCGACCAGGCTCGGGCGCTGTGATGCCGCGCCCCGCGCTAAGCAGGCGCGCCGCACCGGGAGCCGGCGGGCCCCGCATTTCAAGCACGTCATAGTTGTCGGTGCCAAGGCTCATCGCCGTGCTGACACCATAGTAGCCGCGCAATTTCAGATCTCTCTGGATGTCCTCGCGCTTGCTGCTGATATGCACATGCGTGTCGATGATCGCCGGCATCACCGTCTTGCCCGAGAGATTCACCCGGGCGGCGTCCGCCGGCACGCGGACGTCGGCGGCCGGTCCGGCCTGAATCACGCGTGATCCGTCAACCACGAGGGTTCCCTTCTCGATCACCCGCCCATCGCCGACGATCAGGCGCGCGCCTTCATAGGCGGTGATGGATTGCGCAGCGGCCGGAAAAACACAGGCAACACCCTGAAAAACAATCGCAACACCTGCGAAAATATTTCTCCAGCGCATGGCATGTCTCCTTGAAATGCGGCTCTTCGCCCTACCGGCACGCTACGATTCACCGCCTATTGATTGACAATCAAAGCATCCAGAGCCAGCACGCCCTGCCCCTTCGGAAAGGCCACCAGCGGATTCACATCCACTTCAACAATGGATGGCACGGTCAGCATCAAACGGCCAATGGTCGTCACGGTGCGCGCCACAGCCTCGAGATCCACGGCAGGCGATCCGCGAAAACCATTGAGCAGCTTGGCGGTGCGAAGCCTCTGCAATTCCTCGATCACGGTTTCCTCCGTGACGTTGGCGGGAACAAGGCGCACATCGCCCAGCGCTTCCACCCAGATGCCGCCAAGCCCCAGCAGCAGCACCGGCCCCCATGAGGGATCGCGCTTGGCACCCACCATCAGTTCGAGCCCCTTGGATGCCATGGTTTCCACCAGCACGCCGTCCAGCTTCAGCCCGGGCTGCGCACGGGCGATGTTCTGCTGCAGCGTGTTCCATGCGTCGCGAAGGGTCGCCTCATCTTTCACATTGAGAATGACACCGCCGGCTTCGGTCTTGTGCAGCAGGTCGGCCGCCTGCGCCTTGACCACCACCGGGTAGCCGATACGCTTTGCAGTCGCAACCGCTTCATCCACTGACTTTGCAAGTCCGCCCTCCGGTACGCGTATGCCCGCAGCCGCGAAAACCTTTTTGCCCAGCCATTCCGGTTGCGGCCCTTTGCCCATGGCCGGCAGGCCGGAAAACGGCGCCGGATTGGAGTTGCCGCGGGGCCGCGCAAGCAGCCTTCCGTAACGATGGAAATGTTCCAGCGAACGCAGACAGCGATCCGAGGAACGATGGAACACGAAGGGGCCTGCGTCGGCAGCAGCCTGTAGCTCGGGTGCGAGCGGTGAATTGTCGCCAAGGGCCACCACCACCACGGGCTTGGTATTGCCTTCCATGCCCTTGGTGAATTCGCCGATCGTGGTGACACCCTTGGGCCCGGCGATCGGGTAGGAAATGAAAAGGCTGCCGATGTTCGGGTCTGCCAGCAGGGCCTTGGTCATCGGAATGTTGGAACCCGGCGCCGAACCGGCGGTGGTATCCAGCGGATTGTTCGGGGTGCCGAATGCCGGCAGGGCCGCGCGCAATTTTTCCATGGTCTCAGGCGTCAACGCCGGAAACTCCAAGGTGGAGTTCTCCGTGAAATCGTTGATCAGCGCGACGAATGCGCCCGACGCCGTCAGCACCGCGGGCCCCTTGACGGGCGGCTCGGGATAGCGGGTCAGCAATTCGGCCACATCCACGAGTTCATCCAGCGTGTCCACCACCAGCACGCCGGCGTTGGCCACATTGGCCAGCATCGCGCCATGGTCACCCACCAGCGAACCGGTGTGCGAAGCCGTTGCCGCGCGGGCTTTCGCGCTGCGGCCCGGATGCAGCAGGATCACCGGTTTTTTCGCCGCGCGCGCGAGTTCGCAAGCGGCCATAAATTCCTTGGGACGGCGAATGTCCTCCGAATACAGCACCAGCACCCCGGTGTGGGGATCCTCGACCAGATACTCGGTGAAATCGGCGAGATCGAGGCCGGCTTCATTACCGGTGGTCATCACATAGGAGATCGCCATGCGGCGCGCCTCGGCAGCGCGCTGCATGTGGCCGATCATGCCGCCACTCTGGCCGACAAAGGCCACGCCCGGTTTTGCGCCGGGCTGCCACTTCTTCGCCGCATTGGCAAACAGCATGTGTAACGCAAAGCCGTCGACATTGTTGGAATAACCCAGGCAATTCGGACCAACGATCGCCAAGCCACCCTCGCGCGCGGTTTTCGTGACCTCGGCCTGAACATCGTGCTGGCCCGTTTCGGCAAAGCCCGCCGCAAACACGAGAGCGGCACCCACCTTGCGTTGCACGCATTCGGAAACGGCGTCTTTCACGCCTGCCGCAGGCAGGGTGAAAACCGCCAGGTCGACGCCCTCGGGCAGGTCCAGCGGACTGGCCAGCA
>CAIUKQ010000303.1 GCA_903899705.1 uncultured beta proteobacterium
AACGAAACACCGATAAACCGCGACCACTGGTGTTGAACGACACCCCGGGCGACGCGGCAGGGGCAGGACGGCGCGCAACAAATGCATCACATGGATTTGAAGAAGCATGGGCGGGCAGCACCAAGCCCCTGTGAACTCTAATTATTCCTTTAATTATCAATAGGTTATATATGCCTTTTGCCATCATGAAGAACCCGTTGACCACGACAACCCAGGCGGCCCTGGTTGCCCTGATCTGCCTGGCAGGTTGTGCCACACCGGCCCGGGTAGCCGTCCAGCCCTTGCCGTACACCGCGGATAAGGGCTACGAGGCGCCGATACGGGCACTGGTGGACCGCCGGGAAACCATCATGGCAACCGGATATGCGGTGATTGGGATGCAGAACAGCAAAAACGTGCCGCAACAAAGATTGCTTGCGATCCGGGCGGCCAAGATTGACGCATACCGCGGACTGGCCGAACAGGTCTATGGCCTGTTTATTGACTCAAACACCAGCATGTCGGACATGACGGTGATGAGCGACACCTTTCGCACCAAAGTCGAAGGCGTCATCTATGGGGCAACGCTGACCAGCATTAATCCCATCAACAATGACACCTACGAAGTGATACTTACCCTGGATCGCAATGCGATAAACGACTTGCGGATGCTTTATATCGATCAATATGCGGCCAAGCGCCGCTGAAGCATGCTTCAAACCTTCTTTTCTGTCCGGGGAATTCAGTGAAGCCGTTGCTGCGCTCCAGCGCCTGCACCCTGGCCCTGGCCTCCACTTTGATGGGGCCTTATTGCCTTGCGCAGACCCCACCGGGCGGCGATTCACCCACACCCCCTCTTAAAAACGCCACGACTGCCACCCCGGTCAGCGCCGAAACAAGACTCGAAATATTGCGCAACGCGATTCTCGACAAGGCGCTCGAAGCCCCCAACCGGATCCGGTCATTTGCCTGGGTCGACGAAACCGGTGTCCTGCGGGAAAACCTGCAAATTTCCTCAGACCTGAAGCTTCGCGGTATTCGGGTTCAGTCCTACCTGGCATCCGGCGATCCCAAAGAAACCCGGCTTCTCGCCGATGCAGAAGAAACCTTGACCCGAATGGGCGCCCGCGGGTGTGCCGAGCCGGGACGAATCAAGAGACACGCCTCTTTGAGCAGTGTGTACAGCACGGAAAAAGGACGACTGGGCTTTGGCGCATTCGGCGAAATAGCTGAACTGACTGAGTCACGGCTTCTATCCCAGTTTTCCCAGGATAACGCCTGGGTCGTAACCCGGGCCGCCAATCCGGCAAGCGGCTACGAACGACTGCTTGTCAGCCGCGATAGCCCGATGGAGCGGCCCTATTCAATGCGACTGTCCTTTGAAGTCATGTCGGACGAATCGAATCCGCCATCGCCCCTCGACTATCAAGTCATGCAGGCTTTGGGCATGGAATCACCCCGCATCCCTGGCAGGCAGATACGCATTTCGATGAAAGTCGAGGAGCACACGCAAGGCAGAACCCTGTGGCAGGGACAGGCAGTTGTCGCCTATCCATCGACGGCCGCCAGCCTGGAACGCCGCAGCCTGCCGGCATCGGTGATCGAATCGATTGAACGGACCGCGCGCAACTGGCAAACGTCCATTCAAAAGGCGACGGCTTGCGAATCGATGCCGTTGAGTGCAAAAACCGAAGACGGAGATCTCGTCTCCATCGTTGGCGGCAGCCGGATTGGCCTGCGAGCGGGCGACCAGCTGCTGTTGGTGGATGGCGCGCGATTCCCGAACAACGTACTTGAGGCTGCAACGCTGGCCGGCGCCGCCCTGATCGAGATACAGGAAGTCGCACGGGACAGCTCCATAGCCAGGCGCATTGCAGGCCAGAAGCAATCCATTCAGCCGGCAAAAATGTTCGCCCTCCCGCTTTAAATGGATGCCCCGCCCTTGCTGCCGGAGGCCGGTGTCGCCTCATTAAGGAATCAGACGATGAGAAGCTCTAGCCACATCCGTATTGGGTTCAGCCTCGTTATGACCTTGCTCGTTGCCGCAGGTGCCGCAACTGTGGCACGCGCAGAGAGCTCGCCCGTCGAGCAAGAACACAAGGGGGGCGACCTCGCCGCCCGGAATGGCGGCGCGTCCATCGTGATTAAGCGGGGGGACACGCTCGACAAAATCATCACCCGTCACCTCTCCGCACTGCCGATAAAGGCCGATCTCATCCGCCAGGAGATCATCAAACAAAACCCGGCCGCGTTCAAAGGGGGGAAAGCCAGTGCGATGGTGATGGGCGCCTCCTTGCAGTTGCCCGGCATGGACTATTTTCGTGAGCGATATTTCCAGGCCAACGAACCTTCCACCGGGGCCGGCGAGAGTTCAATGCAAAACGGGGACTCCGCACAAAACGAGAATTCCCCCGAGAGCATCGACCCGAGAAAAGGCTGGGTCAGGTTTCCATGACTCCCGCCAGCCGGAATCAGGGATGGCAGCATCCTTTGGCGCCGAGAGATGCCAGCGAATCAAGTCGTGGCACCCGGCAACGCTAGCGCGCTGAGCGCCGCGACCCTTTTTTTCCCCCAAGGGGTGAATGCGGCCGCCCTGCCAAGCCTGCTGATTTCCACAGTATTGGCCGGCAGACTGCTCTTCAAGACTGACGAAACACGGCAAGGCACCGTGACGCAAATCGGAGGCAAACCCGCGCTGCTGCTATCGGGGGTCATGCTGCATTTGCCAAGCGGCTCGCCATTGATTCCCGGGGATCTCCTCGACGTCAATATCGTGCCATCCGCATCGGGCTGGGTACTGAAGCTGACGATTGCAGTCGCAATTCCCGGCCCCGTGTCCCCAAGAGCGTCCACAACGACACCGCAATATCTTGTTGATTCAGAATTTTTTCTCAGTGAAAACCCGACCGTGGGAGCCCCCCCGCCGCCCGTCATGCCGGGCGCGCTGAAAACGGCCTCTGTCACGCCCCGAACAACCGGGAAAAATGCCGGTACACAATCCGCCGTCCGCAATGCCGGCGTGTCCCCCAAAGACCCGGGGAAATCTGCGCCGCCCCCGCCAGCACCCGAGGCCACCGAACCGCCAAAGGCAAAAAACGTTGCAATCACCGTTCCCACCCGATGGGCTGGATGGGCCCCTGACAGGCCGGTTCTTACAAAGAACGTCGCCGACGCCGCCCGCATTGACAAAACAATTGCCCGCTGGATTGAAACAAGACCCAAACCCGTTCAAATAAAAATAAACACGCAAAGTCCCGCAACCCGGCAAACCGATGGTCACGAACCCCATACACTGGGATCAACAGCCGACATACTTTGCGCAAAGCAAACTGGAGAACCCGCCGTGTTGGGAATCGAGCAGTCAAACCCGCTGTCGCGTATCAATCCCATTGTGGTGGACAACAATGCCGTGCGGATAACCGAACCCGTCGCACGGGACCTTGGATTGCAGGATGGCGAAATAGTAAAGGGAATTGTCCGGCAGGACGGCGACGCTCTGAAGCTTGTTCTGAACGGGCTGCCGCTTCTCTTGAGTGAGGGACACGGGTTTAAATCCGGGGATGCGCCGACATTCCGGATTGTTCAAACTGAAGCCGGCCTGCTGCTTCAACCATTGCGACAACCTCTTTCGGCGACCGCGGTCAATTCGGGCGCCGTGGGCGCGGCAACATCTGAAGCGATACCCAAAGCGCCTGCGGGGACGCCCAACACCTTGTTATCCCTGCTCCTGCATCCACCGCAATTGCCGGCGTTGACCCAGATGCTCTCCAGTGGCTTGATTGCCAGAGCCATGACGGCCTTGGGCATTCCTGAAATGGCCGCATCGTTTCAAAAAGCGCAACCCGCCATGGGGCGGTTAAACGCCGCGACACTGCGCAAAGCAGTCGCCGGCGCCGGACTTTGGACGGAAGCCAATGTCGGGCAGCGCAACACATCCGTGGATGCCGACACCAAGGCCCTGTTGCTGCAATTGACCAGGATCTCCGATGATGACTCCGGCATCAAGGACACCGCGCGGCGCGCGCTCGTCGACATTGAGTCAGCGCAATTGCAGGCGGTTCAGGCGCAAACGAACCAGGAATTGATGCTGAATATGGTCATCCCGTTTTCCGATGCCAATCCGGTTCGAATGACTTTTGAACGCAGGGCTCCCACCAAGGAGCAACCGGATCCCCCCTATACCGTCAATCTTCATTCCCGCAACGACATTCTTGGAGAGGTATGGCTAAAGACGGCGATCACCGGCAGGCTTGAGGTGGACATGACCATGTGGGCTCGCCAGCCGGCGGTGGCGGCCGCGGCTACCAAAGGGGCCGAAGCACTTTCCGCGGAACTTCGGCTCGCAGGTCTGAATTTGAAATCTTTTGTGGTCTACAACCGCGCACGCCAGGAGTCGACGATGACAACCGCGGCACCTGGCGCCATAGTCAACGTTCAGGCTTGAGGATCAGAATGCAATCAAACAGGCGGGCTGTGGCACTGGAGTACGGCGCAAGGGAAACCCCCGTCGTCAGCGCGATAGGCGACGGCGAGGTGGCCGAAAGGATTATTGAAGAGGCGCGTCGACGCGGGGTGTATATCACCAGCGACCCGCAACTCGTCAGCCTTCTTTCGCAACTGCAACTGGAGCAGGAAATTCCTGAAGAGCTGTATGCCGCGGTCGCAGCAGTCCTCTCGTGGGCGTATTGGTTGCGGGGAATGGTTCCCGGCGATGAAAAACGCAGGCCAATAGACGCTTAGGCGTCGTGATAACCCCGGCCCCGGCGAATGCCTGACATCCGACCCATGCGGTCATAGACCTCGACGCTGGAGGACGTGTCGCTCCCCTGCAGGACCCTGAGCGCGGAGGTAATACTCTGCAGCTTGTTGCGAATGAGGAGATCGTTGCGCCGATGCGCAGCCCTGCACGTTGTCATCAACTGCTCGAACTGCGACCAACTTGCCTGCGCCTCCTCCGGAACCGGGGGCAGACCGGCCTGATCGACGCCACCGGGGACGCCCATGTCTTTTACAAAGGCGCCAAGGGCTGCCAGGATCTGCTCCTTGCCTTTTTGCAGATTCTCGAAAGCGGAAAGATCCTGCCGGCTGAGAGCCGCAAACTCTTCCTCAAGGATTCTTTGAAGGTTTCCAGCCTGTTCACAGGCGGCTGAAAGAGATGCAAAAAGACCTGAATCCAATGGCTGCTCTCAATGACTATTGAGCGATCCCGGATTCCGGGGCAAAAGAGCTATTGATCATTTTTTCCAGCGCGGCAAAGCTCTGGGCCATCTTTTTGGGGTCCAGCGGATAATTGCCCTCAGAGATCGCCTTCTTGATGCTCTCCACCTTGGCGGTATCGAAACCAGGCTCCATTTGCAATTGCTGGGAAGTTGAACTGATCTCCAGTGTGTCTTCGGCAGTCGCCTTCACGACGGGGGCTTTTACGCCATCGGAACGGGTTTTTACGGGTGTCGCATAAGTCGCGGCCAATGGCCCCGCTTTCGAAATTGGATCTGTCATGGATTTTCCATTCCAAAGATTAGCACCCGAGATTGGGGGGTTACCTCTATACAGTCGACTAGTCCCGCAGATTCTTTAGTTCGGACCCGAATATTTTTAATATATGTCTCACATGAAAAAATACTTACCCATCAAAATGCTATTTTTCCTGTGCAATTACAAGCCCTTGACTGCATTTTTCCCGGTCACGATCCCACCCAGGATTCGGCCGGATTCAAGGTTTTTCAGCTGTACTGAATCGCCAAATTTTGCGTCCTGAAGGGCCTCTGCACGTAAAGTAACCTGCACCCCCGCAGCCGTACCCACCGTCAGAAGCACCATCTGCCCGCGCCGAACCAGAACAGCCGGACGAATGTCGCCAGGCTGCAGCGCCTCCCCCGCCTGGATGTTACGTACGAGTTCCGAATACTCCAGCCCGGCAAATTCGGTGTAGTAACGCTGATTGGTGTCGCGCGTGTAGACGGAACCCAACTCCAGCAAGGCGGGCTCGAGAGCCTGGCCCACATAAAGGTTCTGACGGGCGACCATAGCACGCCGGCCCTCGGACAGGTCGTTGGCCAGGAGAATTTGCCCGGCGGCGATGTCCCTCAGCAGCCGGACTCCCTGACTGGGCGCCACGCCCGGGGCTGCTCCCGGCGGCACTGACTCACGGGGGGCGTCCTCAAGCGCAAAAGCCTGTCCCTCTATTGCAGACCCCGATTTCAAAGCGGTCTTTATGCGCACCACCCGAACGGAGTCATCCAGATCCCTGGGCAGAATGGCCCTCCCCTGGGACAAAGGCCTCTTGAGTATCCTCCCCAAAACCGCAGAACGATCCTCTATCCCCTCGCCGCTGCCAACCTGCCCCAAAGCAATATCCGCTTCTGCCAACAGTCGACCGGCCGGAATATCACGGCTGGCGACAAGAGCATTGCGCACAGACTTGATCCCGACCTGAACGAAAACCTGCCAGGCCGGTGAATCGCAGCGTGCCCTGACGAGGCTTTGACCGGCAAACGGAAAATCAAACTTGGCGCCCCCGGGACAGGCGGTCACCCGCAGACGGCTGTCCAGCGGCGGAATTTCCACGCGGCTTGGCGATGCCCCTGTTTTTTCGACCACCCAGCTGAGCACCTGTTGCGTCAGCCGTTCCCTCGCCAGATCGCCAGCGTCGTCGGCAGCCGGCAAAGCGGTCGAAAACAATGCAATACATATCGCATACAAAATTTTGACGGCATTTTTTGTCATATTCACATTTTCAATATTTTTCTATAGAAAACATTGCCATATACCTTATGGCACGTTTGTTGCATTACATGGATCGAAGGTCATTTTAAACAATGCACACCCGGTAGCTGCAAGCATCGGCAAATACATGGACAAATCATAAGGTTGTCTGTTACCCAATGAAAATCGCTCCAGAACTCAATCAACTGCCGCCGGAAAACTACCGGGATACAAAAACTTCGGCAAAGATGATTGCTCGCAATGATTTCCAGAAATTGCTGAATGAAATCAAGGAAACGAATAGCAACAAGCCACAGTATTCGACAACGCCACGGCCCTCGGCGGCGACGCCCCCAACACCCCAGAGAAGCTTGCCGGG
Source organism: uncultured beta proteobacterium (assembly GCA_903899705.1). Taxonomy (GTDB): domain Bacteria; phylum Pseudomonadota; class Gammaproteobacteria; order Burkholderiales; family SG8-39; genus 2-02-FULL-62-17. Next base: position 7,064 of record CAIUKQ010000303.1, read on the forward strand.
AGGCAATCCGGACAATACAGTAACCGTTAAGGACGGTGACACGCTATTCAATATCGCGCAAAAAGCACTCCAGTCCCGGGGACTCGAGGCCGGATCGCAGGAATCGATGCGTACCGCACTGCAACTGGCCCGCGAAAACGGCCTGGCCAATGCCAACCTGATACTGCCCGGCCAGAAAATAGCCCTTTCATCCATCGGGATGCCAGAGACCGGCAAAACCATGCCGGGGGACCTGCCATCGACGATTTCCCCGAGGATTGACAGCCCGCAATCAGCCTCGGCGAGAACCGACCAGCGCCAACCGGTGAATAAAGCACGGGTTGCGGCGAACCCGGTCCTTGAAAAAACACTGGACCGTGCGGTGAAGCTCCAATATTTCACCGCCGAAGAAAAGGATGCCGTACGCAACAAAGTACTGAAACTTGCGGCAGAGCATAACTTCGCCCCGGATGACCTGGCGGTGGTCACCTTGATCGAAAGCGATGGCATGAACCCCAAAGCGAGCAACGGTCACTGCCACGGCATCATCCAATTCTGTGATGGCGCCAGCCGCGGTGCCGCCTCCGTGGGTTACAAGGACAACCCCAAGGCAATACTGGACCTCCCGGTGGTCGATCAACTGGATTTGATCGGCAAATACTTTGAAGAGACCGGGTTGAAGAGCTTTGGAAAGCGAAAGCCCGCCTCCCTGGACGACCTTTACCTGACCGTACTGACCCCCGCCGCCCGGCGGGAACGCAACATGAACACCTACCTGGATATCGCGGGACAGCAAGCGACGGTGCTGCGCGCCAGCGCCGAACCCGACGCGCCCATCACACGAAACACGCTGGTGAAGGGATTGCTGCAAAACGCCCGGGAAAAACTGTCTGCGGGAATGTCGGCGCTGACCGTACCGGTCAAACCCCAATCCATCAAGGTCAGTTCAATCGAACCTTTTGAAAACAAGAATCCGTTGTGAGCAGGCCGCCATGTACCGCACCCCTCACGGCAACCCCCAAACCAGTGGTGCGAAAACACCTCACTTCAACCATCCCGTTGGACGCCGGCAAAGCAATGCCGCGCAGCGGCAATTCCACATTGAAGGTGTGGCAGAAAATTGCCACACCCGTCGTAACCGGCCTGCACAACCATCGTTTATTGACCGCAAATCAACGTGGCATGGGAATTGCTCTATCAAACCTCAATACATGTCCTTTCTTACAAATCGACTTGAGCACCACTAACTTGAGCATGCACACATGAATATTCTCTCAAATGCCTTTGGAGTCCACGAAACCGCGTTGCGCGCCAGGAGCCAGCGACTTGAGCTGATTGCTCAAAATATTGCAAATGCGGAAACACCGCACTTCAAGGCCAAGGATGTGGACTTCAAAGCGGTCATGGCCCAGGTCCAGGGTGGATCACTGAAAGCAACCCATGCAAACCATTTCAAGAACGGGGAAGACAGCGTCAGCCCCGACGGTGTGAAGTATCGAATCCCGCTGAACGCCAGCGCGGATGGCAACACCGTCGAAATGAGCATCGAACAAGCCAACTACGGCGCGGCGGCAACCGACTACCGGGCAAGCCTTATGTTCATAGAAAACAACACCAACACCATCAAAAGAGCTCTCCGGGGAGAATAAAAGCCATGTCAATCAACAACATATTCGGCGTAGCCGGATCCGCCCTTAACGCCCAGCTGGTTCGACTGAACCTGACCGCCTCCAATATAGCCAACGCGTCGACGGTGGCGACCACGGAAGGGGAAGCCTACAAGGCTAAAAGGCCGGTTTTCGCGACCATCCTCAACCAGGAGCAGGCCAACCAATCCAATGGCAACACGGGTGGCGTGAAGATCGACCAGATCATCGACGATAAAACGGGCGCGGAGAAGGTATTCGACCCCACCCATCCCAAGGCCGATGTCAACGGGTACTTGTACCGGTCCAACGTCAATGAAATCAGCGAAATGGTGGAAATGATGGCGGCGGCGCGCTCGTATCAAAACAACGTCGAAGTGATCAACACCGCAAAAGACCTGGCGACGCGGACCATCGACACCATGAAATCCTAAGGGGAAACCGACATGACGATTGACAGCTCAAGCAACACTGCCGCCACCAATGCGGCGAACCTTGCCAACATTACAAGGACCGCGGATGCGCAGGCGGCCGCCAAGGCGGTCGGGTCGGGCACCATGGGAAAAGACGATTTCCTGAAACTATTCACAGCGCAACTCAGGAACCAGGACCCGACAGACCCAGTCAAAAATGAGGCTTTTGTGGCGCAGCTTGCACAATTCTCCCAGCTGGAGGCCACAACGAACATGGCCGGGGCACTTACCCAGATGGCGAGCACGATGCAGGGCGACAGGATGATGAACGCCGCAGGAATGATCGGGCGCTCGATCACCGCCCCGGGCCTCCCCGCAAACCTCACGGACGGAAAACCGGTCACGGGAACCATCGCGCTTCCAGGAGGGGCAAGCACGGTGCAAATCGATATTTACGATGCCACAGGAAACGCCGTTCGCACCATGGTCGCAGGCACGCAGGCCCCGGGCGCCCCGACATTCACCTGGGACGGGATGGATAACAACGGCAAGCTGCTGCCTGATGGCGCCTACTCCATCAGTACCACGGCAATGGTTTCAGGCAAAAGCACCACCGTCGCAACCAACATGACAAGCATTGTCAAAAGCATCTCCACCGACCCGAAAACGCAGGTTTTGACGGTAACTGATCAGAGTGGGCAGAACATCCCGCTCTCCAGCGTGATCAGTTTCGGCCAGTAGATTCGAACAAATTTTTTAAATAGACCAACCCTTAGGAGTCTCTAGTGTCCTTCTATACCGCACTAACCGGCCTGAATGCCGCCACCGCACAGTTGCAAATCACAAGTAACAATATCGCCAACGTGGGAACCGCCGGGTTCAAACGTTCACGCGCGGACTTCGGGGATATTTTTGCAACCTCACCACTGCAAAAAGCGTCAGCGGTCATCGGACAGGGCGTCGCCCTGAAGGAAGTCACCCAGGAGTTCAGTCAGGGCAACATCCAGGCATCCAACAATGCGCTGGACCTGGCGATCTCCGGGGACGGTTTCTTCATGCTGAAATCATCAGACGGACTTCAGGACATCTTCACAAGAAACGGCAGTTTCAGCCTTAACGACCAGTACAACGTGGTCAATTCGGCAGGCCAGGCCTTGCAGGCCGCCTCGGTCGACAGTAGCGGAAAGGCGGACTTGGGAAATCTGAATCGACTCACCGTACCCAAAACCACTTCGGGAGATGCGAAACAAACCTCGCTGGTGCAACTTGGATTGAATTTCCCCGCCGATGCATCGGTAATCACCCTCCCCTTCAACAAAAACAACGCGGCCACATACAACAAGACCACCGCCCTGACCGTGTACGACCAGGGCGGCAGCAGTTACCTCGCCACCGTCTACTACGCCAAGACCCAGAACGCCAGCCAGGAAAGCCCGAACAACAGGTGGCAAACCTATGTTTTCATTGGTGACGCTCAGGTGAACGCATCACTGACCCAGGCATCGGATTCAACCGGCCAGAAACTGTACGTCAATAAATACGGCCAATTGAAGTCTGAAACACAACTATCCGCAGATCAGACGCACCTTAACGTCAAAACCCAAATGTTCGAATTGGACAACCTCACCGATTCGCGCACGTCCGTACCCGCCACCGTCGTGGGTTTGGCCAGTCCCATGCCCGTCAGAGCAGGCGATACCGGCGTTAATTTTTCCACGGTCCCCCTGGATCAACTGCAAAACCTTTTTACGATCGATATTGACGCCTCGGCCAAGCCTGTCGTACTTGACATGAGTTCCTTGGCGGCGAGCACCGCCCCCCTGACCGGTGCTGCCATTGCATCCGCGATTACCAACAAACTCAACCAATCCTTTGGGGATCAGTCGTCCTGGGATTTCTCAGATGCCGCTTTTGGAAAATTCGACTTGCAGCTCACCGACACTTTTTCCGTGGCATTACCCAGCAACGGATTCGCCCAGATAGACCTCACCGACTCAGCCTCATTTACCGCACTGAGTGCCACCGAACGCAAATCAATGACAACCGAACAGGTCGTCGTGGCAATGCAGGAGGCTGTAAATTCCAAAATCGGCACCTCGGACCTGACGGCAAGCCCGCCGGTCATGAAGATTTCAACTGACCATGAAATCACAGTGTCCTACGATCCCGTCGCCCGAGCTTTCAAATTTGTGGATGACAAAGGGGGAGCCTATTCCTCTTTGCGCGGATCCACCAAAACAGGTGCCTCCGTACCCAATTCATTATTGGGCCTCGGCACAGAGTACCGGCCTGCAAACGCCGAAGGCCTGTACACCACCCTGACTGGTGTACCCATCACGCCCAATGGCATCTTGGGCCGACCGAAGAACACACAACGATACGGACTGACCTGCACTTTCGACAGTGCGAACAAACTGTTCAAGTTTTCCTCGGGCACAACCGGGGATGAATCATCGATAAACATTTCCGGACTAAGCACATTTGCAAAGTCACTATTCAACCTGCCGCTGAACCCCAAGACGGACGACATGATCATCGGCCGCTCCACCGATGCCGTTCGCGGCGTGAGTTCTTCGCCTGCCGTTTGCGAGGGATCTCCCATTGGAATGAACGTCTCGAGCAATTTTTCAGTAACCAGCCAAAACAACACATTCGTGGTCACCGTGGATGACGTCAAGGGGACCGTGACAATCCCCCCTGACAACAATTACACCCTTGCGGGATTTAAAAGCGCGCTGCAAAAAGGCATCAACGAACTCGCCAATACGGCGGGAAGCACGGTCAGCGGGGTCAGCGTCGAATACGATTCAGACCTGAATGCGTTGAAATTCACATCGGGGACTTCCGGAAGCAACTCTTTCATCCAAGTATCCGGTGACACCGTGTGGGGATTGTCCGCCGGCGCCTCCGGTCGCGGCTCAACCAGCAGCTGGATCAAGCCCACCCAAACCTCGGTAAGCGCCAACGGCATCCGCACCGACAAGTACATCAGCAATACCGGCGCCGAGGTGGGCACCAACGATGGCTTTAACGGCTTGCCCGAGTGGTCCCCGATATACCTGCACAAAGGTGAGCTGACATTTGATACGGCCGGCACGCTGGTCTCCCCGAAACTGGGCGCACAGCTGGATACAGTCTTTCTCGCAGACGGTAAAGGCGCATTGAAAATCAACATTGATTATTCCAAATCAACGCAGTTTTCGTCGCCGTTTGCGGTTCTTTCACAATCCCAGGATGGTGCACCCGAAGGCGATTTGATCGGAGTCAGCATCGGAGACGATGGCCTGGTGAGCGCCAGTTATTCAAACGGGCACCAGAAATCGCTCGGAAAAATCGCACTGGTCAACTTCTCCAATCCAACGGGCTTGCGCCAGATCGGGGACAGTAGCTTTTACTCCAGTTCCTCCTCCGGAACGCCGACATTGGGCGAAGCAGGCAGCGCCGGCTTTGGAACGATAAGAGCCGGGGCAACCGAAAGAGCAAACGTTGATCTGACCCAGGAACTGGTTGACCTCATTACCGGTCAGCGAAACTTCCAGGCATCGGCCAAGGCGATCGAGACAAACACCACCTTGACCCAGACCATCATTCAGATTCGCGCCTGACCCCCATTCGATTAACTGAATAAACGGCAGATCATGGACAAACTTTCCTACACGCTACTGAACTCCACAACGGAAGATTTCCGGGCGCGTCAGCAACTGACCAATGATCTGGCCAACCTGTCGACAATCGGATTCAAACGCACATTTTCTGACGTATCGAAGAGCATGAAAATCGAGGGTCCGGGTTATGACACACGGATACAACGCATGGTCGTTCCGGAGAAGGGTATCTCACTCGCTCCGGGGCCCCGCATGGTGACTGCGAATCCATTGGATATCTCAATGAACGACAGCACGGTTCTCGGCGTGACCGCCCAGAACGGCGACCTGGCGTTTACGCGGCGCGGTGACATGCGCGTGAACAGCGCCGGACAACTGGAAATCGGCACGGGTCAGAAAGTACGCGGACAGAATGGCGTGGTCAGCGTGCCCCCCGGATATGCGATTGAAATCGCCGGGGACGGTTCGGTGTATGCAAAGTCAGCAGATAAAACGGTGGTCGCCGCCCAGGTACTGGTCGGAAAACTGCTGCTGCGCGATGCCAGCGCAACCCCCCTGGAGCGGCGCGACGATGGACTTTTCAAACCCGCCGGCGACAACACGGCCGGAGGCGGCGACATCAAGGACGGGAAAGCCACACCGTCGATCACCAATGGCTCGCTCGAAGGAAGCGGAGTTTCCCCGTTTGAGGCCCTGACGCGATTGCTGGATTTCTCCAGAAGTTTCGAATCAACAATGAAAATTATCAAGGAAACCAAGTCGCTTGACGAGGCCGGCGCCTCGATGATGAGAAGCGCTTGACATCCGAATTGATATTCAACTGATACAAAATAAAAGGAAAATTTAATGGACGCTTCAATGTGGGTCGCAAAAACAGGTCTGGATGCGCAGAACACGCGAATGAACGTGATCTCCAACAACCTGGCCAACGTCAACACCACCGGTTACAAGAGACAACGGGCGGTGTTCGAAGACCTTCTCTATCAGAATGTCAGGCAGGTTGGCGGACAAACCTCAGCAAACACCGTGTCACCAACGGGCCTGATGCTCGGCACCGGCGTTCGAATCATTGCCACTGAAAAGAACAACGCAC
>CAIUKQ010000304.1 GCA_903899705.1 uncultured beta proteobacterium
ACAAGCCCTGCAAGACCAAATAGAAGAAGGCCCAGCAGCCCGATGACAAGGGTGCGCTTATACCCAAACCGTTCCGCGATCGCTCCGGTGAAGGGCGCTGAAATCAACATGGCCAGCGCAGGCGTCATGAGAACCATCTGCGCGAGAAATGCACTTTTGGAGCCCAGATTCAGGTCTGCCGCCATGGGCACCATACTGGGAGCGACCGAGGAGATCGTTACCCCCGAACTCATGCCAATGGCATAAACCAAGAGACCGGCACGAACATGCGCTTTTGAAATGGGCATCATATCTCCCCGATATGTAGTCCGAGCGGCATTTATCCCAAGTCCCGAAATGCCGTGATACGGTGGCATCATACAGGAAGGACGGGGTGGTAGAAGCCTGAAAAGCCTCATTCCTTGACAGGCTAGCTTCTTCCTGGTGGCATTGCCGCACAGCAAAAAGACACGACGAGGAGACGATCATGACAGCCGACGTAAAACCCCAATTGGCCTACGACCTGCTGATGAAAAATGCAGAAGACAGCGTCGACCAAACCTACACGGATCGCGACACGATCATATACAACTTAGGGATCGGCATGGGAGCCGAAGCGATCGAGAACCATGCGTCGCTGCGTTACGTGTTGGAAGATGGATTGCACACCTTCCCATCCATGGTCTCGGTCCTCGCGCCCGCGCGCGATTGGTACTATGACCCGCGTTACGGCATGGATCTCACCATGATGGTCCATGGCGAAGAAGAATTTCAGATTCTCAGCTCGTTGCCGATAGCGGGAAAGATACGCGGTCGTAATAAAATCGCAGGCATCTGGGATCGCGGCCCCGGTAAAGGCGCGATCATGCGTGTGGCTAAAACCCTCGTCGATGAAGCCAACCGCGAAATCGCAATTTGCCATAGCACAATCATGCTGCGCGGCAATGGCGGTTACGGTGGGACCACCGAGGGCATGCCCAAGGCCGCATCAACCCCGGAACGCGAACCGGACGGCGCTATTGATATGATGACTCGCCCCGAGCAGGCGCTCATCTACCGGCTTTCCGGCGATATCAATCCACTCCATGCGGTTCCTGATTTCGCAAAACAGGCAGGCTTCCCGGGCCCCATCCTGCATGGCCTTTGCAGCTTCGGCGTCGCCGCGCGCGGGATTGTATCCGCACTCTGCGGTGGAAATTCCGACAACCTGCGGCGTTTCAGCCTCCGTTTCTCAAGCCCTGTCTATCCCGGCGAAACTATCCGCGTCGAATACTGGAAACTCGAAAAGGGCGAGATCGCGTTCCGGACGCGTATTGTCGCACGCGATGTCATTGTGCACACCGGCGGACGCGCCTCCATTGCATCCTGACATAGTTGAGTAACGGGAAATGTCGAGCGCAACCGCAATCACGAATCTGCTTTACCGATATGCAGAATGCATCTCGAACAGCGACTTTGCGGGCGCCGCGGCTCTATTCAGACGTGCGCAGTTAAAGGTGTCCTGGTCGGACACGTTGGTCGACAGCAAAGAACTTCTTCACAGCATGGAAAAGCAGGTTGTCATCGACCCGGACCGCAAGACCAAAACTAAACCCGTCGTCAGCAATACGATTATCGAGATAAATGAAACGGCAGGAACTGCCACCTGCCGTTCATATTACACCGTGATTCAGTCAGCGCCGGGCATTCCCCTG
>CAIUKQ010000305.1 GCA_903899705.1 uncultured beta proteobacterium
CCCTGCTATCCCCATCAAAACGGCCCCAATGTTGATGAAAATTTCATTCGTTTCACCGATTCAGCGAAATCGCGTTCAAGCATTGCTTCGCGCGACTACTTATTCAGCGATTCCTTAGGAGTCAAGCATGGACAATCTGATTCTCAAAGGCACCAAGACCACCCCGGAGGTCGAAATGCGATTCGACCGCCACAGCATCAGCATGAAGGGCGAGGCATACCCGGAGAACGCCGTGGCGTACTTCGGCAAGCTGATCGACGAATTGAACCGGTATCTGGCCGTCCCGGAGACCCGCCCCTTGTGCGTTTCCATGGACCTGAAGTACCTCAACAGCGCAAGCACCAAGATGCTGTACAAGCTTGTGGAAGCGCTGGATCGCGGCGCCCAAAAGGGCCGCACCATCGACCTTGACTGGTGCTTCGAGAGCGATGACTCGATGCTGGAGGATTTCGGCGAGGACCTTCGGGAAAGCTTTCCGAACCTGGAGATCAAGCTGGCCGCATACAACTGAAGCGCCTGTCATGACGGGCCGGAAACGCTGCGTGCACGTAAAGGCCCTCCGGTAACACAAGGGGCCTTTCGTCCGTCGAATGCTGCGCGGGCAAGCAGTGCTAGGATCACCGGGTTCGCAATTTCGCGCTCCAGGGAAATTCATCATGGGTGACAGTTCCGAATCCGGGCAACTCGACTGGGCCGCTTTCTGGCGTGTTGCGCCAAGGGATCTCGATCCGGTTGAAACCGCCGAGTGGCTTGATGCGCTCGCGGCCGTGGTCGAATCCTCCGGTCGCGAACGCGCCACCTACCTGCTGCGGCGGCTGCTCGATCACGCGCGCGAGCAACGTGTGCCCATGCCGCCGGTGCTCAACACGCCCTACTGCAACACCATAACGCTCGCCGAGCAGCCGCAGTTCCCGGGCAATCTGGAAATCGAGCAGCGCATTGGATCGCTGGTTCGATGGAATGCGCTGGCCATGGTGGTGCGCGCCAACCGCGTCAATGCGGATCTGGGCGGCCATATCGCGAGTTACGCCTCGGCGGCGGATCTGTTCGAATTGGGCTTCAATCATTTCTTCCGCGCCGGACAGACCGGGGACCTGGTTTATTTTCAGCCGCATTCCGCGCCGGGGGTTTATGCGCGCGCCTTTCTCGAAGGCCGGCTCGAATCAGAACACCTTGAAAATTATCGCCATGAAACCGGCGGCCGCGGCCTGTCGTCCTACTGCCATCCCTACCTCATGCCGGATTTCTGGCAGTTCCCCACCGGCTCCATGGGCCTCGGACCGCTCAATGCGATTTATCAGGCGCGCTTCATGCGCTACCTGGAAAATCGCGGCGTGCTCAAGACGGGCGGACGCAAGGTGTGGGCGTTTCCCGGCGATGGCGAAATGGATGAACCCGAGTCCATGGCCGGCCTGTCGCTGGCGGCGAGAGAGAAATTGGACAACCTGGTGTTCGTGGTCAATTGCAACCTGCAACGGCTGGATGGCCCGGTGCGCGGCAACGGTTCCATCGTGCAGGAACTCGAAGGCCTGTTTGCCGGCGCCGGATGGAACGTGATCAAGCTGCTGTGGGGTTCGGACTGGGACCCGCTGTTCGCCCGCGACCACGACAAGGTGATCGTGAAGCGCCTGCACGAAACCGTGGATGGCGAGTTCCAGCGCTACGCCGCCACCGACGGGCATTCGAACAGGGAACATTTCTTCAATAAATACAATGAGTTAAAGGATATCGTCGCGCACCTCTCGGACGATGATATCGACCGCCTGCGCCGTGGCGGCCATGACCCGGTCAAGATCTACGCCGCCTATCACGCGGCGGCAAATCACAAGGGCCAGCCCACGGTGATTCTCGCGCAGACCAAGAAGGGTTATGGCATGGGCCACTGGGGCCAGGGTCGAATGACCACGCACCAGCAGAAGAAACTCGACGATGAGGCCCTCTTCGCTTTTCGCGACCGCTTCGCCCTGCCGCTCTCCGACGAACAGGTTCGCGAGGTCACCTTCTTCAGGCCGGCGCCGGATGCGCCCGAGTCGAAGTATCTGCATGCGCGTCGCGATGCACTGGGCGGCTATCTGCCCGAGCGAAAACGCACCGGGCCCACACTCAAGGTGCCGGATGTCGCGTCGCTGCAGAAATTTCAGGAGGGCACGCACGGCCGCGAGCAATCAACCACCATGGCCTTCGTGCAACTGCTCACCCAATGGTTGCGCGACCCGGAAATCGGCCAGCGCATCGTGCCCATCGTCGCCGACGAGGCGCGCACCTTCGGCATGCAATCGCTTTTCCGGCAGGTGGCCATCTACTCGTCGGTGGGCCAACTCTACGACCCGGAGGATCGCGACGAACTGCTCTATTACAAGGAATCAAAGGACGGGCAGATTCTGGAGGAGGGCATCAGCGAGGCGGGCGCGATCTCATCCTGGATCGCCGCCGCCACCAGCTACAGCGCGCATGGCGTGTGCATGCTGCCGTTCTATGTCTTTTATTCCTGCTTCGGATTCCAGCGCATCGGCGACCTGGTGTGGGCGGCGGGCGATTCGCGCGCGCGTGGTTTTCTCATCGGCGCCACGGCCGGTCGCACCACGCTGTCGGGCGAGGGCCTGCAACACCAGGACGGATCGAGCCATCTCCTTTTTTCCACGGTACCCAACTGCGTCGCCTACGACCCCTGCTTCGCCTATGAACTTGTCACCCTCATTCAAGAGGGCGCAAGGCGCATGCTCCAAGAGCAGGAGGATGTCTTCTATTACCTCACCGTAATGAACGAGAACTACGAGCAGCCGGCCATGCCGGAGGGCTCGCGCGAAGGCATCCTCAGGGGCATGTACCGCCTGAACGCACCGGCGGGCCTGGACTCCGGCGCCAAAGGCACGGCGAGCGCGGCGGCCACGGTGCAGCTGCTGGGCTCGGGCACGATATTGCGGGAAGTTATTGCGGCAGCGGACCTTCTGCAAAAAGACTGGGGCGTTGCCGCCACGGTCTGGAGCGTCACCAGCTTCACCGAGCTGCGGCGCGACGGCATGGATGCCGATCGCCACAACCGCCTGCATCCGGAAGAACCGCGAAAAGCAGGCTGGGCCGAAAGATGCCTGGGCGCCGTCCAGGGGCCCGTGATTGCCGCGACCGACTACATGCGCGCCGTGCCCGACATGATCCGCGGCTGGGTACCGCGGCGCTACATCACCCTCGGGACCGACGGCTTTGGCCGCAGCGATTCACGCGCCAACCTGCGCGATTTTTTCGAGGTCGATCGAAGACATGTTGCCGTCGCCGCGCTGCACGCACTGGCCGATGACGGCACCATCGGTCAATCCGTTGTTGCCGAGGCGATCAAACGCTACGACATCCGCGCCGACCGCCCCAATCCCTGGGACTGTTGATCGTCCCAAGGGCTGTGTTCAAACCACTTTGTGAATCAGTTCCCCGATATCCTGAATCCACAACTTCACCGTCTGGCCTGACTGCAGGAAGATGCCGCGCTCGGCGCCGGTGCCGGCACAGGTGCCGGTGAGGATCATGTCGCCGGGATGCAGGGTGATGCACTTTGAGAGGTGCGAGATCTGCTCGGCGGTGTTGAACAGCATCAGCCCGGTGTTGGCATCCTGCATCAGTTGATCATCCACCCACAGCTTCATGCCCAGGTTCTGCGGATTCTTGATGTAGGCGGCGGGGGTGATCCAGGGGCCGGTCGGGCAGGCGCCTTCGAAATTTTTCTGGCCGATCCAGTCGAACTTGAATCCCGAGTCATCCGCAAGATGCGGACGCTTGGTCATGTCGCGCGCCGAGAGATCGTTGCTGATGGTGTAGCCGCAGACGTACTTCAGGGCGTTCTGGATGGAGACATTGCGGCAGGTGGTGCCGATCACCGCGGTGAGTTCGATTTCCCAGTCAACCTTCTTGGAATACACCGGCAGTTTCACATTGGCATTGGGGCCCACCACGGTGCTGCGCGGGGCCTTCTGGAAATGCCAGGGGTTCAGACCCTGGGTATGCGGATCGGGATCGGGCGCCTTGCCCTGCTTCTTCGCCATGTTGTCGGCGTGATCCTTGTAATTGGCCCCGGCGCAGAAAATCGCGCCCGGCACCGGCACCGGCGCGGCGAGCCGGACCTTCTTGAGCGCGATGCCTTTTGCGCGGCTCTTGCCCGATTCAATGTTCTTGGTGCCGGCCACAAACAAGCTGTGCGCCTTCTTCCAGTTGCGCAGCACGCCATCCATCGTGGCGAAGGAGGTATCGGTGCCGACACGCGCCGCGTCATAAACATGATCGCCAACGAGGATGCCGGCTCGGACTTCCTTGCGGCCCGCGTGATAGCTCAATAATTTGTAACTCATGTTTTCTCCTTGATGATGGCCGGCAGCCGGAATGGGGGTATGCGGAATGGGTCGCGGACTCGCATTGTAGCCTTACCGCTGTTTTTGCCTGCAACGAGCCTACTTGCAATAAGTCGCAACCCCCTGGCGGGCGCGCTGCTTCTGGGCATCGATCTGTGCTTCGTCCATAAAGACGCGCTCGCCGGCCGCGTTGATGCTCGATTGCCGGCCGCCAATCTCGAGTGAGGTCAGTTGTTGCCGCGAAGAATCGCAATTTTCCTTCTCCAGCTTCTCGCGGGTCTGCTTGTCCTCATCCTTCTTGGCGGCGTTGGCCTGGTCCGTTTGCCGCTTGCGGAATTCCTGGTCCAGTTCGGCGGCGGATTTCGGGCCGCTGGATTTGGCGGCGGCCCCACCCTTTGCGGGGTCGCCGGCCTTCGCCGCGGATGCCGCGGCCGTGGGCGCTGTCGCCACGCTGGAAGCCTTTGCACCTTTGGGGCAAGGGCCCTGCGAATAAACGGTTTTGCCGGATGCGTCGACACATTTGTTGATTTGTGCCTGGGCCAACCCGGCAGCTGAAATCAATGCAATAAAGGCAATCAGGGATTTCATCGGCGTCTTCCTCTCGAACAAGGTCGAATGACACTATCGATTTTAAGTGGTGGCGTCAATTCATGGGCTACGCCTGTTGGACTGCACAACACCGATCAATATGCGGGAGATCTCCGGGCAGCGCATGGCCAACTGCGGGGGATTACTCGCCTTGCGGCACGGTTGCCGAAGACTCGGCGGGCACTTCCTCATAAGTCACTTCATATTGAATCATCGTCGCCACGCGGCGGCCCCGGATCTCACCGGGAAAAAAACGCAGCTTGCCGAAGGCTTCCGCCGCCTTCGCCGAAACCGGTTCGGGAACATTGCTTTGGTCGACATCCGCCGCAACCACATTGCCAAGGCGGTCTATCCACAGCTTGAGGACAACCTTTCCCGTGCCAAACAGCGCCTCCATCTCCGGTGGCAAGGCGAGTTTCGGGGAGAAAACCGGCTTCGGTATTTTTGTCAGCTGATCCGCCGTGAAATAGGTCGGTCCGACCATCGGCAGCGCCTGTATGGCGCCGGGGCGATCCAGCGACGGTTGCGGCGCCTGCTGCGCCGCTTGTGCCTCCTGCTGCGCCGCTTGCGCCCCCTGCTGCTGCGCTTGCGCCTCGTTGGATTCTGTTGTCACCGGTGTTTCGAGGGCGTCCTCGATCCGGGCGGGTGCCGCTCCATTGTCCATCACCAGACTGGCCCTCAGGGTGTCGGTCGGAGCCTGCGTCGGACCGGATTGGGTCCACGGCATGGCCACGCCAAGGCTCGCGCCGAGGTAGGGCAGCACCACCAGCGTCACATGCAGGGCGAACGAGGCCGTCAATACGGCAAACAGGCGCTTGTGGTGGGGCGCCGGTTTCATCGCCGACCGTGAAAAGCAAAGCGGAAATATTTGGCAAAAATCGCCGGAAATTGACCGTTCATGCGAGCGAATCAACCATTTGTCGTCGGAAGTTTTCGGGAGGAGCCATCCCACTATTATTCCATCAAGTTCTCGCGGGCAAGCCCTGATTTCCGGCCCCTTCGTGGGGGTAAGCCGCCGACCAGATGCATGCCGGAATCACGCCGAACAGGAGAAGAAATCTTGTTGCTCCCACACTCAGAGGAATTGACGATGAAAACACAAAATGGTTTCACCCTGATCGAACTGATGATTGTGGTCGTGGTGGTGTCCATCCTCATGGCCGTGGCCATTCCCTCCTACCAGGATTATTCGAAGCGCGGAAAAATCGTCGAAGCCACTTCGGCTCTTTCGGATGGCCGGGTGAAGATGGAGCAGTTCTTCCAGGACAACCGCACCTACATCGGCGGCCCGACCCCCACAGCGACGACCAACTTTACCTACGTGGTCAGCAACACCAGCCTCACCACTTACACCATCACCGCCACCGGCACCGGCACCGGCGGCATGACCAGCTTCACGTTCTCAATCGACCAGTCCAACACCAAACAGACCGGGGCCGGTAATCCATGGGGAACATCAACCACCTGCTGGGTTGTGAGAAGGGGCGGTCTGTGCAATTAGGCTGCCGCAGAATGTCCACCCCGGCACAGCCGGTGGCACGCGCCGCCGGCTTTACGCTGGTTGAACTCATGGTCTCGATCGTGGTGGTTGCCATCCTCATGGGCCTGGGCATGCCCAGTTTCATGCAGTCCCTGCGCAATGCCGAAATCCGCAATGCCGCGGATGCCATCACCAACGGCCTGCAACGCGCGCGCGCGGAAGCCGTGTCGCGCAATGCCAATGTTTTTTTCAAGTTAAGCACCAGCACCAGCTCCTCCTGGACGGTTGATTACGTCACCAAGCCGGTGTCGACCGACCCGGCCATCGATGCGCGTCTGAGCACCGAGGGCTCCTCGAACGTGACCATCACCGCGCTGGCGGCGGACCTTGCCACCGCCGCGACCACGGCCACCTTCAACAACCTCGGCCAGGTGGTCGTCAATGCGGACGGCACCAGCACCCTCAATCGCGTCAATCTGAGCTCAACCGGCGGCAATCAAAGCCTGCGGGTCACGCTGGGTGCCGGCGGCAACGCCAAGGTGTGCGATCCCAGCCTGGTCGTCAATTCCAGTCCGCGCGCCTGCTAGGCCGTCGAACCATCCGCGAGAAAGACATGGACAAACAACACGTCATGCACAAGGCGCCGCCGGTCAAATCGGCACAGAAGGGCGTCGTCCTGATCGAGGCCATGGTTGCCATCCTGATTTTTTCCATGGGCGTTCTTGCCATCGTCGGCCTGCAGGCGGCCATGATCAAGAACACCACCGATTCGAAATTCCGCTCCGAGGCAAGCTACATCGCCCAGGCGCGGATCGGCCAGATGTGGTCCGACCCCACCAATCTTGCGAACTACATCGAAACAAACACGGATATTTCCACGCAACTGCCCTTGGGCAAGCGCACCGTCACCAATCCCGCGACCGGCAATTACACGGTGACCGTCACCTGGCAATTGCCGGGCGCCGATGAAACGCAGCATTCCTACACCACCACCGTGCAGATTACCGGCGGCTGAACCCATGAAACCGAAAAATTCAATCCCGCGCATCGCCCAGGCCGGATTCACGCTGGTTGAACTCATGGTCGGCCTCACCATCGGCCTGCTCGCCGTGATGATCATCATTCAGGTGATATCCGTATTCGAGGCACAGCAGCGCAGCACCTCGGGCTCGGCCGATGCGCAGACCAATGGCGGCATCGCGCTCTATTCCATCGGACGCGAAATGCAGATGGCGGGCTTCCCCCTGGTGCCGTTCACCAACTCGCCGCTGGAGTGCACCGCGTTCACCTACGGCGCCACCGGCATCACCAACATTGCGCCAGCCCTGATTACCGATGGCGTGGCCGCGGGCAGCACCAATGCCAGCGACACGATCACGATTCGCTACGGCACGTCGGCCATGGGCGGCGTGCCCACGCAGGTCAGCTCGCTCGTGGGAAGCGCCGCCACCGTGGGCACCAATCTGGGCTGCTCGGTTGGCGATATCACCATTCTCAACACCACGACCACCTGCAACCTGTCCAGTGTGACGGCAGTCTCGGCGGCGGGCACATCGCCCATTTCGGTAACGCTGCAAAACACCACCGGTGCAACTTCAGGCGCCAACCTTGCCTGCCTGGGAAGCTGGAACGAAGTCAGCTACGCCGTCAACCAGACCACCGGCAACCTCGACCGTACCGCGGTGGTCAATGGCGTTTCCACCACGACCCCCAGCGTGGTGGGCGTCGTCAACATCCAGGCGCAATACGGAATCTCCGCCACGGCCGGTTCAAACACCATCGTCGGCTGGGTGGATCCCACCGGCGCAACGTGGGGGACGACGGCAACCACGCCGACCACGGCAAACCGCAATCTCATCAAGGCCATACGTATCGCCGTCGTCGCGCGCAATGCGAATCAGGCGCCCTCCGCCGTAACCGCCGCCTGCAGCTCCCTGACCGCCGCGGCACCGACGGGCCTGTGCGCATGGGAAGGCAGCGCCACCTCCCCCGCACCCACCATTTCCCTGGTTAACGGCGATGCCAACTGGGCCAAGTATCGCTATCGGGTATTTCAAACCATTGTGCCGCTGCGCAATGTGATCTGGTCGAAGGACACTCTATGAACTCACAAAGGAAACCACGGATATCCGCTCAACCCGCCCGCATGAAAAAGCAGCGCGGCGTCGCGCTGTTTTTCGCGCTGATATCGATGCTGGCCATCATGCTGGCCGCCGTGGCGCTGGTGCGCTCGGTGGATACCAGCACCATCATCTCGGGCAACCTCGCATTCCAGCAGGCGGCCACGGCTTCGGCCGACAGCGGCACGGAAGCGGCTATCACATGGCTTGCCGCGACCGAGGCGGCCAATGTCGCCACGAATTACCTGACCAATACGGCGCACCCCTTTAACAACGATGCGCCGACATCGGGCTATTACTCAAGCCTCAATCCTGCCTTGAGCCTCACCACCACCACCGGCACCTACATCAAGTGGGATAACACCGACAGCAAGCTCGTCGCCACCGACTCCAGCGGCAACACCACGCGCTATGTCATCCAGCGCATGTGCCGCACTGCGAACGTGGCCGTGCAGAACGCGGACTGCATGCTGAGCACCGCGAGCCAGGACAACAACGGGCAGAACATTCAGTTGCCCCAGGAAGTGTGCAAAGGCGCCGGTTGCCCGGCGGCCGGCCAGGCCCCCCAGATTCGCGTTACCTCCCGCACCACCGGCCCAAGGAATGCCTTGAGCTATGTGCAAGCCTATGTTTATTAAGGTGAAATAATGAAACCCTCCCTCGGAAATCGAACCACTCGCTGGCTCCTTGCGATGTCCGTTCTTGTCGTTGGCCTCACGCTGCGGCTGCCGGCGCAGGCCGCCGGCATTGCACTGGCGAACGTACCCATGGCGACCTCCACCACCACCACGGTGAAACCCAACCTGATGTTCGTGCTGGACGATTCGGGCAGCATGGACTGGGATTACATGCCCGACGTCGCCAAAAACTTTGCGGGCAATTACGGATACAACAGCCCCCAATGCAATGGGGTGTATTACGACCCCAGCGTGACCTATCTTGCGCCAGTCAATTCTACTGGCGCGCCCCAGAATACCGTCGCCACAACCTTTTCAGCCGCCTATGTTGATGGCTTTAATACCGCCGCCGGATCGGTCAACCTGAGCACGCAGTTCACCGGCGGCAGCGGCAGCGGCGCGAGCGGCATTGCACTGACGCCTGGCCCCGCGTTTTATTACACCTATTCGGGTACGCAAACCAGCACAGCGCAAAAGCAGTATTTCAATACCAACAGCATCTTTTACAAGGAATGCGTCAGCCCCATTGGATCGACCACCGCGGTTGATGGCACCCACCCGGTCAACACCCTGTTCACCCAGGTGCGGCTGGCCGCCATCCCGACCACCACCATTACCGTGGCCGGTGCAGGCGGCGGCTCGGGCTCCACTGTCACCATTACCGGCATCAGCCAGCGAAGCACTGTGAGCAGCATCAAGGTGAACGGTGCTGAAATCCTGAGTGCCACCACCAGCCGCTCGAGCAGCGCCAACACGGTGGCGACCAATATCAAGAACAATATCAACGCATGTACCTCTTCTGCCACCGGCAACTGCGCGGGCAGCGGCTACAGCGCAACGGTTAGCGGCAGCGTGATCACCATTATCGGCCCCGCAGGTGCTGCCGGATTCACACCAAACATCAGTAGAGCCAGCGGCGACGTCACCTTTTCCGCAACCGCGTTCCCCGCTGCGGCCTCGACGACCGTCAGCAGCATTACCGTCGGCGGCGTACAGCTCCTCTCCTCGAACGCCACCGGCACAACCACCTCGACCCTGGCGACCGATATCAAGAACAAGATATCCGCCACCGGTTATTCCGCGACGGTGTCGGGCCCGGTCGTCACCATCACAGCCCCAGCCTCAGCCTCGACCCTGACACCCGCCATTACCGTCCTGAGTGGAACCATGACGCTTTCCACCCAGGCATTTCCGGAATCCACGGCTACCAAACTGCAGAATTTCGCCAACTGGTACAGCTATTACAGCAATCGCATGATCATGATGAAGACCTCGGCCGGCCTCGCGTTCAACCAGGTCACCGATGCCTACCGGGTGGGCTTCATCACCATGAACAACAACGTGTCGCCCGGCATTGTCGAAGTCGCACCGTTCAATGCCGCGCAGCGAGCGCTCTGGTACACGAAGCTCTATGCCTCCAATCCCGGCAACTCCACGCCGCTGCGGGAAATTCTTTCGCGGGTAGGACAGTATTACGCCCACAAATTCGGTACTTCAACCATCTACAAATCGACAATCACGGTGGGCGGCAGCGGCACCACGTCAGTCTCCAGCATCACCGTGGCTACTGCCAGCCCCGCCATTGAAACCATGCAGGATGTTTCCGTTCCCGCCGCCAGCACCTCCCAGGTGGCCAAATACATCGCCGACCAGATCAACGCTGTGGTGGTCACCGACTACGGCGCCACGGCGTCGGGCAACGTCGTCACCATCTACGGCCCGGCTGGCGCCTTGGGCCTCACGCCGGTGGTAACAAACGATGGCGGCGGCATGTCATTCTCCGCCACCTCATTTGTGTCAACCACCAGCACGGCACAGCTCAACGGCATTACGCCCGGCGACCCGATGCAGTACTCCTGCCAACAGAACTTCACCATTCTCTCCACCGACGGATACTGGAACGGCTCCACTGATTACGACCTATCCAACAATCCGGTCGGACAGGTGGACGGTCTTGCGCCGCGCCCCTACAACGATGGCGCGCAGGCGGATACAACGACAACCACTACCTACACGCGCAATACTTATTCCTCGTCGGCCACGGCGTTGACTGGCGGAACGAACTGCGCGACCGGCTATAAGCGGGTCATCGTGCAGCAGCAAATAGAAACCTGTTCCATCACCACGATTGGCGGCGTGGCCGGCACCGAGACCTGCACGACCTGGGCCAGCAACGGCAGTCCCGCCTACGTTTCTCCCTACAACGGCACAGCAGGATCCTGCGTCGCCACGACAACAACACCGGGCACCACTGCGCGCGCGGTTTCGGGCACGCCAGTGACCACGCCAGGCGCCATTGGTGGAACAGCGGATACGCTTGCTGACGTCGCGCTCTACTACTACCAGACCGACCTGCGGGACCAGTCGCTCGGGAACTGCACCGGAGCACTGGGTAGCAGCGTGTGCACTGACGATGTGTTCATCAACGGCACGGATAACAACACACGCCAGCACATGACCACGTTCACACTCGGACTGGGCGCACGCGGCCGCATGGTGTATTCGAGCAGCTATCTGACGGATATTTCCGGCGATTACTATTCGGTCAAGCTGGGCCTCACCGCCAGCTCCACCGTCTGTACCTGGCAGACCGCCGGCACAGTGTGCAACTGGCCGATTCCTTCCAGCGGCGCGATCGAGAATATCGACGACCTTTGGCACGCGGCAGTCAACGGGCGAGGCGCATTCTTCAGCGCGACTGACCCGACGAGCCTGGCCAATGGCCTCGCCAATGCGCTGGTGAGTATCAAATCCAAGGTCGGTTCTGCTGCTGCGGCCGCCACCAGTACCCTGAACCCCGTGGCCGGCAATAACTTTGCCTATGTCGCCAGCTACACCACGCAGCAGTGGACGGGCAATCTTGAAGCGCGCGGCATCAACACCGACACCGGCGTGGTCAGCACGAACGCCACCTGGTGCGTGGAAAACGTTGCACCCTCCACCTGCGTGTCCCCGGGCACCATCCAGTCCGATTCCAGCGGCGACACCACAGCCTATTTCTGCGTCACGCCGAATTCCACGGTTTGCGCGAACGGCAATCTGGTGGGCACGGACTGCCGGGTACCGGCAGCGGTGGCCTGCACCGGCACCATGAATGCCAAGGTGGGTCTGGCGTCCGACACACGCACCATCTATACCGCCAAGGCCGATGGAACCGCATTGATTCCGTTCGACACCACTTACCGTGCCGCCAACCCGACCTATTTCGACGCCACGCTGCTTGCCAACCTGAGCCAGTGGCCGCCTTCGTCGGATACGTCCGCCAACGCCGTCGCCTTCAGGGCAGGGGCGCCGGGAGATAATCTGCTCAACTACCTGCGCGGCCAGAATGGGCACGAATACAACCGCTCTGCCGTCGCCGACATTGATGAGTTCTACCGCAATCGCAATACGGTGATGGGTGATGCGCTCGAATCACCGCCTGCCTACATGGGCCCGCCCATCTTTAACTATCCCTATCAGGGCTACACGCAATTCGTCACCGCGCAGGCAAGCCGCGTCGGCACCGTCTACATGGGCACCAATGACGGCATGATGCATGCCTTTGCGGCCGACACCGGGATCGAGCGCTGGGCCTACATTCCCAGCATGGTGGTTGCCAATATGTGGAAGCTCGCCGACCAGAATTACGCCGACAAACATACCAACTATGTGAATGGCAGCGCGATCACCTCGGATGTCTGCACCGCGAATTGCTCGAATACGTATAACGCCGGCACCCCGAGCTCGAATCCGGTATGGAAGACCATCCTCGTGGCCGGCCTCAATGGCGGCGGGCGCGGATACTTCGCGCTGGACATCACCACGCCCACGGCGCCTACCCTGCTGTGGGAATTCACCACTAATACCGGCATCGGCAAGGTCCAGGACAACGATCTCGGATACACCTTCGGACAGCCGGTCATCACGCAGAAGGCGGACGGCACTTGGGTGGTACTTGTCACATCGGGTTACGACAATGGCACGGACAGTGCGACAACAGGCAGTGGCGGAACCCTGAATGCCAACACGCCGGCCGGCAGCGGTAACGGCTACCTGTATGTGCTTAACGCCGGCACCGGCGCCATCATCAGCAAGATTGCCACCTCCGTCGGAACCACCCCCGTCGGAACGGCCGGCAGCCCGAGCGGCCTCGCGAAAATTGCCGGCTACAACTCGGAGGCGGGTGGCAACAAGGTGAGTTATGTGTACGGAGGCGACCTGCTGGGCAACCTCTGGCGCTTTGATATCAACTCCACCACGGCCGCCACCATCGGCACCGGCACCGCGTTCAAGTTCGCCACGCTGTACGCCGACGGCACCACCGCGAATACTGCAGGCACCACCACGCAGCCGATCATGACCACGCCGCAACTGGGCAACATCCTGGGCAAGCGCGTCATCTTCATCGGCACGGGCAAGTACCTTGAAACCGCTGACCTGACCACCACCGGCAAGCAAACCCAGTACGCCATCAAGGATGACGACGCCACCACC
>CAIUKQ010000306.1 GCA_903899705.1 uncultured beta proteobacterium
CCGTTTTCGGCAGCCGATGGCAAGGCATTCGCGGATCGCCTGGACCGGTTGCTCACCCGGATAGGCAAGGCAGGCTAGATACCCGCCTTCTCCGCAGCGCCACTCAGGCGGCGGCCATATTTCCGTTCGACTCCTTCATTGCCTGCAGCAGGATTTCCGGCTCCTGGGCACCGGAGAGCTCGATCCTGTTATTGAATATGAACAGCGGCGCGCCCTGAACGCCCAGTTTTCGCGCCTCAAGTTCTTCCGCAATGACCCGCTTGCGGACCTCCGTGCTGGCAAGCGCCGCACTCGCCGCCTTTTCGGGCAAACCGGCTTTTACCGCCAGCGCCAGGAGCACTGTGTCATCGGTCAGATCCAGGCAATCCACAAAGAATGCGTTGAACAGGGCCTCAACCACAACGCATTGATTGTCATAGCTTTCGGCCAGTGCGATCAGGCCGTGCGCCGCAAGGGAATTGGGTTGGCGTGAAATCTTCTCGAATGCAAAATGGATTCCGACCTGCCTGCCGATGGCCTTGACACGGGTGTAGATGCGGTCCCGTCCGACGACGCCGAATTGTTCAGTGACGAATAGGTCGCGGTCGACGCCGGATGCCGGCACCGAGGGACTCAGCTGGTAGGGACGCCAACGGATGGCCGGTGATGACATCCCTTCGGCCTTGTACATTCGCAACGCCACCTCCAGGCGGCGTTTGCCGATAAAGCACCAGGGACAAACCACGTCCGATATGACATCGATGGTCAGGGCCACTTCAATCGTCCAATCTGCATGAAACATCCCCGGAAACGTGCAATCCGCGAAATCATGCACAGAGGGGTTCTTGATGGCTAACGCGGGACGGCAGGTTAAAATTCCCTCGAATTCCATGCAACCTGCTCGAACCAGAATCGGCGACTCGCGATTAAGTCTAGCAGCGAGACAAGCAATTACGGCACATTCGCCCGGTCATTCAGATCCAATCCGCCAGCAAGCGTGAAATATTTCACATGTCAATCCCGCCATCGCCTACCGCACGCCCAATATCCGGCCGATCTCCGACAGATAGGCCCCCGCCTTGATGCCGTCGGCAAGTAGTTCTACTGCCGCGCGCTCGAATATCACCTCCATCGACTTCAAACGGTCCGTGATCCAGAAATGCTGGGCGTTGGGTCCGTTCAGGATGTCGCGCAGCGAGTCCACCTCGTCGCGCAATGCGCGCAGTTGCTCGCCATCACCGCCGGCCTGGGCGAGTTTTCTGGAAAGGTCCTCGGCAAGGAGCTTCGCGGCTTCAAGATCAATTTTTGATTCGCTCATGACGGCTGTCCTCCATGGCATGAGGTCTCATCTTAATCCCGCGCCAGCCCGGGTTATTGAGCCGTATCAATCAATCGCTTCGGGCGGGCCGGGAATATCGGTAGGCGGGTCCAATGCTACGATTGCATCTGCATCGATTCGGAGTCCGTCATGCCCTTCCAGGTTACCCTTCAACCCAGTGGCCAGAGTTTCACCGTGCCCGATGGACAAACCATTCTGGCCGCGGGTCTCGCTGCCGGGCGTAACCTGCCCTACAGCTGCCGGGCCGGCATGTGCCGCACCTGTCGCGGCACCGTGCTTGAAGGCACGGTCGATTACGGTGAGGTTGAGGAACGATTTCTGACCCCGGAGCAGCGCGCCCAAGGTCTTGCGATGTTGTGCAAGGCCCGACCACTATCCGATGTGGTCGTCGAGATTCAGGAACTGAAACTCCAGGGTGCGCGGCCGAAAATGCTCCCCTGCCGGGTCATGTCGATTTCCAGGCCGGCGCCGGACGTGGCGGTCGTTTCGGTCAAGCTGCCGATGAACGAACCGTTGCAGTTTGTCGCCGGCCAGTATGTCGAATTCATCCTCAAGGACGGCAAGCGGCGCAGCTATTCGATCGCCAATGCCCCCCAGGTCAAGGGCATCACCACCGTTGAACTCCATATCCGGCACATGCCGGGCGGCCTGTTCACCGACGCGGTGTTCACGACCATGAAGGAGCGCGATCTGTTGCGCATGGAAGCGCCCCTGGGCACTTTTTACCTGCGCGAGGAAAGCAGCAAGCCGGTCATTTTCCTGGCAAGCGGCACCGGTTTTGCCCCCATCAAGTCGATCATTGAATTGATGATCGAGCAGGGCGGCGGACGGGCGATTTCGCTTTACTGGGGCTGCCGGAAAAAATCCGACCTGTACATGCTCGACCTCCCCCAGAAATGGGCGGGAGAGATTCCCGGTTTTAAATTTGTCCCGGTGCTCTCCGAACCGGGACCCGACGACGACTGGAGCGGGCGCACGGGATTCGTGCACCGTGCAGTCGTCGAGGATTTTCCCGACCTTGGCGGGCACCAGGTGTACGCTTGCGGCGCGCCTGTCATGGTCGAGGCTGCGCGCACCGATTTCATTGCGCAATGCAAATTGCCGGAGGAGGAATTTTTCGCCGATGCGTTTCTGACCGAGGCCGATCACGCCCGCGCCTGAGCGCGCAATCCCACAACGCAACAAGGAGACCGACATGGAAATACACGACGCAGCATTCAATCCCGAAAACCAGACCTCGGTGGTCAAACCCTATGTGCTCTCCCACGGCACGATGGAGTGCTACGACCTGGGGGAATCACGACGATTCTATGAAGAATTTCTTGGCATGCAATGTGTTCAGCACGCACGGCGAACCATGGCCGTGCGCTGCGGAATGAAATTTCATATCGTCTGCGTCCAGATCGGCAAGGATCTCAAGCCCTGTGGCGTCTACAACCACTGGGGCGTGGACGTGGAAAGCCGGGAAGAAGTCGATCGCGTGCACAAAATCGCGCTCGAATTGAAGGACAAATACAAGATCAAGCAGGTTCTCGACGTCGTCGATCAGCACGGCGTGTATTCCTTCTACATCGAGGACCTCGACCACAACTGGTGGGAAGTTCAGTATTTCGAAGGTTTCCAGCATGACGACATGTTTGACTTTGGCGACCGCTTCACACTCGCCGATGCAAAGGCAGCCACCGCCTGAACAGGCTGAAACAAATTGTAAGACCGTGATGTACGGGTCAACAGCAGCTCAAGAATTTCGTTATTGAACGTGGAGTCACCGCTGCAATTCAATATCAATCTTCAGCCAAAAGGGGAGCACATCATGCAAAGAACCATCGTCATTGCCCTGTTCACCGCCGCGTCCTTTTCCGTACTGTCGCCTGCTCGTGCCCAGACACCCGCCCCAACGCCGCGTCAGGACATCCGCCAGGACACGCGTGACATTCGCCAGGATCGCCGTGAAATCCGCGAGGACCGCCGCAAGGTTCGCGAGGCGGCAAAGGCGGGCGACAAGGGCGCCGCCAAATCAGCGGCAAAGGAACTTCGCGCGGACCGCAAGGACCTGAATGCGGACAAGCGGGACCGTCGGCAGGACGTGCGTGGGGCCCGCGCCGCCAAAAAGTGACCTACTCCGGCTGAATGCCGGCAGCTTTGACGAGCTGGCCGGCCCGCTCAATGTCGGCCTTGTTGATGGACGACAGTTCCTCGGGACTGGTGCCGACCACCAGAAAGCCGGCACCGTCGAGTTTGGCCTTTACATCGGGTGTGTTGGCAGCCTTGTTGATTTCAAGGTTGAGCCGGCGTACCAGTGCCTGGGGCAGGTTCGCCGGCCCGTAGTAGGACGTCCAGAAGGGTGGCCCGCTGAATCCGGGCACCACTTCCTTGATGGTGGGCACATCCCCTGCGAGCGGAAAGCGCCGGTCGTTTTGCAGGGCAATGATTCTGAGTTTGCCGCTTTGCACAGCCGGCTGGACCTGCGCGAAAACACCGTAGAGCACGGGAATGGTTCCCGAAAGCGCATCCTGAAAAGATTGCGCACCGGTTTTGTAGGGCACATGCACCATGTCCACCCCGGCCGTCAGCTTGAGCATTTCGGAGGCCATGTGGTGTGAGGTGCCGATACCGGAGGTGCCATAGGAAAGCTTGCCGGGATATTTCTTCGCGTAATCGATCAACTCACGCATCGAGTTCACCGGGAGCGATGGATGCACCGCAACCACCGCCACGGTTTCCCAGGCAAGCGTGATCGGCGTGAAGTCCTTGATCGGGTCAAACGACATCTGCCTGGACAGGAACTGGCGCATCACATGGGTTCCCGGCGTTGTCGCAAGAATGGTGTAGCCATCCGGGGCAGCCTTCATCACCGCCTCGGCGCCCTGCGCGCCACCGGCAGCCGCCATTGATTCCAGGATGACGGGCGAACCGAGGTTCTCCGTCATCTTCTGCGCCACCATGCGGCACAGCGCCTCGCCGACGCCCGCAAAGGTGACGATGGTCCGGATGGGTTTGACCGGGTAGCTTTGGGCAAGCGCCACGGAGGAGGCGACGAAACCCGCGATCACGAGGCCACCAGATAAAGTGTAATTGCTTGATTTCATTAATTATTTTTCATATAGAGAAAGACAGCCTGCCTGCCGAACCGGCAGCCGCTTACGACATTCCAATTCGGCGGAATCCCCGGGGTGCGTGATGCATGCGCTCGAATCCATCGGAGGTGATGCGCACCATTTCCCCCAACTGCACGCCCGCCTTCTCATCGCGCGTGATCACATTGGGCTGCACCACCACGGTCATGTTGGCCTCCAGCTTCATGTCGGGCACCGGTCCTGACGGACGGCTCTTCGAACCCAGCACCGGCGCCCAATATCCGCCGCCGAACCCGTGCAGGATGTCATCGTAGGTTGAGAATCCCGCCTTCTCGATGACGCCCGATGCATCAACGATTTCCTGTACGTGCACGCCCGCGCGCAGCACGCCGGTCATCGCATTGAACGCCGCCTCGGCCGTGTCGTACAAATCACGAAACAATGGAACAGGTTCGGCATCGACGGTGAAGCTTCGCAATACCTGCCCCGATGCATCCCAGAACGCCGCGGTGAATTCGACGAACATCATGTCGCCACGCTTCAACCTGCGCGTGGAATGGTACTGAGGCGGCACGCATTGCGTCGGTTGGGCCATGTCGTTGATGCCGATGAAATGGATGGTGGTGGCGCCGCCCAGCGGCTGGTAGGCCGCCTCAACCATGGCGCCCAGTTCCCGCTCCGTCATGCCGGGCTTCGCGCCGTTTGCGAGGGCCTCGATGCCCAGGTCCGACAGCGCGGCGCCGATGCGCATCCATTGAATCTCCTCGTCCGACTTTCGCATGCGCAGCCACGCGTAATCGCCATTCAGATCCACCAAGTCGACGGCCTCCGAGAGGGCGCGCATCTTCGACCAGCCCAGGGAGCCGATGAACCCCACACGCTTGCAGCCGCGCTTTTTCAGCTCTTCGATGGCCCGCGCCGCCCCCTTGCGTTCGGCCCATCGGACATCGACACCCAACGCAATGTGGCGCGCATTGGGCAGGTGGTTGTAGTGTTCGACCCATATGCAATCCTGCACCGCCGGTTGATGCAATACGATGGCCTCGGTGGTGGTCGC
>CAIUKQ010000307.1 GCA_903899705.1 uncultured beta proteobacterium
GGCATCGACTCGATGACCTCGATCAGCAGCCAGGGCATCGCCAGCATCACCATTCAATTCTCCCTTGAGCGGGACATCGATGCCGCCGCCCAGGACGTGAACTCGGCGATCGCCGCGACGGCGCGCCAGTTGCCAACGAACATGGCCTCGCCGCCGTCCTTCCGCAAGATCAACCCCGCCGATGCGCCGATTTTCTTCCTCACGCTCACATCGGACACACTGCCGCTATCCACCGTCAATGAATATGCGGAGACGGTGCTGGCGCAGCGCATCTCCACCATCAACGGCGTGGCGCAGGTGCAGGTGCAGGGGCAGCAAAAATACGCCGTGCGGGTGCAGGTCGACCCGAGCGCGCTGGCCGCGCGCGGCATCGGCATCAACGAGGTCGAGACGGCCATCGCCAACGCCAACACCAACCTGCCAACCGGCACACTCTACGGCGCCAACCAGGTCTACGCGGTGCAATCGACCGGCCAGCTATTCACCGCCGAAGCCTACCGCCCCATTATTGTCGCCTATCGCAACGGCTCGCCGATCCGCCTCGGGGAGATCGGCCGCGTCATCGACGGCGTGCAAAACGACAAAGTGGCCGCCTTCACCAAGGGCCGCCAGGGTATCGTGCTGTCCATCCTGCGCCAGCCCGGCACCAACACCATTGAGGTGGTCGACAAAATCCGCTCACTGCTGCCGACCTTTCGCACCGAGGTGCCGGCAGGCATCAGCATCGACATCCTTTACGACCGCTCGGTGACCATACGCAATTCGGTCGAGGACGTCGAATTCACGCTGTTGGTCGCGCTCGTCCTGGTGGTGATGGTGATATTCGTTTTTTTGCGCAACGTCAGGGCTACGATCATCCCGAGCATCGCGCTGCCGATCTCCATCGCCGGCACCTTTGCGCTGATGTACACGCTCGATTACAGCCTGGACAATCTTTCATTGATGGCCCTTACCCTGTGCGTGGGCTTTGTCGTCGATGACGCCATCGTCATGCTGGAGAACATTTCGCGGCACGTCGAGATGGGAAAGTCGCCGCTACAAGCCACGCTCGACGGCTCGAAGGAAATTTCATTCACCATCGTGTCCATGACGATTTCACTGATCGCCGTGTTCATCCCCGTCATGTTCATGAGCGGCATCCTTGGCCGCCTCTTGCACGAATTCGCCGTGGTCATTGTCATTGCGGTGCTGCTCTCCGCGGTGGTTTCGCTCACACTGACGCCGATGATGTGCAGCCGCATCCTCAAACCACACTCGGACGAAAAACACGGCTGGCTGTTCATGGCAATCGAGCGCCTGTTTGACGGTGCGAGAAACGCCTACGACCGAAGCCTGAACTGGGTCATCGACCATTCGCGCCTGACCATAGTGGTGTTCCTGGTCATTTGTATCGCCACAGGAATGCTGTTCTCACGCATGCCCAAGGGCTTCCTGCCCAACGATGACAGCGGCCAGCTTTTTGTTTTCATCGAGGGTCCGCAGGACATGTCCTTTGACGCCATGAAAGCGGCGGAAAAGCAGGTGCTGGAAATCATCCAGGCCGACCCCAACGTGGAGGCTGCAATGGGCTTCATGGGGGCCAGCGGCTTTAACCCCTCACTGAACGTGGGCCGCGCCACCATTGCGCTCAAGCCTTTCAACAAACGCAAACCGGCTGATGAGGTGGTCCGTGCGCTCAGGCCAAAGCTGCAAAAGATCATCGGCGTAAAAGTGTTCGTCCAGAACGTCCCGGTCATCCGCATCGGCGGCCAGCTCACCAAGAGCCCTTATCAGTTCGTGCTGCAGGGGGCGAGCATCGAGCAGCTTTATCGCTGGGCGCCGCAGATCGAAGCCAAGCTCAAAACCCTGCCCGAACTGACGGACGTGACCAGCGACCTGCAGATCACGCGGCCGCAGGTGACGGTTGAAATCGACCGCGAAAAAGCCTCGGCAGTGGGCGTGACACCACAGCAGATTTCCGCCGCATTGAACGCCGGCTTTGGCGCAAAACAGGTGTCGAGCATCTACACCGCCACCAACAACTACTGGGTCATCCTCGAGCTTGATCCGAAGTACCAGCGCGACCCCTCGGCGCTGAACATGCTCTACATCCGCTCCACCACCGGCCTGCTGGTACCGCTCAATTCAGTGGCAA
>CAIUKQ010000308.1 GCA_903899705.1 uncultured beta proteobacterium
AACGGCCCCAATGTTGATGGAAATTTCATTCGTTTCACCGATTCAGCGAAATCGCGTTCAAGCATTGCTTCGCGCGACTACTTATTCAGCGATTCCTTTATTTAATTCGCGTGCTGTCAGATCTGCATTGCCAATTCCAAGCTCGTCCTCGCTCAATTGCGAGGTTTGGCCTAAAGCGCTTGTGGTTGAAAATACTAAAGCGGCAGTTAAGATTTGAAAGATAGTTGCTGATTTCATAATACTGTTCGCATGGTTTTTCGCTTTCGAAACCGCGTTTAGAGAGCAAGTGGCTTCAGTTATTTTCGGCCCTTGCTTTTAAAAACCCGTCGTAAATGGAAGCGTCGAATACTTTGGTTCGGCACATGGATTGAAAACTCGGTAAAACTGAAAGCAGAAAAGTGAATGCGCCTCATTACTTTAAACAGTTGCATGCAATTAAATGCGACGCATTACTTTAACCAGTTGAGAGCCTACTTGAATTACCCCGGTTTCGCCTTCGGGCCGTGTTTTGGAATCCGACGGTCGTCTCGATGGTGGGGCGCAGCGCTTCAAGGTCTTTAAGTCCTGCGCGTCTTCCTGCCTATTCCCAGCGCCTCAAGCCATCACATCGGATGGTGGCAACGCGACAATGTGACTTATTCCCTCGTTTTCGTTGACTCGATGCGTGGCGATTGTGCAGAATAAGTCCGTCGCGGAATACCGCTAGCCGCAAATACTGAAGGTCATGCCCACATGCTCCTCCCAAATTTCACGTTCATGCTTCTGCTGATCATCGAGGGATGCGCGGGACCCTCGGAATCCTCGCAATCCTGCGCGGCACAAAACTTCAGTCTGCGCGTGCCGTACGAGAAGTTGGACCAATGCGAGGCCGCGAAGAAGGGCGTGGTGACGCCCGAGGGCCTGCAGAAGTATGTCAAGAGCGTCTGCCTGGCCGTGCCAAGGCCGCAGAAATAACGCAATGCATCCGTGGAAGATGAACAATGAATAGCAAACGCGGCTGGATGATTCTGTGGGGCTCGGTGTCGGCGCTGTGGATCGCCTATTGGATGGTGCTGACACTGTCGATGGGCGGAGAAACCATCTATGAAATGATCGCGACCATGGATCCGCCCATCCTTCTGTCGGGACTGTTCCTGTCGCTGCCGCTTTGCACCTACGGCGGCGGCATGCTGGTGGCCTGGCTGGTGCGAATGGCCAATGGCAAAGGCTGAGATTTCACCCCCGTCAACGGGGAATTATTTAATACAAATCAGTCAGATAACGGCGAGTGGCCGATCTCTCAGGCAGATCTGCCGCGAGGATTTCCCCGCCGCTCCAGCCATTCGAACAGGCCCTGAATCAACAGGGCCAATGCCGCCGCGGGAATGGCGCCGGCCAACAACTGGATATTGTCATTGAGTGCCAACCCGGAGGCGATGCGCTCACCGTAACCGCCGGCGCCGATAAATGCCGCGATGGTCGCGGTGCCGACATTGATCACCGCGGAAGTCTTGATGCCGGCGAGGATCGCGGGTCGCGCGAGCGGAATTTCAATGTCAACCAGGCGGTCACGAGCGGACATTCCAAGGGCAATCGCCGCCTGTCGCATCCCCTCCCCGATGCCAAGCATACCGGCATGGGTATTTCGCACGATAGGCAGCAACGCATATAAAAACAGGGCGACCGCTGCAGGCCAGATGCCGATACTGCCCATGATCGCTATCAGAAATGCCAGCAATGCGAGCGAAGGGATGGTCTGAATGACCCCCACCACCGCAAAAATGAGCTGTGCAAGGCCCGTCTTCTTTGCCGCCAGCATACCCAGCGGCAAACCTGCGACGATGCTGGCCGCAAGCGAGCCGAATACCAGCACCAGATGTTCGCGAGTCAGGCGCCACAGGTCGGGCGCGAAAAGGGCGTCCCACAGGTTTCTCTCCGCGACGGGTTTTGCCGCCGATGGCTCCCCGGCGCCCTGTATTTCGGCATCAAACAAGGCGGCGGCTTGCGCAAATGTCCTGCCATCCAATTCCGCCGCGGCGTTCATTTCTATCATGCGCGATTCGCTGATTTTTCCGCCCAGCGCCTGCAACGCGCGCCATTGCGCTGGAAAGCGGACCGGGACATCGCCGCGATGCAGAAGCAGCGCCTCATAGCGGGGAAAATAAGCCCGGTCATCGGCGAGAACCCGCAATTTGTAGCGCGCTATTTTTGCATCCGTCGAATACAGATCGATGACGTCCACCCGTCCGGCGGCAAGCGCCTCGTAGGCGATACCGTGGTCCAGACCCACAGGGACCGCGCCGGTCAAACCGTGCGTCCGGGCCAGCCCGGGCCACCCGTCCTTGCGGGCCAGAAACTCGTGCGAGAAACCGAACTTGAGCGAAATGTTGCGCGCGAGATCGTCGATTGTCCGAATACCCAGTTTATCGGCAAGGTCATCTCGCATGCCCAGCGCGTACGAATTATTGAATCCGAGCGGCACGGATGCCATCAGTCCCATGGGTGCCAGGGCCTTGTTCAGATCCACGATCGTTGGATTGCCCTCCATCTTCAGCACTTCACGGGCAATGGTGCCGCTGTACTCGGGATAGACGTCGATGGCATCGCCGCGCAGGGCGGCCACCAGGATGCCGGTATTGCCCATGCCCTGCCTGTGAATCGCGGCACCATCGCGTGAGGCCGTGCGCAAAAGCAACTCGCCCAGCACATAGGATTCGGTGAAACGCTTGGATCCGATTCGCAGGCCGTCCGCCGCAGGTGCCGGGCCCGCAATCAGCGCAAGAACCAGCAGGACAAAGCCGAACCCGTTACCCAAGGAATTCGGGCGGCAAGCGACGACCGGATTCATTCGAATTCCCCTTTCAACGCGCCAATGTAGCGGCGCATCATCATAGCCCGCCCGGACTGAGCACCGCCAAATGACGGGATCATTTCAGCAATCTGGGTGGCAGAAAGCGGGAAAAGTCTGCTACCTTTCGCCCATCCCTTGCCCGCAGGTCCCTGCGCGTGCCTTCCAGCCCATTCATGAACATCGCCGCTATAGAATCATCGTCGCCGGAATTTGGCGTCGATGATGCGTCAGCCATTGCCGAAATATGCGCCGGCCTGCTACAGGACATCCCGGAGATTTCACCCAAGTTCCTCTACGACCCGCTGGGCTCAAAACTCTTCGAGGCGATCACGCAGCTTCCCGAGTATTACCCGACCCGCACCGAGAAGTCCATCGTTGACCGGCACGCCCAGGATATCGCGCGTGCTGTCGGCAGCGTCACGGCGTTGATCGATCTGGGCGCCGGCAATTGCGAAAAAGCACGCAGGCTGCTTCCCCTGCTGAATCCGGCGCAATACGTGCCAGTGGACGTTTCCGCGGAATTCCTGCGCGAGGCGCTCGTTGAACTCAGCCGCGAATTCCCCCACATCGACATGCATGCGCTCGGGATCGATTTTTCCTCTTCGCTCTCCCTGCCACGCACCATCCAGGCCGACAATCGCCTGTTCTTTTATCCCGGCTCATCCATCGGAAACTTCACGCCGCAGGCGGCGATGGAATTTCTGATCAGGATACGCAGCCAGTGCGATGCCGGAGGGGGACTGCTGATCGGTGTCGATCTGGTCAAACCCGCATCCGTACTGGTGCCGGCTTACGACGACGCGCTGGGGGTCACCGCGGCCTTCAATCTCAATCTGCTCAACCACCTCAACCGGCTGATTGGCGCAAACTTCGCGCCCGGTGACTGGCGGCATGTCGCACTTTTCAATGCCCCCCTGTCGCGTATCGAAATGCATCTGGAGGCGCGGCGGGATCTCGTGGTGTCATGGACTGACGGAGAGCGCAGCTTCCGCGCGGGGGAACGGATCCACACAGAGAGCAGCTACAAATACGAATTGCTGCAGTTTCGCGCCATGATGGTGAAGGCGGGATTTCGGAACATGCGCGCGTGGACCGATGAGCGGCACTGGTTTGCCGTATGCCACGCAAGCATCTGAGGGCTAAGCATGAATACACGCCAATCCCCATTCGTCACTGATGTGATGACGGATTCACGCGAGGTGTCGCGCCTTGCGGAAAAGTTTCCCAGAGTCCGCGCGACCACCCTCGAACTCGCCGCCCCCCTGTCCGAGGAGGACTGCTGCGCGCAATCCATGCCCGATACGAGCCCGGTGAAATGGCATCTGGCGCACACCACATGGTTTTTTGAAACCTTCATTCTGGAAAAATTCGAGGACGGCTTCGGGCCGTTCCATGCCTCGTTTCGCGTGCTGTTCAACTCCTACTACAACGGCGTGGGCGAGAAGCACCCGCGACCGCAGCGGGGCCTGCTCACCCGTCCACCACTCTCCCTGGTCCGGGAATATCGGGCCAACGTGGATGAGCGCATCGCGGCTGCCATTGTCCGGCATGGCAATGACCGGCATTTCCGCGAACTGGTGGAACTGGGAATCAATCACGAGCAGCAGCATCAGGAACTGTTGCTCACCGACCTGAAGCACCTGTTGTCGCTGAATCCGCTTCTACCCTGTTATCGCGAATTGCCGCCCCTGCCCGCCGCGGCGCCGGTGCGATCTGAATGGGCCGAATTTGCCGGGGGCGTGGTCGAAATAGGCGCGCCCGCTCTTTCCGGATTCAATGTCGATCCCGGCGAAGGGATTCACGGCGGCTTCTGTTTTGACAACGAACTGCCGCGCCACAGGCAATACCTTTCTCCCTACCGGTTGGCGACCCGCCTGGTGACGAACGCGGAGTACCTGAGCTTCATCGAAGCCGGCGGATATCGGGACGCGCAGTGGTGGCTGTCGGAAGGTTGGGACTGGGTACGGTCCAATGCCATCGAATATCCCATCTACTGGCTGCGCGAAGGCGACGAATGGCGGGAGTTCACCCTATCGGGTGAGCAACGCATCGGCCCCGAGCAACCTGTGGCGCATGTGTCCTATTTTGAAGCCGACGCATTCGCCCGTTTCTCGGGTGCCAGACTGCCAACGGAATCCGAGTGGGAACACGCATCGGCAAAGTGCAGCATGGAAGGCAATTTTCTCGATCAGCGCAATTTCCGCGCGGTACCGGCCGCCCGCAATGGCCTCGCACAGATGTTCGGCGATCTGTGGGAGTGGACCAGTTCAAGTTACGCGCCCTACCCCGGATTCCAGGCGCCCGAGGGGGCGATCGGCGAATACAACGGCAAATTCATGGTCAACCAGTACGTGCTGCGCGGCGGGTCGTGCGCGACGCCGGCCGACCATATTCGGGCGAGCTATCGGAATTTCTTTCCAACCTCGGCACAATGGCAATTTACGGGAATCCGGCTCGCAACCGACAACTGAGCGGCATCGCGTTGCAGGAACGCCGCGCGGCATCGGACTATTTTTCGACCGTCACGCCTTTCCAGAAAGCAATGTGGTCCTTGATCTGCGCCGCTGCGGGAAGCGGTTCGGGGTAATACCACGCGGCGTCCTTGTTGACCTTGCCATCGACCACCACGTCGTAGTAGCTGGCAACGCCTTTCCATGAACAGGTCGTGTGTGTGTCGCTCGGTTTGAGCAGCGCCTTGTTTGCAGAATCCGGAGGAAAGTAGACATTGCCTTCCACGGTTTCGAACTTTTCCGTTTGGGCGACAACCGCGCCATTCCAGCTTGCCTGTGGCATGTAGCCTCCTGATGGGTTCCGGACGGGATGTCCGAGGGCACCGACACTATCGCATTTCGCCGCTGCCGGATTGTTCTGGATGAAGCGTGAGCCGTGGAAAAGAAAAAGCCCGGCAATGCCGGGCCTTTTCTCACGGATCCGTGCGGTTCCCCGCCATCACCGTTCTCGATAAATACTGATTACTTCTTGTCGCCCTTCTTGGCTTCGGCTTTGGCTTCGGTCTTGGCTGCCGGAGCTGCTGCCTTCGCGTCGGCCTTGGCTTCCGCTTTCACTGCGGGAGCGGCGGCCGGAGCTGCCTTCGCGTCGGCTTTGGCTTCCGCTTTCACTGCGGGAGCGGCTTTTGCGTCAGCCTTCGCGGGAGCGGGGGCTTGGGCAAACACGGAACCTGCAAAAGCAGAAGCGACGATAACGGCAAGAATTTTACGTGCGAACATGTCTGTTTCCTTTTCCATGATTAGATTATCAGCGGTTCGTTTTCATCGAACCTGCTATCTACAACGTCCTAACCGTATTGCGGTTGACAGCCATTTGTCAGGAATCTCCCCCGGACGCGGAAAATTTGTTAAAAAGCGTTACTCGGTGCATTGCTAAAAAGTCCTTTCAACCCAATATGACGCCTGAATTGGGTGTCGCCAAGGACAATTTTTGTAAAACTCTTTTAAAAACAACAATATGCAATCATGCAATCGCTCGATGGATAGTCCATGACCC
The DNA here is from genome assembly GCA_903899705.1 of uncultured beta proteobacterium. GTDB lineage: Bacteria > Pseudomonadota > Gammaproteobacteria > Burkholderiales > SG8-39 > 2-02-FULL-62-17. The sequence goes on from CAIUKQ010000308.1 coordinate 6,335, forward strand.
TGACCGAACTGCGCTACATCGTTGCTGTCGCCCGCGAACGCCACTTTGGCAATGCCGCGAAAGCCTGCTTCGTCTCCCAACCGACACTTTCCGTCGCAATCAGGAAACTGGAGGAGGAACTGGGGGTCGCCCTGTTCGAGCGCACCTCCGGGGAAATTGCCCCGACTGCGGTTGGTGAACGCGTCATCGAACAGGCCCAGCGCGTACTCGAGCAATCGCAGGAAATCAGGGAAATTGCGAAGCTAGGCAAGGATCCGCTGCAGGGGCCCCTGCGCATCGGCGTGATCTACACGATAGCCCCATACCTCCTGCCCGGCGTCGTCCGGCTCCTGCACCGCAGTGCCCCGCGCATGCCCCTGCACCTCCAGGAGAATTACACGCACCGCCTTCGAGAACAACTCAAGCACGGAGAAATCGATGCGGCGATTCTTGCCCTGCCGTTCGAAGAGCCCGGCTTCACCATTCAGCCCGTCTACGATGAACCGTTCTTTCTGGCCCTGCCGCGTGACCACGCCTGGGCGACGCGCAAAAGCGTCCGAATCGGAGAACTTCAAAAGGAAACCATGGTTCTGCTGGGCACGGGACATTGCTTTCGCGACCAGATTCTGGACGCCGCCCCCGCCCTCAATCGCGGCGCCAACGCCGAAGGAATGCGGCGCACCTTCGAAGGGTCTTCTCTGGAGACCATCCGCCAGATGGTGGCCTCCGGGGTCGGTCTGACGGTATTGCCTTCGACGTCGATCCCGGAGAAAACACCCAGGGACAGCCTGTTGCGCTATCTGCCGCTCACAACGCCGGTACCCGACAGGCGCGTGGTGCTGGTCTATCGAAAATCCTTTCCCCGCAAGGCTGCGATCGAGGCCCTGAGACAGGCCATCCTGGAATGCCCGCTCCCCGGCACCCAAAAGCTTCCGGGAGAATCCGCAAAGTAGGCTGGGCGACAAGGGAGGGACATTGGGATCCGCAGGCGCGTTGGCTGCGAAACAACCGGCAGAATCAATCGTGATTCATTCCGCCTGGAATCGAACCACGCGATTGCGCCCTTCCCGTTTGGCCTGATACATCGCGCGGTCCGCCCGTGCGGTGATCGCATCGATGTTGCCGCCATCTTCGGGAAACCCCGCGATGCCAATGCTCACCGTGCTGGTAACGAACTTTCCCCCGCCGACGTCGATGGGAGTGGAGGCCATGGCGTCGCGGATGCGTTCGGCGACGATGGTCGCGCCCGTCGCCGGCGTTTCCGATAAAAACACGATGAATTCGTCGCCGCCATAACGTGCCGGAACATCGTTGTCGCGCAGTTCGTTGCGAATGGCCATCGCCAGATGCTTCAGCAGCCGGTTGCCCGCATCGTGGCCGTGCTGATCATTGACTTCCTTGAGGTTGTCGGAATCGATCATGAGGATGGTGGCCGACCGGTTATACCGAATGGCCTGGGCGAGCAGGCGATTGGCAGTGATTGCCAGGCCGCGAAGGTTGAACAGACCCGTGAGTTCATCCACTTCGGCAAGGACCTTCGCCCGGTTGAGGCCATAGCGGATGTCCGCGGAAAACATGGTGAGAATGTAGCCAACCAGGAGGACCGGCGCGATCTGCGCGATGAACCCGCCATAGAACGCGAATGAAAAAAACATTTCCGTCGAGACGCCGCCACCCAGGTAGAGGTAACAGGCGGCTATCAGGCCGATTTCGATCAGGGTCGTGAGTTTGCTCAGGGTCAGCGCCGCGGTGATCACCGGCAGCAAATAGAGGTTGAGCAACGGGCTTGCAAGCCCCCCGGTGAATGAAACCACCCAGGTGATGAACGCGATCATCACCCAGGTTTCAATGGCGATCTTCCAGCGCGTTTCCTTTTTGTAGAAATTCGCATAGCGGAAACCCATGACGAAACCGGTATAGATCATCAGGCCCGCGGCCAGCGCGGCATTGATCTCGCCATCGGATGAAGTTCGGGCAAACACCAGGAACAACAGCACCAGCGCGAGCAGAAGCCAGTGAATCTCGGCAACAGTCCGGGAAATGCCGCGAAGTTCCTCCTGCTCGATGCTCGGAAGCGCCTCGACCCGGGCAAACGGAGACAATTCCATGTTCATTGCTTTGGCTTCTTCATTTTGTTGTCGAAAATGTTGTTGTCGAAAATATTTGTCGGCGCGGTAAAGATATCCTGCAAACCGAATGCAGGCAAATGCGGCTGAAACCCGATCAGGCCGCCCTGGCCAGTTCCGTCTGGACCTGTTTTTCAAATTCAAGCGCCCTGGCCACGGCGGGACGCTTTTGAATGCGTTCGCAGTGCCCCGAACAGTTGCCGTATTTCGAAAAATCCAGCCCGAACTGGATGGCGCGGCGCCAGCACCACATGAAATGCGAATCGGCCGCGCACCACTTGCCGAAAAAATATTCCCGCCCGGCGAGCATGTCGTTCGCGACTTCAAACACATGTTCCAGTTCCTTTGCCGCCATGCGCTTTCTGCCCTCCTCGGATCCCGGCGTATCGCAGAATTTCAAGGGCGAATTTTTTACGTCGAACTCGGCACCAGACTGCATGCGATGGGCGCGTAATAAAGGGTGATCTTCATGGCTTTGCTCCACGGGATTTGGGATGGCGCACATTCGGCGACCGGACATGGCAAAAACGACTGCTACTATTGTGCAATAGAACCCAGGAACTTTTCAATTTCCCGACCCGATGATGAACTGGCAGACGAAAATAATTTCCCGCATCCGGAATCACCTGTTCGCGCAACTGACCGCCATTCCCGTGTGCGGCCTGTTGGCTGTGACGGCATGGGCGCAGCCATATCCGGCAAAGCCGGTGCGGATAATTCTGCCGCAACCGGCGGGTCAGGGACCTTCGGACGTCTCGACACGACTGATCGCCCAGTCTGTCAGCGCCAACCTTGGGCAACCAATGGTCATTGAGAATCGGCCGGGTGCGGCGGGCGTCATCGGACTGGAAGCTTGCGCACGCGCGGCGCCGGATGGCTACACGGCCTGCGTAACAAGCGCCAACATCATGCTGCTGACGCCTCACATGGTCCCCAACCTGCCCTACGATCCGCAAAGATCCTTCATGCCGGTCATCAATATCGGGGCGTTCAGTTCTGCGCTGGTCGCCCGCCCGGGACTCGCCGCCAGTAACGTACGCGAAGTCTTTGACCTCGCGCGCGCCAGACCCGGTGCGCTGACGCTTGGCACGTTTGGCGTCACGCACCTGTATGTTTCCTGGCTGAAGAAGGAGAAGAACGTTTCGCTCTATGACGTCCCCTACAAGACGGCCGCGCAGACACTGGCCGGCGCCGTATCGGGAGATCTCGACCTCGCAATGTTTTCGGTCGGTGGCGTGGTGCCGCTGGCAAAATCCGGAAAGGTCCGGACACTTGCCGTCACCGGCGACCACCGCTCGCCCTATCTCCCGGGCGTGCCAACGTTCAGGGAAGCCGGCATTGAATTGGAAATCCCCAACTGGTTTGGCGTTTTCGCGCCGGCGGGAACACCCGCCGAGGCGGTTCTTCGCCTCAACACGGAAATCAACCGGGTGCTGGCCGAACCGAAAATACGTGACCTGTTGCTGGAGCGCGCGGGTCTGGACGCCGTCGGCGGCAACACGGCGCAACTGGCAACGCTAGTCGCGCGCGACCGCGAACTGTTTTCCACGCTGGTGAAAACCGCCGGCATCAAGATTGAATAGGAAACCATCATGAGCGATGCAATTGTCCTTCTGGCCCACGGGGCGCGCGATCCGGCCTGGGCACGCCCCATTGAAGCCATCGCGGCGCGCCTTCGCGATCTGGTTCCCGAGACCCCGGTGGAACTGGCATTTCTCGAATTGATGGCCCCGGACATCGCTACCGCCGTCGAACTTCTGGTGGCCGAAGGCGCACGGCGCCTGCGCGTGGTTCCCGTCTTCCTCGGGCAGGCCGGCCACGTCAATCGCGACCTGCCGGCCAGGATCGATGCCATTCGCGAAAAACTGGCCGCAACCCACGACGACATTCTGATCGAACTCGACGCCGCCATCGGTGAGCAGCCGGAGGTCATCGAGGCCATTGCCGCCTGTATCAGCCAGCGTCACGGTCCGCGCTGAAATGGCGCCAGGGATGGCACGGTTGTTGCACGCGTTATTGACATGGCTACCCGAAAACCCCGGCTGAAGGTGTTGCTGGTGGATGACTCACCAGAGCGCACAGCCATTCTCAAGTCAGCGCTGGAAAAGGCGCGCTACGACGTCGCCGCGGTGCTCGAGTCCTCGTTTGCCCTGATGCGTGCGGTGGAAGACAACCAGCCCGATATCATCATCATCGACACGGAATCACCGTCTCGAGACGTTCTGGAACACGTCGTCATGGTCACCCGGGACCAGCCGCGCCCGATAGTGATGTTTTCCAGCGACGGTGGCAGCGAATCCATACGCGATGCGGTGCGGGCCGGCGTCTCAGCGTATGTCGTCGATGGATTGGAGGCCGCACGCGTGCAGGGCATCGTCGAAGTGGCCGTTGCCCGATTTGACGAATACCAGAAACTGGTCACCGAACTGGCCGAAGCCAACCTGAAGCTGTCCGAACGCAAACTGGTCGATCGCGCGAAGGGCATTTTGATGAAAAGCCGTGGGTTTACAGAAGACGAGGCCTATCACGCGCTGCGAAAACTCGCGATGACACGTAAAAAGCGCATGGGTGACGCCGCCAAAATGGTGATCGACATGGAAGATCTGATCGGTTGATCACACCGGCAGTCGCTGCCGTCAAAAAGCCTTTTTCCTCGCCTGAAATTCGGGCCGGTAACGCCGCCCGATAGTGCGCCGACCCGCCTTGTGCACTGCAACAGTGCGACACCGGCGACGCTGTCGACCGCTTCCGCTCCCTCCAAAATAATTCATTAACTATATGATTTATATATATTTTATTGAATAACACCATTTGCACAGGCTTTGTGGCACAGCTATTGCAATGAACATTGCATGGCCCAATGCCGGGCCTACCGTGAACAAAGGCGTTCACCCCAACGCGAGCCGACTCACCTGTGCGGCCGCGTCTGGCGGGTGAACGCCTTTTTTGTTTTCTGCCATGGAGAAACCAATGGATGACAAGACCTTGCCTGCAGTCCCGGAAACCCCATTCGTCGCCGATGTCACGCCGGTTGCAGCACCCGAGCCTGCGCGTCGCGATTTTCTCAAACAGGCAGGTGCCATTGGCGCCGCGGCTAGCATCATGAGCCTGATCCCGGATCCCATCAGGCAGGCCGCCTGGGCGGCAGGATCGGATGCCCCCGAACTGAAGGAGGTCAAGATTGGATTCATCCCCCTGACCGACTGCTCTTCCGTCGTCATGGCATCGGTCATGGAGTTCGACAAGAAATACGGCATCAAGATCATCCCGACCAAGGAGGCCTCCTGGGCTGGCGTGCGCGACAAGCTGGTCAACGGTGAACTTGATGCGGCGCACGTGCTGTGGGGCCTGATCTACGGCGTTCACACCGGCACCGGCGGGCCAAAGAAGGACATGGCCATCCTGATGAACCTCAATCACAACGGCCAGGCCATCACCCTGTCGCGCGCACTTTATGACAAGGGCGCGAAAGACGGCACGAGCCTCAAGGCCCTGATGATGAAGGAAAAGCGCGAGTACACCTTCGCGCAGACCTTTCCCACGGGCACGCATGCCATGTGGCTTTATTACTGGATGGCGGCTCATGACATTCATCCCTTCCAGGACATCAAGGCCATTGTCGTGCCTCCCCCGCAGATGGTCGCGAACATGCGGGTCGGCAATATGGACGGGTACTGCGTCGGCGAACCCTGGAATTACCGCGCCATCGTCGACAAGATCGGCTTCACCGCCGAGACCACACAGAACATCTGGAAGGACCATCCCGAGAAAGCGCTGGGCACCACCGCCGAATTCGTCAAGAAGAATCCCAACACCGCGCGTGCCATGACGGCGGCCATCATCGAGGCCGGCAAATGGATCGATGCGTCACTGGCCAACCGGCAGAAAACGGCGGAAGTCGTCGCGGATCGCGCGTATGTCAACACCGACAAGGACGTGATCCTCGCCAGGATGCTCGGCCGCTACGACAACGGCATCGGCAAGACCTGGGATGACCCCAATGCGATGAAGTTCTACAACGACGGTTTTGTCACCTTCCCTTACCTGTCCGATGGCATGTGGTTCATGACCCAGCACAAGCGCTGGGGACTGATGAAAGCCGATCCCGATTACCTCGCGGTCGCGAAACAGGTCAACCAACTGGGTATCTACAAGGATGCGGTCACCGCAGCCAAGGCGAGCATGCCCAAGGATCCGATGCGCACCTCCAAGCTGTTCGATGGAACGGTCTGGGACGGCAAGGATCCCAAGCGCTATGCCGGGTCGTTTAAAGTGAAGGTGGCATAGGTCATGAGCGTCATCGCGCTGAAACCCGTTACGTTCCAGGAGAAACCGCCGGGGGCGGCGGTTTCTCCGCCTTCGGTTGCGGCAGCGCCTGCGCCGGAAGGTGTCACCGGGGCAGGCCCGGCGGCCCCCGCAACAGCCGGCGCAGAAGTGGCGCCGGAGAAACCCTTGTACGTTCGCACCCGCGCACCGGATTGGCTGGTCCGCGTCATTGCCATGGCCTTCGGGTTGGCGATTTTCATCGGTCTGTGGTCGCTGCTTTCAAAGACCGGCGGGCGTCTTCCAAACCCGACCTCAACGTGGATGTCGGCTGTCGAGGTATTCAGTGATCCCTTCTATCGCAAGGGACCGAATGATCAGGGCATTGGCTGGAACATTCTCAATTCGCTGGGTCGCGTGGGCATCGGCTTCGGCCTGGCCGCCCTGATCGGAATTCCGATGGGTTTCCTGCTGGGGCGTTTCCGCTTCCTGTCCGACATGTGCTCGCCGGTGATATCGCTCCTCCGCCCGGTGAGTCCGCTGGCCTGGCTGCCGATCGGCCTGCTGGTTTTCAAGGCCGCCAACCCGGCGGCGATTTACGTCATTTTCATCTCCAGCATCTGGCCCATGATCATCAATACCGCCCTCGGTGTGCGCCAGGTGCCGCAGGACTACATGAATGTGGCGCGCGTCCTGAAGCTCTCCGAATGGAAGATCTTCACAAAAATCCTGTTCCCCTCGGTTCTGCCCTTCATGCTCACCGGCGTACGCCTTGCCATCGGCGTGGCGTGGCTGGTCATCGTCGCCGCGGAAATGCTGACCGGCGGCGTGGGCATCGGCTTCTGGGTCTGGGACGAATGGAACAACCTCAATGTGCAGCACATCATCATCGCCATCTTCACGGTGGGCATCATCGGCCTTCTGCTCGAGCAGTTGCTGCTGCTTGCCGCGCGCCGGTTCAGCTATGGGGAGGAACGCTCGTGAGCGACTATCTGAAAATAGAATCCGTGGGCAAGGTGTTCGAAACCCGCAAGGGGCCGTTCACTGCCCTGGGCACCATCAACCTGGCGGTACGCGAAGGCGAATTCGTGACCCTCATCGGCCACTCCGGTTGCGGAAAATCCACTTTGCTCAATCTGGTGGCCGGCCTGATCGAACCCACCCGGGGCACCATGATTCTGGCCGAGCGGGAAATCTCAGGGCCGGGTCCCGATCGAGGCGTGGTGTTTCAGAACCATTCACTTCTGCCCTGGCTCACCTGTTTCGAGAATGTCTATCTGGCGGTCGAGCGCGTGTTAGCCGCATCGGAACCCAAAGCGAGATTGCGCGAGCGCACCCGCCACACCCTCGAACTGGTGGGTCTGGGGCATGCCATGGACAAGTATCCGCACGAGATCTCCGGCGGCATGAAGCAACGCGTCGGCAT